>DGQR01000184.1 GCA_002390825.1 Rhodoferax sp. UBA4409
TGTTACGACCAGTTGCAGGGCTACGAGTTCGACAAGATCTTCCCCGGCAGCCGCATCATCGACATCCACGAGTACTTGCTGGAAAAGGGCATTACCCTGGTTCCGGAGGGTGGCGCGGGTGCCGGTTATCTGTATCACGACCCCTGCCACAGCCCGATGAAGCTGCAGGACCCGATGAAGACGGTCAAGGCCCTCGTGGGTGACGCTGTCTTGAAGAATGACCGCTGCTGCGGCGAGTCCGGCACGCTGGGCGTGACCCGCCCGGACATTTCCACCCAGATCCGCTTCCGCAAGGAAGAAGAGCTGCGCAAGGGCGAGACCGCTTTGCGCGCCCTGACCGCGCCCGCAGGGCAGGCGCCCAAGGCGGAAGGCAATGTGAAGATCCTCACCAGCTGCCCGAGCTGCTTGCAAGGTCTGAGCCGCTACGGCAATGATCTGAATAACGGCTTGCTGGAGGCCGACTACATCGTGGTCGAAATGGCCAACCAGATTCTGGGCAAGGAATGGTTGCCCGAGTATGTGCAAACCGCCAATGCCGGTGGCATTGAGCGCGTGCTGGTCTAAGGGGGCTGTATGGCAGGTTTGACCGCTGGCGCGCCGACCCCGCAAGACCTCACGGTGCACGGCCAGAGCCGTGTGCTGGAGGTGGGCTTCTCTGACGGTGCGCGGTTTCGCATTCCATTTGAGCTGATGCGCGTTTACTCGCCGTCTGCCGAGGTGCAGGGTCACGGGCCGGGGCAGGAAACGCTGCAAACCGGCAAGCGCGATGTCACGCTGGAAGCGCTGGAGCAAGTGGGCAACTACGCGGTGCAGCCCCGTTTTTCAGACGGCCATGACACTGGCATCTACACCTGGGACTACCTGTATTTTCTGGGTTCCCAACAGACTCGCCTGTGGCAGGATTACGAGGATAAGCTCAAGGCCGCGGGTGTAGCGCGCGATGCAGTCATGGCACCCAAAGGCGGCCACGGCTGTGCCAGCCACTGACGTCTCAGCCTGATCGCTATTGTTTCAGGAGCTACCTGCGCATATTCCGTGAGCGCTGGAGCCCAATTGGACTAAAAATATGAGTACTACCCATTTCGGTTTCAAGTCGGTCGATGAGTCAGAGAAAGCCAGCCACGTGCGTGGCGTGTTTGACTCCGTCGCCCCCAAGTACGACTTGATGAACGACCTGATGTCGGCCGGCCTGCACCGTGCCTGGAAGGCCTACACCGTGCTGGTGGCCAACCTCAAAGAGGGCGACAAGGCGCTGGACATTGCCGGCGGCACCGGCGACTTGGCTATGGCATTCTCCAAAAAAGTCGGCAAGTCCGGCCAGGTGGTGCACACCGATATCAACCAAGCCATGCTCTCCACCGGCCGCAACCGCCTGCTGGATGCCGGCATCGTGTTGCCCACGCTGGTGTGCGATGCGGAGAAGTTGCCTTTCCCTGACAACCACTTCAATGTGGTCAGCGTGGCCTTTGGTCTGCGCAACATGACGCACAAAGACGTGGCTTTGGCAGAAATGCGACGGGTCTTGAAACCCGGCGGCAAGCTGCTGGTGCTGGAGTTTTCCAAGGTAGCCCCCCCCCTGGAGAAGGTGTACGACTGGTACTCTTTCAAGGTGTTGCCGCGTTTGGGCAAGCTGATCGCGGGTGATGACGCCAGTTACCGGTACTTGGCAGAATCCATCCGCATGCACCCCGGCCAGAAAGAGCTAAAGACCCTGATGCACAAAGTGGGCTTTGGTCATGTGGACTATCACAATTTGACTGGCGGTATTGCCGCTTTGCATGTTGGAATCAAGTGCTGAAGACAGTTACACCCAGGAGACAACTATGAAATTGTGGGCATTGGCATTGACAGTCGCGCTATCCCTTTCGGGCTTTAACGCAGAAGCCGCCAAACGCCTGGGCGGAGGGAAGTCATTCGGCAAGCAGTCCAACAACGTCACCCAGCGGGATTCAGCGGGTGCGGCACCGGCAAACCCGGCTGCTCCTGCGCAAAACGTCAACAACACAGCGGCCAAGCCTGCCCCCGCGGCAGCGCCTGCTGCGGCGCAGGCACCCAAACGGCCATGGGGCGCCATGTTGGGTGGCTTGGCAGCAGGTTTGGGTCTGGCTTGGCTGGCGAACTCATTGGGTTTCGGTGAAGCGTTCGGGAATATCTTGATGTTCGGCCTGCTGGCATTGGGCGTCATGATGTTGGTGGGGTGGTTCATGCGCAGCCGCAAGGCCTCCGTGCAACAGGCCTCGCCGTTTGCTTTTCAGGGCGCAGGGGTCCCCGCAGGCCCAGCGCCGGTGCAGGATTTGAAGCAGTACCGCGCTGAGAATGTCGGCAACGACGCATCGGCCCGGCCATGGGAGCGAAACCATATGGGCTTTGAGGCGCCTCAGGCCTCCAGCGGTTCGATGATCGGCTCTGCGCTGATGGGCTCCCAGAATTGGGGCGTGCCTGCAGGGTTTGATTCCGAAGGCTTTTTGAAGTCTGCCAAAGCGAATTTTGTGACGCTTCAGGCAGCCTGGGACCGGTCTGATGTGGCCGCCTTGCGCGCCATGATGACCGACGACATGACTCGCGAAATCCAGTCCCAGCTCGCCGAGCGGGAAGCCCACACAGGCACTGGTGCCAACCACACCGATGTCGTGATGATTGACGCCCGTTTGCTGGGCATCGAGGAGTTGCCTGACGAGTACATGGCCAGCGTGGAATTCTCCGGAATGATTCGCGAAGAGTTGTCGGCAGGCCCCAGCCCGTTCCGCGAAGTCTGGAACATGACCAAGGCCAAAAACGGCAGCAGCGGCTGGTTGGTGGCAGGGGTTCAAGCCCTGCAG
>DGQR01000244.1:0-14269 GCA_002390825.1 Rhodoferax sp. UBA4409
AGCTACAAAAACCATAGCATTCAGCTGCGCAGCGCCCGCCAAGACGGCGACGCCGTTTTTCCGCGCGAGCGAACTGGTACTGGGCGGTCTACAAAGCCACTGGCTGCCGCGCGCCCATGCATTCGACCAAACCGCCAGCGCACTTCATCAGACGCTACAAACCATGCCTGCCGATGTGCCCGCCCAGCGCGCGGCCTGGGTGCGCTGCATGTTGGCGTGGGAGCAACTGGCGGCGGTGCCTGCAGGGGTACTGCTGGAGCGCCGCTCGGTGCGCACCCTGGATTTCTGGCCGACCCGCACCTCACAGGTGCAGGCACTGACGCAAGTCGCCAAGGATGCCAGCGCAGAGGCCTTAGCCGCCCGGGTGCGGGCTGCCGGAGTGGGCGCCAAAGGACTGCCCGCCTTGGAATGGCTGCTCTGGGCCCAAGCGACTGAGCCCGGTGCGCGGGCGCTCGCTGCAGCTATCAGCAGCGAGGTAGCTGCAGAGGCCGGCACCCTGCTGCTGGCCTACCAGACCGCAGCACAGGCGCCTGACAGCGACTCGGTAGATGAAGCACAAGCCTGGACCGACTACGGCGAATGGTTCACCCAATGCATGGGCAGCCTCGACCAATTGCGCCTGAAGAAAATGCGGGTCAACACCCGGGGCAAAGACAGCGCCATCTGGGTGCGCGGCCTGAGCGGGCAAACCCACGCCGCATGGCAAGCGCAGTGGGAAAGCATTGCCCACTTTTTGGCGAGCGATTCTGCAGACACCTGCACACCCTCCAACGACGCAGCGGCCCGGAGCTTTACCGACCTGTTGCGCTCGCGCGGCCACCTCGCGCCCGCTACCCAACTGGCGCAACAACTGGCAACGACCCGCCGTGCGATGCACGCGGCCCGCCCCCAAGCAGCGAGTAGCGTATTGCGCGCGCAGCACAGCATCGCGGCGCTGCATACCTTGGCCAGTGACATGGGGGCCCGGCTCTTCGATTTCAGCCAAGGGTTTACGGATGCCGATGGCGATTGACCCTGCGCCAGACGCGCAGCCGCTGACGCGCCGGCAAACACTGAGCACACTGGCCTCCATGGGCCTCGCGGCATGGTGTGCAGGTCTACCCCGCGCAGCCGTGGCTACACCAAGCGCGCGCATCAAAGAGACACAAGTGCTCACCGCCTGGCAAGACCGGGGGCAAGCCTACGCCGGTGTCTGGACCCTACAGGGCGCCCGCTGGGCCACCGCCCTGCCCGACCGTGCGCACCAACTGCTGCCCCTCACCGCCTCACGCGCCGGCCAAGCACCAGAGGCGCTGGTGGTCGCACGCCGGCCGGGCGAATACCTGGCCCGGGTGGACACTCGCACCGGCCGCCTGCTGCACCTACACCCCATGGAGCCGGATCGCTATTTGGGGGGCCACGCTGTGCAGTCGCACGACGGGAAATTCATTTTCACCACCGAGAGCGATGGCGACACCGGCCAAGGGCTGATTGCGCAGCGGCATGCGGGTTCGCTGGAAACGATTCGCGAGTTTCCCAGCGGGGGCATCGGCCCCCACGCCCTGATGTGGGAGCCCGGTGAGCAACTCATCGTGGCGAATGGCGGCATTTTGACCCTGCCCGAGACCGGTCGCCGCAAACGCAACCTGCCGCAAATGGCCTCCAATCTGACGCAGCTGGACAGCACGACTGGCCACATCGTTGCGCAGTTTGCGTTAAACGACCCATATTTGAGTCTGCGCCACCTGGCGCTGGCACCCGATGGCACCTTGGCGGTGGCCCTGCAGGCGGAGCATTCCGACCCAGCGCTTCGGCAAGCGGCTCCGGCGTTGGCCCTATTGGGCTCTGATGGGCTGAACACGGTGCCTTGGCCCCTGGAGGGCGCAGCGCCTGATGGTTGGCAGGGCTATGCGGGCGACGTGTGTTGGGCGGCCGGCACGTTTTGGGTGAGCGCCACCTACGCTGGCCAGGTAATGGGCTGGTCCACAACTCGCGAGTGGCGGGGCATGTTGCCTTTGGCAGGCGCAGGCGCGCTAATGCCTGTGGGCAACAGCGCTGAAGGCTTTATGGCGGGCGGTAGTCGCGAGGCTCTATCTGCGCCGACAGACACCAGCGCCACTGGCAGCACCAGCCCCCACAAGCGCTACACCTTGGCCAGAGGCTGGGACAACCACGGCACTTTGCTATCTTATTTATAGCTACCTGCGCAATATCGGTGGGCGCTAAGCGGCTTTTTGAAGCATGGATTCGCCAATATTACGAATTTCGGGATAGCTGGAGTCCAGCAGCCGCTGGCCTGCTTGGCGCAGGTAAGCGGCCGTGGCGGTGGCAGGCACCTTGCGCAACCAGTGCAATGCCGCCTGCAAATCACCGCGCTGTGCCAGCAAGGTGGCGTAGTTGAATTGCCCACGGAAGTCGCCGCCTGTGGCCCCGCCCTCAAACCAGACAAAAGCTGCATTGAGGTCACGGGCCACGACCCTGCCATCCTCGTAAAAATAGCCGATCTTGGTCATGGACTTGGCATGCCCGCGCGCAGCGGCGTGTCTGTACCACTCAAGCGCAGCGGCATCGTCCTGTGCTACCCCCACGCCGGCTACGAGCAAGTTGGCGTAGTTGTACATCGCCGCATCCAGCCCCGCGTGTGCTGCCTGGCGGTACCAGTTGGCGGCCGCAAAGTAGTCCACGTCACCTCCCCAACCGTTTTCAAAACAACGACCGGCCATATTCATGCCCATGGGGTGTGCCTGCTGCGCCGCCTTCAGAAAACTGGCTCTTGCGGCATCCGCATTCCGGGGTTGTCCGTGGCCATCGAGCAGCCATTGCCCGCCTATGGCTTGTGCATCCGCACTGCCAAGCGCGGCTGCGGCCACCATCCAGCGGGCTGCTGCGAGCGGCTCGGCCTGGGTCACCGCTTGCCAGTCTTGCGGCGTCATGGATTTGAGAATGTCGGGAGAAGGAGGCAAATGAAGTTTTAGCGCGGGCATGGTAAACAAAAGTAAATTTTTTAAGAACTATAAATGCAAATGCGACAACTTCTCATTTACAATTCAATTTTTCCACAGCACCGGACCACCCATGATTGTTTGTGTCTGCCACCGCGTATCCGACAAAGAGATCCACCATCACGCCAGTGAAGGCAAGAGCTTTGAAGACATCCAGATCGATCTGGGCGTGGCCACTCAGTGCGGCCGCTGCGAAGACTGTGCACGCGATGTCGTGGAGCGCTGCCACGCCAACGCCACCATGGTGCACGGTGCCTGGAAAACCATCACCATGACCCGCCATCTGTAGGTCATTTTTTTAAAACTAAACAGGAATGCTTCTTGTTTAGTTGACACGTCAGCAAGCCACGTCCAAGACCGCACTGCCGGTGGGAGACATAGCCAGCAAATTCTTTTCATTGAACGTTGAGAGCGCTATGCCCACTACTCGCCCCTTCCCTTCCCCGACGCCTTTGGCGGCCAACCCTGCGACCTTGCTCCCCTTGGGCGCAATGCTGCTGGCAGGATCTTTTTCCGCAGTAGCCCAAGACACCGGGACGGAAGCTGTCAAAACACTCAAACCTGTCACGATCACCGAAAAGGCCGAAGAGGCACAGGGCAAAGACTCCGTGCGTGCCACCACGACATCGATCGGCAAAGGGAAACAAGAGCTGCGCGACATTCCCCAGTCCATCACCGTGGTGACTGAAAAGCTGGTCGACGACCGTAACCTCGACACCCTGAAAGACGTGCTGCACAACACCGCCGGTGTCACATTCTTGGCCGCAGAGGGTGGCGAAGAAGACATCCGCCTGCGCGGCTTCTCGCTGGCGCAAACCGGCGACATTTTTGTAGACGGAATGCGCGACCCCGCTTTCTACGACCGCGACACCTTCAATAGCGACAAAATCGAACTGCTGCGCGGCTCCGCATCCATGCTGTTCGGCCGCGGCTCCACCGGAGGCGCTGTCAACCAAAGCAGCAAGCAAGGTCGCGCCATTGACGACCATGAAATCAGCACCACCGTCGGCATGTACAACTACCGCCGGGTGACAGGCGACTTCAACATCCAAACCGGTGAAGACTCGGGCCTGCGTATCAATGCCATGGTCACCAAAGCGGACAACAACGCCGCGGGCAGCAGCATCGACAAACGCGGTATCGCCGCCAACTACCGCTGGGGCATCGGCACCAAGGACGAGTTCTCGGTGGGAATCATGTCTCTGGACAACGACAACGGGATCAACTACGGCGTGCGTTGGATCCGCCCCACCTCCACCGCAGCAGCCACCACGGCTGGCCTGAATACCGCCATCGCTCCGCAAAGTTATTACGGTATGGCCAGCGATTACAACAAAGGCAATGCGGACTACATCACTGCCAGCCACACCCATCGCTTTGAAGATGAAAGCGAACTAAAAACCTCGGTGCGCCGAGGCGTTTACACCCGCGACCAGCGGGCCACCCTTTGGAACTACGCCACAGGCACCGGCATCAACAACTATTCGGATGCCACCGTTTTGACCCGAGGCGCTCAAAACAAGATACAGGATCTGAACTCGGTGTATCTGCAAACGGATTACACAAAAAAGTTCTCGGCGTTCGGCCTCAAACATGAAGTGTTTACCGGTGTTGACCTCGCCCAAGAAAACAAGAATGTGTTCCGCGTGACAGGAGGCGCTACCCGCCCCTCGACCATTGCCGCAACCCCGAATGATGGCGCTTCCATCGACGAGTCCGCTCGCGTAGTCTCGCGCGCCAATGCATTCCAGGCCGACAACCTCGGGGTATACGCCATGGATTTGGTCCAGGTGGCAGAGCATTGGAAAGTGCTGGGGGGCTTGCGCTTTGACCGGATGCGCGGCAACTACATCACCGAAAATGCTGGGCTGTGGACAGGCAGCTACGAGCAGACAGTGAACGACTGGAGCCAACGTGTGGGCGCCCTGTATCAGCCCAACGAGCTGGCGTCGTACCATATTTCTTGGGGCACATCGTTCAATACCTCGGCGGATACCTACTCTTACACCACCACCAGCCAGAACACACCGCCTGAGCAAAGCCGCAACTTTGAAATCGGGGCCAAACTGGACTCGGCGGACAAGCGATATACCACCCGACTGGCGCTCTTCCACTCCACCAAGTTCAACGAACGCAACACAGACCCGGACTCTGCAGCCACCCAGATGCTGCTGTCGGGCAGGCGCCATGCGAGTGGCATTGAGGTCGACTTCAGCGGCATGCTGACAAGCAAGTGGGAGATTTACGGCTCCTACATGTGGATGCCTGACGCGATGATCGATGTGTCGAACTCGACCGCCAACGGCGCACGCGAAGGCGAGCGCCCCGGCTTGACGCCTATCCATAGCGGCACCGTGTGGACGACCTACCAGTTCACCCCGGAACTGCGCTTGGGTACCGGCGTGAACTTCCGCAGTGAACAGACACCCGCTACCAACCCCGGTGTCGTTGCACCTGGTTACGCCACGCTCGACCTGATGGGCGAGTACAAGTTCAACGAAAAAGTAGTGCTCAAAGTCAACTTGACCAACGCACTGGACAAGTTGTACGCAGATGGTCTGTACACGACCTTCTACACACCCGGCCCTGGCCGGAATCTACAAGCCACTTTGAACCTGAAGTTCTAAGCCTGCGCCCTTACCTGCCAGCCACCGCCATGCTTTTGCTCCTGCCCGATCTGCTGACCTCTGACGAGGTCGCCCATGCCCAGCACCTGTTGAAGGAGGCTCCCTGGACGGATGGGCGCAAAGGCACCGGTGAGTTGGCCAGGCAGGTCAAAAACAACGAGCAACTGGACCACGAGGGTGACATTGCCCGCAGCATCCGCGAACTGGTGCTGCGGGGTCTGGACCGCAACACCACCTTCTTTTCTGCGGCACTGCCCAAAAAAGTATTTCCACCCCGTGTCAACCGGTACGGGGGCGACAGTAACTTCTACGGCAACCACATCGATGGCGCCATTCGCTACATGCCCGGCAACGGGCAGCGATTGCGAACGGATGTGTCGTGCACCGTGTTCCTCAATGCCCCTGAGGACTATGACGGCGGCGAACTCACGATCGCCGACACCTACGGCGAAAAGACCGTCAAGCTGCCGGCGGGTCACGCGGTGCTCTACCCCGGCACCAGCCTGCACCAGGTCAAACCCGTGACCCGCGGGCACCGTATCGCCTGCTTTTTCTGGATTGAGAGCCTGGTTCGCAGCGACGAGCAACGCCGCATGTTGTACGAGCTCGACATGAACTTGCTGGCCATGCGTCGCCGGCACGGTGATTCAGAGGAAACCACAGCACTCACGGGCGTCTACCACAACATGCTGCGCATGTGGGCCGACACCTGAGGCCACTGGCCACGCTCAACGCCCTTGATGATTTTTACTGCCTATGTCTACTTTTGCACTTCCGCGTTTTGGCGCATTGCCCGCTTTCAGTCGTAACACCAGCATCGTCCTGACGGTGGTTGCCTTCCACGTGGCGGTTTTGTGGGCCGTCCAGAGTGGCTTGCTCAAGCGCGTCGTAGAGGTGGTGGTGCCCGCCGAAATCCTGGTGGAGTTTGTAACCCCCGCATCGCCGCCACCCGCACCGCGAGCCACCCCACAGCCCAAAACACCCACCAAAACAGTCACCACCAAACAACCGACACCTCCGGTGCCTGCACCTACACCCACAGTGGCACCCCAACCCGCGCCCACGCCCTTGGCGATTGCACCCTCTCCCAATACACCGGCACCGTCAGCGGCAACCCCTGCGGCAACGGCGGCTACCCAAAGCAATGCCACTGGCAGTAGCAATGCACCCGCGGCACCGCCCGCACCACCGGCTCCGCCAAAGATCGAATTGCCCTCCAGCGATGCCGATTACCTGAACAACGCCAAGCCTGCCTACCCCGCAATCAGCAAGCGCTTGGGTGAGCAAGGCCGCGTCGTGGTGAGGGTATTCATCGATGCTGACGGGCAACCCAGCCAAGCCAGTGTCAAGCAAAGCAGCGGTTTTGACCGCTTGGATCAAGCCTCGGTAGAGACCGCTCTGAAATGGCGCTATGCCCCGGGCAAGCGCGCTGGTGTCGCACAAGGCATGTGGTTTGACGTACCCCTTAACTGGCAGCTCACACGCTAGTCCACGCTTTCTCTTTTATTCAATTCGTTTTTCTTCGGAGCTATTTATGGAATCTCAACTCGGCCTCATCACCCTCTGGAACCAAGGCGACTGGGTCACTAAATCGGTAGCAATTTTGCTGCTCGGCATGTCCTTGGCATCGTGGATCGTGATCCTGATCAAGGCCTTGGACATCTTCAAGTTCAAGTCGCTCGCAGGCCGCACCGAAAGCTTTTGGCATAGCGCTGACTTTGAATCCGGCATGACGACCCTGGGCAACCCGGTCGACAACCCGTTTGTTCAATTGGCGCGCTCGGGGCAAGAGGCCACCGCCCACCATCGCCACACCCAAACCCAATTGCATGACGCCCTAGACATCAGCGACTGGATCAGCCGCGCCCTGCGCAACAGCATTGATGACAGCACCGCACGCTTCCAGAGCGGCTTGGCCGTGTTGGCATCGGTCGGCTCGACAGCACCTTTCGTGGGATTGTTTGGCACCGTTTGGGGCATCTACCACGCACTCATGGGCATTGGCGCATCAGGCCAAGCCACTATCGACAAGGTAGCCGGTCCGATCGGCGAGGCGCTGATCATGACCGCATTGGGCTTGGCTGTGGCCATCCCGGCAGTGCTGGGCTACAACGCGCTGGTCCGTGGCAACAAGTCCATCCTGACCAAGCTCAACCGTTTCGCCCACGATTTGCACGCCTACTTTGTGACGGGCGCACGGGTCACCCACGTCCAGAGTGGTGACAGCAAAGTCGTCGCCATGAAAAAAGCCTGATCCGCCCGAGGAGACCCCATGTCATTTGGAATGCAAGACGCTGGCTCAGACAGCGACGCCGAGGTCATGAACGAGATCAACATGACACCGCTGGTCGATGTGATGTTGGTGCTGCTCATCATCTTCATCATTACCGTGCCGGTGATGAAACACGCTGTCAATGTAGAGCTGCCAACCGCCACGAGCCAGCCGGAACAAGTCAAGCCGGAAACACTGCAGCTGAGTGTGGACGCTCAAGGCGCTTATTTTCTGAACCAATCGCTGGTCGCCAGCGATGCCCTGAGCGGGGTACTGCAAGCCGAGGCTGCCAAGGATCCACAACCGGAATTGCATATCCGCGGGGACAAAGCCGTACGCTATGAATTCGTGGCACAAGCCATGGCGTCCGCCCAACAGGCGGGGCTGCGAAAAATCGGCTTCATCTCCGAGCCGACACGCTGAGTGCGGCAGGCATCGATTTGACGTATGGAATCCCCTCAGTCACTACCCGGCACCCTTGCCCCCATGCCCAGCCCGCTGGGGTCCGGGGAGCGCCGCAACGCTTCCAAGCCGATCGATAGCGCTGGCAACCGGGTTGTCAAGGCGAGCACGCTCCTCGGCGAGCGCCAGAGTGTGGACATTGAATACAACGGCCAGCGCTATCGCCTGCAAACCACGAAGGCAGGCAAACTGATCCTGACCAAATAGCAGTTCACCATAAAAAAAGCGGGTAGCGCACATAGAACGTGCACTACCCGCTATTTTTTTAATAGCAATCGGTCGACTTACAGACCAATAGCAGCGATTCCGGCCTTGGCGATCTGGGCGTCTTCGTTCGACTTCACGCCGCTCACACCCACCGCACCCAGGCATTGGCCGTCCTTCATGATCGGCACGCCGCCTTCGAGCAGGGCATCGAGGTTGGGCGCGCTCAAAAAGGACACGCGGCCGCCGTTGATCATGTCTTCATACACTTTGCTCTCGCGGCGCCCCAGAGCGGCGGTGCGTGCCTTTCCGGGCGCAATGTGGGACGAGATGGGAGCCGCGCCATCCAGGCGCTGGAATGACAACAAATGACCGCCGTCGTCCACGATGGCAATACTCACGGCCCAGCTGTGTTTCGCAGCTTCAGCCTGAGCGGCGGCGGCGATGGCGGTGACGTCGGCAAATTCGAGAACGGCTTTGGTTTTCATAAGGTGTGCAGGTGATAAGGGTGAAAACCCTGAGCATAACCAAACGCGGAGTCTTTTTACCCCGCTCGCATGCAGATCACCTCTACCCGAATTGACAAGAATAAGCATACAAACCGTGGGGGTGGCAGCACGAAGGCCTAGAATGATTGCACTGCTTGCTGTAACCGCGCATGTGCGCGACTCAGGCAGTCAACAACTGGAGTTACACCATGACCGATCGCACTACTACCTTTGGCCAGAGCCTGGGCTATGGCGCATCAACCGCGCAACGCAACAAGGTGCTGCGCAACACATATTGGCTGCTCTCACTGAGCATGGTTCCCACCGTGGTGGGCGCTTGGGTGGGCGTGGCGATGAACTTGGGCCCTATTTTCAGCGGCATCCTTGGCTTCGTGCTGTTCATGGCGATCGCCTTTGGCTTCATTTTCGCGATTGAAAAGACCAAGAATTCTGCCGCTGGCGTCCCGGTGCTGCTGGGCTTTACTTTCTTCATGGGACTGATGATGTCTCCCCTGATCCAGCGCACCCTGGGCTTTAGCAATGGCCCTCAGCTCATCATGACGGCATTTGCCGGCACCGCGGGTGTGTTCTTCGCCATGGCCAGCTTGGCCACCGTGATCAAGCGCGACCTGAGCGGTATGGGCAAGTGGTTGTTTGTCGGCACCATCGTGTTGATCGTGGGCGGTTTGGTAAATGCTTTCGTGGGCTCTACTGCCGGCATGATGGCCTTGTCCATGGCTGCCATCGGCATCTTCAGCTTCTGGATGCTGTATGACGTGAAGCGCATCGTGGACGGTGGCGAAACCAACTACATCACCGCGACCCTGAGCCTGTACCTGAACATCGTGAACGTGTTCCAGAACCTGCTTGCTCTGTTGGGCATTTTCGGCGGCGAACGCGACTAAGCGGGGTAGCTGCCGCAAATGGCAGCACGCGCACAACAAAAAAGGCCCTGAGGGGCCTTTTTTGTTGTCAATATCAACACTGGAATGCCGATAACACCAGTAGCACTTCATCCGCCCTATGACACTACGCCCTCTTCTGTTGCTACTCCCCTTGCTGCTCTCCGGTTGCGATCTGCAATCGATTCAGGCAGCAATGGCCGACCCGAAGATCGCTCAACGCGAGGCGGAGGCCAAAGCCATCGGCAGCGCCTGCCGGCACGGGCTGCGCAGCATTGAAGACTGCTATTCGCTCAACGAGAAAGCATCCAAGTCCGCCATTTTCAACGGCTGGAAAGAGATGGATCTCTACATGCGCGAAAACAAAATTGAAGGGGTTGCGCCCCAAGGCTTAAAACCCCCTCCACCTCCGCCGCCACCACAGCCAGCCGAGGCCGTGATCACCGAGCAAGAAGATGAGCCCAAGGCCAAAAGCAAAGTAAAAGCCAAAGGGGAGCACTAGGCTCCACTGCTTCAGTCTTTTCGCTCGAACACCGCAATGCTCTCCACGTGCGCCGTGTGGGGGAACATGTTCACCACGCCAGCCTTGGAGCAGGTGTAACCGGCCTCATTGACCAGCACTCCAGCGTCTCGGGCCAAAGTGGCAGGCGCGCAGCTCACATACACAATGCGCTTGGGCGGTGTCCAGCCCTTGCGCAGCTCGGGCTGCTGGAACAGCGCTGCCAAGGCTTGCACCAGTGCATAGGCACCCTCACGCGGGGGGTCAATCAGCCACTTATCGGCAGAGCCATCCGCAATCAACAGCTCAGGCGTCATTTCAAACAGGTTGCGCGCTACAAATTCCGTAGCTGCTAGCGGATATTCTGCGGGCGCTGCAGCCGCTTTTCGCTTGGAATTAAAGACCAGGTTTTCACGCGATCGGGCCACCAGGGCTTCAGCCCCTTCAATACCCAACACTTCGCGCGCTTGGGTAGCCAGTGGCAAAGTGAAATTGCCCAAGCCGCAGAACCAATCAATCACGCGCTCAGTCTTCTCCACCTGCAAAAGACCCAGCGCCCTTGAGACCAGCACCCGGTTGATGTGCGGGTTGACCTGCGTGAAGTCGGTCGGGCGGAACGGCATGGTGATGCCAAAGTCAGGCAGGCTGTAGGCCAACTCTCCGGTCTCATGGCCCGGCAACTCGTCCAGGCGGTGAATGGTTTCAGGGCCCTTGGGCTGCAACCACCATTGCAAACCCGCCTGGGTCGCTGCAAAGGTCCGCAGGCGGGCTTTGTCAGCCTCCGACAGCGGCTCCATATGGCGCAGGACCAACGCAATAACACCAGCCTGATTGTCTTGTTGGTCGCTGATGTCGCCCATGGCGAGCTCAAGTTGCGGAATGGTTTCCACGGCGTCCATGGATTCGATCAGCTGACGCAAGGGCATCAGCATCGCGCTGACCCTGGGAGCCAGCACGTGGCAGACCTTCATATCCGCCACATAGCGGCTCTTGCGCTCATGGAAGCCGATCAGCACCGCACCCTTTTTTCGCACAAATCGCACGGACAAACGACCACGGTAGCGGTAGCCCCACGAGGGCCCCTCGATAGGCCGCACCACATTGTCCGGCTTGAGTTTGCCGATGTGATGCAGGTTGTCTTCCAATACACGTTGCTTCACGGCCACTTGGGCCCCTACGTGCAAGTGCTGCATCTTGCAGCCGCCGCAGGCGCCTTCATGCAGACCAAAGTGCGGGCACGCAGGCTGTACCCGCTGGGAAGACTCGATATGGATCTCGGTCAGAGTGCCCTTCTCGAAACTGGCCTTACTGCGGTGCATCTGAGCACTCACCACTTCAAAGGGGAGCGCCCCTTCGATAAACACCACTTTGCCGTCAGGACGGTGGGCGACCCCCTGGGCTTCGAGGTCTAGAGATTTCACTGCCAGCCAGCCATCAGGCAGCTGCGGCGTGGCCGCTGTGTCGTTGTTGTGTTCGTCAGTCATCCCTGAATTGTCTCAGGTCCGACCGCATCCCCTCCACAACTCCGCGCCGATCTCGCTGCGGACTACGCGATCGATAAAAAAACCTCAGAAGCCTAACGAGCGGGGAGGTATTTCATCGGATCTACCGGTTTGCCTTGGCGGCGAACCTCGAAATGCAACTTGACGCGATCTGCATCGGTGCTGCCCATTTCGGCGATCTTTTGACCCTTCTTCACCGTCTGGTCTTCCTTCACCAGCAAGGTCTGGTTGTGGGCATAGGCCGTCAAGAAGGTGTTGTTGTGCTTGAGGATGATCAGGTTGCCATAGCCGCGCAATCCGGCGCCGGCGTACACGACTTTCCCCTCACCCGCTGCCAAAACGGGGTCACCGGCATTCCCGCCGATGTCCAAGCCTTTGTTTTTGACTTCATCAAAGCCAGCTAGCACCGCGCCATTGCCCGGCCACATCCAAGCGACTGCATCGTCGCTCGCGGCAGCGGGGGTAACCGCCGCAACCGCAGGCGCACTGGCAGGAGCAGATGCTGCCTTGGCCGGTGCACTCGCTGCTGCGGTGGTGGCGGAGGCCGCTCTGGCCGGCGCACTCGCCGCCGAAGACTGCCCGTTAGCGGGCGGCAGCGCCGTCACAGTGCTACTACTGCTAGCCACCGGCTTGGTACCTGCAGCTTCTGCCACCGCTACCGGCTGCACGATCCGCAGTACTTGGCCCACTTCAATTTTGTTGGGGTTGTCCAGCGCGTTCCAGCGTGCGATGTCTTTATGACTTTGGCCGCTTTCCAAGCCGATACGAATCAGCGTATCGCCGGGCTTGACGGTGTAATAGCCCGGTTTGCCTGCATTCTCAAAGCCGGGAGGCTGCTTGACCGCTTGGGTGCGCGGGTCGGTGCTCACCGTTTGTTGTGGCGCTTGGCTGGAGCGATCCTCGACAGGCGCACGGGTAATGGGCTTGGAGCCACATCCCGCCACCACCAGTACCGCGGCACCCGCAACACCAAACCACAAACTACGCATACCAACCATATTGATTTTTCCCTTCAGGCAACGCCCGATTTTAGGGGTACAAAATGCACCGCCTCCAGAATGCTCTGGCGCAGGCCCTGGGCTGTTTTGTCAACGACCAAGAGCGCCTGCCCTCCGGCGTGCACCACGGGAGCAACCAAGCGTCCACCCACCGCTAATTGATCAATCCACGCTTGCGGCAAAGCATCGCCTCCGGCGGCCGAAATAATTCCTGCATAAGGCCCCCCCTTGGGGTAGCCCGCCATACCATCCCCGAACAGTAAATGCACATTGGGCAAGCGCAGAGGCCTCAAATTGTCTCGGGCTTTGTCGTGCAAACCCTTCAAGCGCTCAATGCTGTAAACCTCGGTGGCCACACGGCTCAGCACTGCCGCTTGGTAGCCGCAACCGGTGCCAATTTCCAGCACGCGGCCCATGGGCCCGGTCGCTCCATTACGCAACAGCTCGATCATGCGAGACACCACTCCCGGCTTGGAAATGGTTTGTCCCAGCCCGATGGGCAAGCTGGTGTCTTCGTAGGCCTGGTTCACCAAGCCACTGTCCACAAACCGGTGTCGCTCAATCGAACCCATGGCAGACAAAACCAAGGGGTCTGTAACACCCTGCCCGGCCAGCTTTTGCACCATGCGTTGCCGCACCGCCAGCGAATCCATCCCCAAACCTTCGGGGATAGGTACGCTGGAGACTCCACTTTTGGGAGCCACCGTTTTAGCAGTACCTGTTACGGAAACTGCTTGGCCCCGCGGTCCCAGTGGCATTACCGTACCTGACGGATGCGGCCGGTTTTTCGCAAGGGTGGTGTCGAGCCGCGCCGGAAAGGAGGGCCGCTCCTTCATACCTTGGGCGATGAGGTCAAACGGTTCAACGACTGAGCCCAATAGCCCAGATTGTCATGGTCTGTGAGATCGACTTTAAGCGGAGTCACAGCAACATGGCCTTGAGCCGTGGCATGGAAATCAGTGCCATCAGCATCGTCCTTCACCGGACCCGCGGCACCGATCCAGAACATGGTTTCCCCTCGGGGGCTCTGCTGCTTGATCACTTTCTCGGCAGCGTGTCGCTTACCCAGGCGACACAGCTTGGCGGCGCCGATCATCTCAAAAGGCAAATTGGGAATATTGACATTGAGCAGCCAAGGCGCAGTGGTGATCATTTGCTGCTGCTGCATCGCCAGCACCATCTCACGAGCTTTTTGCGCGGCAGATTGCAAGTGAACCCAGTCCCGCTCCACTTGGGAAAATGCAATCGCTGGAATGCCGAACAAAAAACCTTCCATCGCGGCACCGACAGTACCTGAGTAGATAGTGTCATCCCCCATATTGGCACCGTTGTTG
>DGQR01000244.1:14327-29560 GCA_002390825.1 Rhodoferax sp. UBA4409
CATATTGGCACCGTTGTTGATACCCGACACCACCAAATCTGGACGGTAATCAAGTAAACCGGTGAGCGCGATGTGCACACAATCTGCAGGTGTGCCGTTCACGTAACGGAAACCGTTCGCAGCCTGGTGCACATACAAGGGCGAATGCAGCGTCAGTGCATTGGATTTAGCGCTGTTGTTTTGCTCAGGAGCAATGACCTCCACTTCAGCAACATCTTTGAGCGCTTCGTAAAGCGCCACGATACCGGGGGCTTGATAACCGTCGTCGTTGGAAATGAGAATTTTCATAGCAAGAAATAGTGTGGAGGCATTGTAGGGGGCAGTACTGCAGCCGGTCGCCGTCGGGACAATTGGGGGCAGACACTCCGCGCACGGGTTCTATGATTTGGCGAATTATCTTTGGAGAAACACCATGCATGCCTGGCTATGTGAAGACCCCACAGGCGTTGACGCCTTGAATTGGAAGGAACTACCGACACCTGAGCCCAGGGCGGGAGAAGTCCTGTTGGAGATTCACGCTGCAAGTCTGAACTTTCCAGACCTGCTGATTGTTCAGAACAAGTACCAAATGAAGCCCGCACTGCCCTTCGTGCCAGGTTCAGAGTACGCCGGAATCGTGGTTGCAGTCGGTGAAGGCGTCACCCATCTGAAAGTGGGCCAAGCAGTCGCATGCCTCAGCGGTACTGGCGGTTTTGCGACCCATACGATCGCACCCGCTGCCATGTGTATGCCGCTTCCTGCAGGGTTCCCGATGGTGGATGCCGCGGCATTCATCATGACCTATGCCACCTCACACCATGCATTGCTGGACCGTGGGCAACTGAAGGCAGGTGAAACGGTCTTGATTTTGGGTGCCGCTGGCGGCGTGGGCACTGCAGCCATCCAGATCGCGAAAGCCGCAGGGGCCAAGGTGATTGCCGCGGCCTCGAGCGCAGAAAAATGCGAACTTTGTACCCGTATCGGCGCCGATGCCACGATCAACTACAGCACCGAGAACCTGCGCGATGCCCTGAAGGCACTGACGCAAGGACGCGGACCTGATGTGATCTACGACCCTGTGGGTGGGGATCTTGCAGAACCGGCATTCCGCTCCATCGCGTGGCGCGGTCGCTACTTGGTCGTAGGCTTTGCCGCAGGTCCTATTCCGGCGCTTCCCTTCAACTTGGCACTCCTGAAAGGCGCTTCTATCGTAGGCGTCTTCTGGGGCGACTTTGCTAAGAAAGAGCCGGGGGCCAACGCCAAAATGATGCAAGAACTTGCCGGCTGGTATATGCAAGGAAAAATCAAACCAGTGATTGACCGCACACTGCCGATGGGCGAAGCCAAAGCCGCTTACGCGCACATGGGTTCACGCAAAGTAATGGGCAAAGTGGTCCTGGTGAATAATTGAAATCAGCCGGCCGCCACTTTTCAAACCTACAAAAACAAAAACCCGCTAACTTGCGTTAGCGGGTTTTTTAAACTGGGGTGGCTGATGGGGCTCGAACCCACGACAACAGGAATCACAATCCTGGACTCTACCAACTGAGCTACAGCCACCGTATGATTTAATTATAACCCGAATTTCCGGCTCTTTTTCAATTCAAGCCGGTTTTGGATCTCAAGGTGCAGGTACCTTCATCTGCACTTTGAAACGCTGCTTCAAGCCTTCATAGTAGGCAGCGCTCTCAGCTGCTGCCACCCATTGGGCGTACTGGGCTTGTTCCTGCTTGGATTTTGCCTCTTCCACTGCCGTGCGCTGCAGAACCTTGTTGACTCGCACAATGGCGTAGCCCTGTGTCCCCAAATCAACGCCCACAAATGCCGGGAGCTTGGCAGGACTGGCACGCAAAGCAGCGTCTACGATTGCGCCTTGCAAGCCCTGGCTCGCGTCACGTGACATCGTCACTGCGGCAGCGAAGCTGACACTTGACGGGTCTTTTTGCACCAAGGCCAATTTCTCGGCCCCTTCTTTTTTCGCCTGCTCCAACGCCCGGCTAGCGATCAAACGATCGCGCACCAGAGGCTTGACTTCTGCCAGCGACAGGGCACGCGCTGGGCTGTAGGACAAGACCCGTGCAGATACCAATTGATTGGCGCCAAGTTCGAGGGCTTCCGTATTGCGCTTGTTCTCCAGCGAGTCAGCGCTAAAAATAGCCTCTAAAAAGCGGCTGTTGGCGAGGGGACCAGTAGCACCCGGCTGCGCCGCACGCTGAACACCGTTCGCTGTCTTCACTACGAGCTTCAGACGATCGGCGACAGGCGCCAAGCTGTCCGATTGCTCGTAAACACCATTGGTAAATGATTCAGCCGCTTCGGCAAATTTCCGTTGCGCCAGTTGCGCCCGCAGTTCTGGTTCGAGACTGGCTTTGACCTCATCAAAAGACGGCTGTTTAGCGCTCTTGATATCCGCCAATTTGATGATGTGGAAGCCAAAATCAGACTCCACCAGATCGCTGATGTCACCCTCTTTCAGGGAGAAAGCTGCGTCTTCAAAAGGCTTCACCATGGCGCCACGACCGAAGTAGTCCAAATCGCCTCCGCGGACAGCAGATCCGGCATCTTGCGAATTCTTTTTAGCGACCTCTGCAAAGGTCTCGGGTGCTTTGCGAACTTGGGCGAGCAGCGCAGCGGCGCGTTCTTGAGCCTTGGAACGCTCAGCCGCAGGCATGTCCTTTGGCGCATTGATCAAAATATGGCTCGCACGTCGCTCTTCCTGGGCACTGAAACGGCTTGCGTTTTGATCGAAGTAAGACTTCAAATCAGCGTCGCTCACCACAACCGATTTCTTCAGCGCTTCAATATCGAGGAGCACATATTCAATGTTGGCAGTTTCAGTGGACTGAAACTGCGCAGTGTTCGCTTGAAAGTAGGCTTCAATATCAGCCTCTGAAGGATTTACCTTCGCAACAAAATCTGCCGGACCGAAGCGGGTTACTTGAATTTCGCGGCGCTCAAAAAAAGCGTTGAGCGCAATGTCCGCCAATGCTTTCGGTGAAAAAGCGGTAGACGAAATGGCCGACTCCACCTGCATCAACGAGAGATCGCGGCGCACACGCGCCTCAAAACCCTCTGGCGTCAGCCCTTGGCTTGCCGCCAATTGCCGGTAACGCTCCATGTCCACGGTACCGTCGGGTTTGCGCAGACCTGCAATCGTCGGGTTTTGCTGCAACTCTCGCGCCAGTCGGGCATTGCTCATGGTCAAGTGCGACGCTTGAACAGCCTCGGCCATCACCTTGTCACGCACCAAACGCTCGAGTGTCGCGTAACGTGCTTGGGGGGAATCCAGGAGCTTGGGATCCAAATTGGGTACGGAGGTGCGCAGTCTGTCGACTTCGTTTTTGTGGGCAAAGTCCCATTCTTCTTGGGTAATCTTTGCTTTGCCAACGGTCGCTACCGTTGCGCCCTGATCTGCCATGCTTTTGTAACCATCAACACCCACCAACACAAAGGCGGGAATGAGTAGCAAGAACATCAAGAACATCAACACCTTGGTGTGCTTGCGAACAAAATCGAACATGCGCTAACTCTCCATTTGAACAACAAAAAAGGCGAACAAACTGTTCGCCTTTGCTGGGTAGGGGTGGTGGGTGATGACGGGCTCGAACCGCCGACATTCTGCGTGTAAGGCAGACGCTCTACCAACTGAGCTAATCACCCTCCCGAAAACCGGTTTTCAGTTCAGGGCATCTTTCAATGCTTTACCTGGACGGAATTTTGGAACTTTTGCTGCCTTGATTTTAATCGCATCGCCGGTACGGGGATTGCGACCAGTGCGCGCAGCGCGCTTGCCAACTGCAAATGTACCAAAACCTACGAGCGACACTGTACCGCCTTTTTTCAAGGTCGTCTTCACTGCACCGATGGTGGACTCCAAAGCGCGTGTAGCAGCAGCCTTCGAAATATCTGCGTGCTTGGCAATGTGCTCGATCAATTCTGTTTTGTTCACAAGGGCCCCTTAATCGGAAACGGAGTTAGACAATGTCTCTTCAAATTTCTGGTGATTCGCCTCAGGGCGCCGCAGCTTAACCGGGCACCGCGAATCACGCTTTTCTGCGACTGATTTCGATCAGCGCGGAGGCGAATTCTAGACTGAATTCCGGGCCCTTCTCATCAACGCACAAGTTTTTTATTGTGAGCTTTTGTCAGTGGCTCGAAAGCAAGATGCGCAAGCCGAATCCGCAGCGATTACGAAGCACGGGCCCGAATCTCAGGGATTGCCTTTTGCAGGTAGTACACCATGGACCAGACGGTCAAGACGGCCGCACCCCACATCAACCAAACGCCCCACAAGTGGGTATCAATCACGCCGAACAGCATGCCGTTAAAAAGTAAAAAGGGGATCGCTACCATCTGGACTACCGTCTTGAGTTTGCCGATCATGTGGACAGCCACGCTCTTGCTTGCACCGATTTGCGCCATCCACTCACGCAAGGCAGAAATCGCGATCTCCCGCCCGATGATGATCAGTGCGACAAAAACATCCGCACGCTGCAAGTGCACCAGCACGAGCACACATGCACATACTAAAAACTTGTCGGCTACCGGATCCAGAAAGGCTCCGAATGAAGAGGTCTGGTTGAGCTTGCGAGCCAGATAGCCATCGAGCCAATCGGTCAAGGCGAACAGCACAAACATTACCGTTGCGGCCAGGTTCTTTTCGTAATCGCTGGCCATGCTACCGGGCAGGTAGAACACGCCCACAATGAGGGGAATCGCGAAAATCCGCGCCCAGGTCATGATGGTGGGGATGGTGGTAAACATGTCGGGATTGTGGCACGGCTTAATGCAGCGCCCGGTAGATTTCCTCCGCCAATTCACGCGAGATACCTTCGACCGATGCAATGTCTTGCGCACTGGCCTGCTCCACGCCGCGAACACCACCGAAACGCTGCAACAAGCGCGCCCGCCGCTTGGGGCCTATGCCGGGTATTTCCTCCAGCTTGCTGCCACCGGTTCGCACCTTGGCGCGAGCGGCACGCATTCCCGTAATGGCGAAGCGGTGGGCTTCGTCGCGGATTTGAGCAACCAACATCAGGGCAGCCGAGTCAGCACCAAGGTACACCTTGTCTCGGCCATCAGCAAACACCAATTCCTCAAGACCTACTTTGCGGCCCTCGCCTTTTTCGACACCGACGATCAGGGACAAATCCAGCCCCAGGCTCTCGAAAACCTCCCTCGCCATGGAGACTTGTCCCTTACCCCCGTCCACCAGCACGAGGTCCGGCAACCGGGCATTGCTAGCCAAAGTGGTTCCGCTGTGCTTGGCTTCACGCACGGCCTCTGCGATCTTGCTGTAGCGCCGGGTGAGCACCTGACGCATCGCTGCGTAATCATCGCCACCGGTGATGCCATCAATGTTGAATCGCCGGTACTCAGCGTTCTGCATCTTGTGCTGCTGAAACACCACGCATGAAGCCTGTGTAGCCTCCCCTGCCGTGTGTGAAATATCGAAACATTCGATCCGCAAAACATCCAGGTTGTCCATGGCAAGATCCAAAGCATCCGCTAAGGCGCGAGTGCGCGCCTGCTGCGAGCCCTCTTCAGATAGCAAGCGCGCCAATTGAAGCGCTGCATTGATTTGGGCCATTTCCAACCAAGCCCGGCGCTGCTCCCGGGGTTGGTGCACTGCCGCAGCCTTGACACCGGTTTGCTCTGCCAATGCCTGCATAAGCGCTTTGCTCACCGGCTCACTCACCACCAGCACTGAGGGCATGGGCACTTGCAAGTAGTGCTGGGCGATAAAGGCCTCCAACACTTGCACTTCGACGGGCGGCGCGCTCGCCCCCTCGTCCGTCACATCCATGACCGAGGCATCTTCCACATGCACAGGGAAGTAAGGCCGGTCGCCCAAATGGCGCCCGCCCCGCACCATCGCCAGGTTCACACAGGCTTTGCCGCCCTGCACCTTGACAGCCAAGATGTCCACGTCCCGATCCGACACGTTGTCGACCGATTGCTGATGCAAAACATTGGAGAGCGCAGCGACTTGATTGCGCAACTCAGCAGCTTTCTCAAACTCCAGCTTGTCCGAGTGCGCCATCATGCGGGTCTCCAGCCCCCGCATGACGTCTTGCGCCTCCCCCTTCAGAAAGCGCTCGGCATTTGCGACATCCTGCGCATAGTCCAGCGGCTGAATATGACCCACGCATGGCCCTGAGCAGCGCTTGATCTGGTACAGCAAACAAGGGCGGGTGCGGTTGGCAAATATCGAGTCTTCACAGGTGCGCAAGCGGAACACCTTTTGCATCAACAGAATGGCCTCTTTGACAGCCCACGCGCTGGGGTACGGGCCAAAGTAACGGTGTTTTTTCTCGACCGCCCCGCGGTAATACGAGACCCGCGCAAACTCCACCGGTTGCGGGGCTCGTGCTGCCACCGGGGGCTCTGCTGGAGCCATATTTTTGGGTACAGGGGGCGTGCCCGTCATCTTCAAGTAGGGGTAGCTCTTGTCATCCCTGAACAAGATGTTGTACTTGGGGTTCAGGGTTTTGATGAGGTTGTTTTCCAGCAGCAGGGCTTCCGCTTCTGAGCGGACCACCGTGGTCTCCATGCGCACAATCTTGCTGACCATGTGCCCGATACGGGTGCCGCCATGGTTCTTCTGAAAATAGCTGCTCACCCGCTTCTTTAAGCTGATGGCTTTGCCGACATATAAGACTTGGCCATCAGCATCAAAATAACGATAGACGCCGGGCAAAGACGGCAATGCCGCTACTTCACGCAGTAGCTCTTCAGGATGGGTATCACTCATGGGGCGCTATTGTCCGTCCAGTAGTGCCTCTTGTGCACAATCGGGCGCATGTCCCTAGTCACCCCTACACCGACCTCCCGCCACGACCCCGCACCACCATGGCAATGGGATGTGTTCTGCCGCGTGATCGATAACTTCGGCGACATCGGCGTGTGCTGGCGCTTGTGCGCAGACCTCGCGAGCCGGGGTCACCACGTCCGTTTGTGGGCGGACGATAGCAGCCCATTGACCTGGATGGCTCCCGGTGCGCGTGAGGGCCTATGGCCAGGTGTTCAAGTACTGGACTGGGCACAGTCGCAAGACGCAACCTTTGTCGCACAACTGCCTGCCACGAGCGTGTGGATTGAGGGATTCGGATGCGAAATCGCTCCTGAATTCATAGCATCATATGCAATTTCTATCAGCGCTAGCGCCTCAGAAAGCATCAGAAATCCGGTGTGGATCAACCTCGAATACCTGTCCGCGGAGAGTTATGTTGAGCGTTGTCACGCCCTGCCCTCGCCGGTGATGCAGGGGCCCGCCAAAGGTTGGACCAAACATTTTTACTACCCCGGCTTTACCGCAGGCACGGGCGGCTTGCTGCGGGAATCCAAACTGCTGGCAGCCGCAGCGCAATGGGACCACACAAAGCGCTCCGACTGGCTGCGCAGCCATGGAGTGGCTTGGCAAGGCGAGCGACTGATCAGCCTGTTTTGCTACGAGCCCGAGGGCTTGAGTGCCGCACTTGCACATTGGATGCGCGGCCCCGAGCAGACGCTGCTATTGGTTACCCCGGGCCGTGCTGCCCGCGCCCTGCAAGCGGCATGGAGCACTGCCGTAGAGGCTTCTGGTGTACCTGAGGGTGAAAGCAAACTGCGTCTCCACCACCTTCCCGCGCTGACGCAGGCCGAGTTTGATGAGCTGCTGCGCAGCTGCGATGTCAACCTGGTTCGGGGCGAAGACTCGCTGGTGCGCGCACTGTGGGCCGGCAAGCCTTTCCTGTGGCACATCTATCCCCAAGACGACGGGGCACACCTCGACAAGCTCAACGCTTTTCTGGACTGCCTGCAAGTCCCCGCCGGCTTAAGGACGCTCTTTGCCGCCTGGAATGGCCTCCCATTGACAAGTGGTGCCGAAAACACGCCCATAGACTGGGCTCTGCTGCACGCCGAAGAATCTCGCATGGCAGCGCACCACTGGCGCCTCCAGCTGGCGGCTCAAGAGGACCTCGTCACAGCGCTGGTCAATTTCGTGGAGAAAAAGCGATAAAATACGAGGCTTTGCTGAATTTGCCGCCCGAGTTTTGGGGCGATTCATGCCCCGCCGCAGACTGCGGCCTACAGTCGCACTAAGTGACACTCGCTCAAGCAACCCTATGAAAATCGCACAAGAAATCCGCGCCGGCAACGTGATCATGCACGGCAAAGACCCCATGGTCGTCCTGAAGACCGAGTACAGCCGCGGCGGCCGCAACTCTGCCACCGTGCGCATGAAGCTCAAGAGCCTGATCGCTAACTTCGGCACCGAAGTCGTGTTCAAGGCCGACGACAAGATGGACCAGATCATCTTGGACAAGAAGGATTGCACCTACTCCTACTTCGCTGACCCCCTGTATGTCTGGATGGACGCTGACTACAACCAGTACGAAGTGGAATCGGAAAACATGGGCGATGCCCTGAACTACCTCGAAGACGGCATGACCGCTGAAGTGGTGTTCTATGAAGGCAAGGCCATTTCTGTCGAATTGCCCACCAGCGTGGTGCGCGAAATCACCTGGACTGAACCTGCAGTCAAGGGCGACACCTCCGGCAAGGTGCTCAAGCCCGCCAAGATTGCGACCGGCTTCGAAATCGGCGTGCCAATTTTTGTGGCTCAAAACGACAAGGTCGAAATCGACACCCGCACTGGCGAATACCGTAAACGCGTTTAATCCACGCGCTACAGAGGCCCTACCGGGCCAGGTCATAAAAAAAAGCTCCTTCGGGAGCTTTTTTTATGCCTCCAAATAAGCCGCAAAAAACGGCACGTCTCTTGCCTTCAGAGTGCCACGAAACTGCCGCACAATGAAGCCATGGAAAACACGCAAAACCTCAACGAAAGCCGTATCGCCAACGCCTGGGCGGACCTGCAAAACCACTCTGACCAGGGTGGTGCCCTCGACCAGGACGCCTACCGCCTGGCCTTCGCCGATCCCGAATTCCTGCTCCGCCGCGAGACCCGTGGCATCCGCATCCAGCTCGAGATGCTCAAACCCGACCTCGACCAAGCCGCACAGGGCGTGGACAACACCGTGGTGGTCTTTGGTAGCGCGCGCTTCCCGTCACCCGAAGATGCCGAGGCGTTTGCCCAAGCCGCCGAATTGTCGGGGGATGCCCAACAAATCGCGGTGGCCAAGCGCCACTTGCGCAACGCCAAGCACTACGACAACGCACGTTTGTTTGCCCGCTTGGTAGCCGGACACAGCGCTCGTAAACCCAAAGATCAGCGCTTGTTCATTTGCACCGGCGGTGGCCCCGGCATCATGGAAGCGGCGAACCGCGGCGCCCACGAAATGGGAGCCCTCACCCCCGGGCTGAACATCACCCTGCCCCATGAGCAGCGCGCCAACCCCTACGTGACGCCATCTTTGAGCTTTAAGTTTCACTACTTCGCCACCCGCAAAATGCACTTCATGATGCGTGCCAAAGCGCTGGTCGCTTTTCCTGGCGGCTTCGGCACCCTGGACGAGTTGTTTGAAGTGATCACCTTGGTGCAAACCAAAAAGGCCAAGCCGGTGCCCATCATCCTGTTCGGCACCGACTACTGGAAACGCCTGATCAACATGGATGTGCTGGTGGAAGAAGGCGCCATCTCGCCCGAAGACCTGAACCTGCTCCACTACACCGATGACCCGCAAGACGCTTGGGACGTGATCCGTAACTTTTACGGACTTTCGGTGTGAGGCCCCACACGCAGCCCCCACGCTGCGTGTGAACCCAGCCCCACCAAGGCACCCACGGTCCAGAACACCACTGACACCCCCACCACCACACCCGCCGTGCCGAACAGCATCGGCATGAGCACACTGGAGAGGTTGATAGTCATCAGCCGCAAGGCGATTGCCTGCCCGTGCAGTGCATGGGGCGTGATCTGGTGCAGCATGCTCATGATCATGGGTTGCACCGTGCCCAGCGCAAGCCCCAGCAATACAGAGCACACACCCATCGCCCACGCACTGGGCATCAAGGGGTAGACCGCAAACAACACTGCGGTCACCACCATGGCCGCGGTGACCACGGCCCACTCGCGCAGCCGGGCCGCCAACATGGGCAAGAAGACCCGCACCACCGCAGCCGCCACCGCAAAAGCCCCCAGAATGGTGCCGATCACAGAGGCGCTGTAGCCCCGTTCATGACCGAGCACCGGCACCACAAAGGTATGCACATCCCAGCAACTGGAAAGCAACCAATTCACCAACAGCAGCCGGCGCATGATCGGCTCTTTGAGCAGCGGCCACGCGCTGGGTGCGACTCCTCCCTCGTGCACGATGGGCTCCAGCTCACGGGTAGAGCGCACGCACAGCCACGCCAACGAGGGCAACAAGGCAGTGAGTGCAAATGCCGCCACAAAACCGTTGCGGTCTGCTGCACTGCCGCCCAGCCAGACACCCGCATAGTCAATCAGCAAACCCGCACACACAGGCCCCAAAAAGTTGGAGATCGCCGGGCCGATGGACAGCCAGCTGAACACACGGCGCAAATCAGTCGCATCCGCCGCCGCACGCCCGACGTGGCGTTGCAGCGCAATCGAAGCCGCGCCGGTGGCCCCACCCATCATCAGGGCGGCAAAACACAGCACGACGAAATGAGGAAAAACCACCGCCGCGCTGGCGCCTATTGTGGCGGCCACCACTGCCCGGGACACCGGCTTGCGCAGACCATGGCGGTCTGCAAAGCGACCTGCCGGCAGGGCCAAAAACACCTGCGACAAAGAGAACAAAGCCAGCAAAAAACCCACCGCCAAGGGGCCATATCCGTGCTGCAAGGCCCACAGCGGCGCAGCCAGTCGCATGCCGGCCATACTGGCATGCAGACAAACGTGTCCGCTGATCAAGCGCAGCAGCGCCCTGGGCCCCTGCTGTGGGTCAGCTGCGGATGGCGTGGAAGGGTGAAGGCCGCTCATAGGACGGCACCGTCAGCGTCCCGGTCCAAATCGCGGTCTATGGGCAACAGGGCTTGCGCCTGAGTGTCCGGCAAGGCCTCCACTTTTTTGAGTGCCCGCCCCATGGCGCGGCTGCGCACTTCGGCGCTGTCCAGGGTTTTGAGCACCGTCTCGGTTTGCGACTTGACCTTGGCCAGCACATCGCCGAACTTGCTGAACTCGGTTTTGACAGCACCCAGCACCTGCCACACCTCGCTGGAGCGCTTTTCCAAGGCCAGCGTCCGAAAGCCCATTTGCAAAGAGCTGAGCATGGCCAGCAAGGTGGTGGGCCCGGCCAGGGTGACACGGTGTTCGCGCTGCAAGAATTCCATCAGACCGGGGCGGCGCAGTACCTCGGCATACAAGCCTTCGGTCGGCAAAAACAAAATGGCGAAGTCGGTGGTGTACGGGGGCTCCACATACTTCTCGGAAATCGACTTGGCTTCCAGCCGGATGCGCATTTCCAGCGCCTTGCCGGCGGCCTCGGCAGCGGCAGCATCCGCCCTGCCCTGCGCGTCGAGCAGGCGCTCGTAGTCTTCGTTGGGGAACTTGGCGTCAATCGGCAGCCACAGCGGCTCGCCGTTGTCCGACTTGCCGGGCAGCTTGATGGCGAAATCGATCACGTTTTTGCTTCCTGGGCGGGTGGCCACCTGCGTAGCGTACTGGTCAGGCACGAACACCTGCTCCAAGAGCGATGCCAGCTGCGCCTCGCCGAACATGCCGCGGGTTTTGACGTTGGTGAGCAGGTGCTTCAAGTCGCCCACGCCCTGCGCGAGCGACTGCATTTCGCCAAGCCCTTTGTGCACCTGCTCCAAGCGCTCAGCCACCTGCTTGAAGCTTTCTCCCAAGCGGGCTTGCAAGGTGGTTTGCAATTTTTCGTCCACCGTGGCGCGCATCTCGTCGAGCTTGGCAGAGTTGGTGGTTTGCAGTTGGGCCAGTTGGGCTTCCAGGGTTTGGCGCACTTCGGCCATGCGGCGGGCGTTGGATTCGCTCAGGGCACTGAGTTGGTTGGCCAGGGTGTCAGACAGGGTCTTTTGCAACAAAGCGAGTTGCTGGCCGAAGGCGTCAATCTGGGTGTTCTGGGTGCGGGTGGCTTCGGCGGCTTGCTGCACCAAGCTTTTTTGAAACATGGCCAGGTTTTGCGCTAACTCTTGGCGACCACTGCGCGCGCTTTCTTGTACCTCGCGGCGCAGCTCGCGCTCCACGCGTTCGCTGCTGCCTTGCAGGCGGGCCAACAGCTCCTGGCGCTGGGCCTCCAGTTGCGCAGTCTCCTGGGCTCGGGCCTGCGGATCATTGGCCGTGCGACTGCGCAAAAGCAAAACCAGCAATACCAGTTGCAACAGCCCCAACACCACTCCCGCCACGACCATCCACTCCGTCATAGATTCCTTCTAGTTATGCATCATTTAGGCCGCTAGCGCTCATTGAATATGCGCGAGAAGCTATGAATTCAATAGCAAATATAAACACAAGACCTGATGCGTACTTGTGTGAACCTGCCCCTCGCGCAGCGCTTTAACGTCGCACTGCGCCCAGTGTGTTCACGGGGTTGAGCGCCTCGCCTGTCGCAAAAAAGCGCAGCAGGTTGTCCGCAGCCAACTGGGCCATGGCACGGCGCGTGGCGAGCGTCGCGCTGGCAATGTGCGGAGTCAGCACCACGTTGGGCACTGTCAGCAAGTCCGGGTGTACTTGCGGTTCGCCTTCAAACACATCCAGCCCGGCCGCGGCAATCTGCCCGCTGCGCAGGGCATGGGCCAGCGCCGCATCGTCCACAATGCCGCCGCGCGCAATGTTGGTCAGGGTGGAAGTGGGCTTCATCTGCGCCAACTCCGCCGCACCGATGGTGTGGTGCGATTCGGCAGAGTACGGCACCACCAGCACAAGATGATCGGCTTGTGCGAGCAGCGTCGCTTTGTCTACGTACTGCGCGCCACAAGCCGCTTCCAGCCCGGCATCGAGGCGGCTGCGGTTGTGATAGATCACCTTCATGCCGAAGCCATGGAAACCGCGCCGCGCAATGCCCTGCCCGATGCGCCCCATGCCCAGAATGCCGAGGGTGGCGCCATGAATATCGCTGCCGCAAAACATGTCGTAGCTCCAGCGCTTCCACAAACCGGCGCGCAAAAAGTGCTCGCTCTCGGCCATGCGGCGGGCGGTGGCCATCATCAGCGCGAAGCCGAAGTCGGCGGTGGTCTCGGTCAGCACATCCGGGGCATTGGTGCCCTGCACTCCGCTGGCGCTCATGGCCGGCACATCGAAGTTGTTAAAGCCCACGGCCATATTGGCGCAGATTTTGAGTTGCGGGCAAGCCTGCAGCAGCTCGGCGCTGATGCGCTCGCCACCGGTGGTGAGTACACCGTCTTTGCCTTGCAGGCGGGAGGTCAACTCTTGGGCCGACCAGACAGCATCCGCTTGGTTGTGCTCGACCTCGAAGGCCGCCTCCAGCTGAGCGATCACCTCGGGGAAGATGGCCCGGCTGACCAGTATGCGAGGTTTGGTAGATGGTGTTGTCATGCTGAAACCGAGGGTTGGGTGGCGGACACGGCAGGTGTTTCCGTCGGTGTCGGTATTTCAAACACCTGGCGCAGGTAGGCCAGGTATTTCTCGTCGTCGCACATATTCTTGGACGGTGTGTCGGAGAGCTTGGCCACCGGTTGACCGTTGCAGCGCACCATCTTGATGACGATTTGCAACGGCGTGTAGCCGAGATCATTGGTCAGATTGGTACCGATGCCGAAGGCCAACTGGCAGCGTCCGCGGAACTGCTGGTACAGCTCGATGGTGCGCGGAATGGTCAGCCCGTCGCTGAAGATCAGTGTTTTGGTACTCGGGTTCACCCGGTTGCTGAGGTAGTGTGCAATCATGCGCTCACCCCAGGTGAACGGGTCACCGCTGTCGTGGCGCGCACCATCAAAAAGTTTGCAGAAGTACATGTCGAAGTCGCGCAAAAACGCGTTCATGCCATACACATCGCTGAGCGCAATGCCGAGGTCGCCGCGGTACTCTCGGGCCCATGACTCGAAGGCGAATATCTGGCTGTCGCGAAGCCTCGGGCCCAAGGCCTGCGAGGCCTGCAGGTATTCATGGGCCATGGTTCCCAGGGGCGTGAGGCCCAGCTTCATGGCCAGCAACACATTGCTGGTACCCGCCAGCTGGCCGGGGCGGCCTGCGGCATTGCCCGGGCTTTGCACCGTGCCGAGCTTGGCGCTAAGTACGCGCAGCACTTCGTCGTGCCACGCACGGGAGAACCGGCGGCGGGTGCCGTAATCGGCAATCTTCAGGTCTTGCAGGCCCTCTGCGCGCAGCTGCTCGATCTTGGTTTCCAGGCGCTTGCGTCCTTCCACAAAATCCGGCACCCGCTGGGTGTTGCGGAAGTACACCTCGTTCACGATGGCCAACACAGGGATCTCAAACAGGATGGTGTGCAGCCAAGGGCCGACGATGCTGATGTCCAACTCACCATCGGCCAGGGGGGTGACCGTGATGTACTTTTCGTTCAGGCGGAACAGCCCCAGAAAATCCACAAAGTCGCTCTTGATAAAGCGCATGGACCGCAGGTAAGCCAGCTCACCCTCCTGGAATTGCAAGCTGCACAAGGAACGGATCTCCTCGCGGATCTCAGTCGCATGCGCCGCCAGATCCATGCCCGGGTTGCGGCACTTGAAGCGGTACTCCACTTGCGCCCCCGGAAACTGATGCAGCACCACTTGCATCATGGTGAATTTGTAGAGGTCGGTATCCAGCAGGCTGGTGATGATCATGAGGCGTTCAGGCTGCCATGAAAGGCCGCCCAGGAAATTGCTATCAATTCAGGAGCTACTCGCGCTTATTTATAGAGCGCTAGCAGCCGCTTTCGTTCAAATGACGGTCACTCCACCCAGCGGGTGAAATCGGCGACGGGCACACGGGGCGTGTGGAACGTGTTGACCGGCGCCTTGGGGTCGGCATAACCGAGCGACATGCCGCAGACCAGCATTTCGCCCTCGCCCGCGCCGATGTGCGGAAGGATGATGCTGGCGAAGCCGTTCCACGCCGCCTGCGGGCAGGTGTGAAGACCACGGCCCCGCGCCGCCACCATGATGTTCTGCAGAAAGGCACCGTAGTCCACCAGCGAGCCACGACCCATAACTTTGTCGACGGTGAACATCAGGCCCACCGGCGCATCGAAGAAGCGGAAGTTGCGCTGATGCTGCGCGTGCATTTTGTCCTTGTCGGCCTTACCGATGCCCAATAGGCCATAGAGCCCCCAACCGTTCTCGCGCCGACGTCCAGCAACCCCAAACGCACCGGCAGGTTCTGCTCCAAGGGCGCAGTGCGGAAGTGCTCGAGATGGCCGGCGCGG
>DGQR01000249.1:0-16666 GCA_002390825.1 Rhodoferax sp. UBA4409
GGCCGCCGCCAAGAACAGCCCACAGCTTGAAGTGTTCAAGAAAAAGGGCATTGAAGTGCTCTTGATGACCGACCGCGTAGACGAGTGGGCCCTGAACTACCTGCACGACTTTGACGGTACCCCCATGCAAAGCGTGGCCAAAGGCGCAGTGGACTTGGGCAAGCTGCAAGACGAGTCTGAAAAGAAAGCCGCTGAAGAAGCTGCCGAAACCTTCAAGCCTGTGCTCGCCAAGCTGAAAGAAGCACTCAAGGACAAGGCTGACGACGTGCGTGTGACCAGCCGCCTGGTAGACAGCCCTGCCTGCCTCGTGGTGCAAGACCATGGCATGAGCACCCAGCTGGCGCGCATGCTCAAGCAAGCCGGCCAGAGTGCCCCCGAAGTGAAGCCTGTGCTGGAAGTGAACGCCGATCACCCGCTCGTGAAAAAGCTGGACGGCTCGGTGCACTTCCACGACCTGGCCCACATCCTGTTCGACCAGGCCTTGCTGGCGGAAGGTGGCCTGCCGGCAGACCCCGCCGAGTACGTCAAGCGAGTGAATGCGCTGCTGGTGTAACGACAAGGGGCATTAGAGGTCAAATCAGCCTCTAGCCCTCATAAAGAATGCGCGAATAGCTATTATTTTTATAGCAAAGTGCGCCAACAAAGGCCTTGCCGTCGAAAGACGGGCAAGGCTTTTTGCTTGACGGGGCGTCGCAAGTCAGCCAGCGCTCGGTGATGACCCTAGCCGCGGCGGGAAAAGCTTGGGGTTATGCTGAAGCCAGTCGTTGAAATCCCCAAAAAGATAGAGCATCCATGAACAAGACATCTGCAGCCCTCGCGTGCTGCATCAGTGCGTTGATGCCATGGGCGTCGGCTTGTGCCGAAGACATTACCTGGCTGAGTGCCGACTTCCCGCCTTTGGCGACGTTCGACAAGGACGCCAAGGACATCGGCTACATGAACCTGCTACTGAAACAGGTGCAACAAGCACTGCCGCAGCATCGCATCCAAGAAGAAGTACTGCCGTGGCCACGGGTCCTGTTTGTTGCCAAAAACGGCGGCGCCTACTGCTCGGCCATGGCAGCACAGACGCCGGAGCGCGAGTCCTACTTACGCTTTACCGCACCTTATGGCTATGTGTACCCGGTCGGGTTGGTCACCAGGGCCAAAGACCAGGAACAGTTCAAGCGCTTTCTGAACAAAGGGGGCGAAGTCCGCTTGCGAGATCTCTTGGAGCAAAACGACCTGCGTGCGGGCGTCGCGGGTAGCAGGACCTACGGCACCAAGCTTGATGAGATGCTCAGGCCCCTGGTGCAATCCAACGCACGCCAGGTCGTTCAGGTGAGTCAGGACAACTCGACCAAATCGTTGATCACCATGCTGCAAAAGAAGCGGTTTGACTACACGCTCGCATACCCCGGAGAGGCCGTCTACTACGACAGCGCAATCACCAAACTGCATTTCTATCCGATTGCAGAAAACAGTGCCTTGCTGGCCGGGCGCTTCAGCTGCACCAAGGGCCCGCAGACCGACCAGACATTTGCCGAGCTCAACAAACTGGCAACGTCATTTCAGGAGGATTCCGCACTGACGGCCTCCTATGAGCGATGGTTGCCGCCCTATCTGATCAAGCCCTACCGGCAACGGCTGGCCAGCCAATTGAACAGCTCAACACGCTGACAGGCCCACGACAGCTGCCTGGCAAGCTTGGTTGCGCCCCGCTGCCTTGGCGGCATACAGCGCCTGATCAGCCTGGTCGATCACCGCCTCCAGCGACTCGACGCCCTGGCTGGATTGCCCGGCCGGAGCACACGCATAGCCCACTGAGAACGTAAAGCGCACATTGCGCCCATCTTTCATGCGCACCGACTGCCTGCCCGCCTCGTCCACCAAGCGCTGGGCAAAGCGGCCTGCCTCTTCGACAGAGCAGGCATGTAGCAGCACACAGAACTCCTCACCGCCGTAGCGCACCGCGATGTCTGACAGCCGGGTCATCTGCGACAGCATGCGGGCGGCATGCGCCAGCACCGCGTCCCCACCGGCATGGCCGAAGCTGTCATTGATGCGCTTGAAGTTGTCCATATCCACCAACACCAGTGCATAGCCCTGCGCTTGCAAGCGGGCCGCCTTGGTGGAGACCATTTCAAAGAAAGCGGTGCGGGTGTAGAGACCCGTCAGGCCATCACGGCGCAAGCGGTCGCGCATCTCGAAGTGCAGACGCTCACTCACCATCACGACAAACACGACAGTTACCACGGTGAAATACAACGCCGCCACGCACAGCGCCACGATCTGCGTAGAAGAGTTCGCAACCGTCGACACCTGTACAGCATTCCCATTCAGTGCCATGCCCGCCCTGACAAAGAACACCAGTGCACCCAGGCCGTGCATCAGATTCAACACCCTTCGCCAATGCGCCCCAAAGCCCCCGGGTGCGCCCCTCACCATCCAGGCCGCCAACACCAGCTGAAAACCCATCGCCATCGACATGGAGAAAACCCCGAACTCGGGCGCGGTCTCCAGGAAAAACACCGCCAAAACACCCGACAAGCCGACCGCACTGCTCAAAACCATGCTGCTCAGGGGCGCCGAGACCTTCAAGAGCTTGGCGTAGGCCAGCATGGTGAGTGGCACCACGGCCAACATCGTCAGGTTGGCAAGCAGATAGGTCAAAACCCAGGGGCCAGTCCCCCGAAAAAAGAACAGGCAAAAAGCAAGCGAAGCCAGAGCCAGACTTGCAGACCACTCATGCAAGCCCAAACGCCTGGAGCCACCGCACCGCGCGAGCAGCGCACAGAGGATGGCGAGACTGAACGCCAGCAGACTGATGGCGAAAACCAAAGTCGCGGCGTCGAGCCGCAGGTGAACCGTCGTGTACAAAACCGCTCCCTGAAAACGGATGGGCTTTCCTCTGCGGGAATGGCCTCGACCTCTCGTGTTGATATCAACGACTGTGCAAATATTGTTCCATGCGCCGGGGGCTGCGGAACTGAAAAACGCTGTTTTTCTGGACTTGCCCCTCCGACTGCAGCCCCAAAGGGGCGCCGATATCATGGGTCCTTAATTTCCAGCACTGCCGCCGGCAACCCAACTCTGTGGACACACCTCTTTTGAGCGAATCGGAGATCCGCCACCGCATTTGGCAGGAGTTGCAGCGCGCGGTTCCTGACCGGCACCACGAATGGCGCACCCCTGTGCTGGCCACCCTGGGGGTGGATGGTGCGCCGCAAGCACGCACTGTCGTATTGCGCCACGCCGATGCGGAGCAAGCCGTGTTGCACATCTACACCGACAGCCGCAGCCCCAAAGTCGCCGAACTGGAGGCCGCCCCTCAGGTGAGCCTGGTGTTCTGGAGCAAGCGGCTGAGCTGGCAGCTCCGTGTGCGGGCGCAAACCACCGTGCTGCGCAGCGGCCCGGAGGTCGATGCGGTGTGGGCACGCATCAGCACCTCCGCAGCCGCAGGGGATTACCTGTCGGCTCAGGCACCGGGCGCAGCGCTGGGAGCTGCAGCCGAGGCTTGCGCCGGGAGCCCCGGCGGTGCCCACCACCTCGCACTCATCAAATTGCAGGTGCTTGAGATCGACTGGCTGGAACTCGCGCGAAGCGGCCACCGCCGCGCCAGCCTGACCCGCACCGATTGGACATGGCGGGTGCCCTAAACCCGCGTCGCAAACAAGGCCTGCAGCATTGCGCTACAACCGGAGCTGCCAGCATGTTCTGGCAATCTTGAGCAGCCCATGCCCGCAGCGATCCGCCCCTCTTCCCCGACACCATCAACGGCCCCTGAGCACACAGCCGCCCCACCCGATGAGCGCTCATGCGACGGACTCACGGTCATGTTCGATGGCTCCTGCCCCTTGTGCCGGCGTGAGATCGGGCTCTACCAATCCTTAGCGTCTTTGCAGCCGGTTCAGTGGCTGGATGTGAGCGAAGTGCACAGTGGGCTGGAGCCAGCAGAGCAAGCGCGCTTGCTGGCACGCTTCCATGTGCGGCAGGCGGACGGGCGCATGCTCAGTGGCGCGGCCGCTTTCGTGTCTTTATGGCTGGCCATGCCCGGCTGGCGTTGGCTGGGTCGGTTAGGGCGGTTGCCGGGGGTGACTCCGGTGCTCGAGTGGGCCTATGTCCACTTTTTGCGCTTCAGGCCCCATTTGCAGCAGTGGGTGCGGGCTGCGGAGCTGGCACATTTGCCCGCCGATATGGTGGCCGACCTGCGCTCGGACCAAGCGGGCGAGACCGGCGCCGTTGCGGTGTACCGCGGCATGTTGTGGGCCTCGCGCCACCCTGACATTCAAGAGCTCGCGCGGCGCCACCTGCAGACCGAACAAGAACACCTCGAAGTCATGAACGCCTTGCTACCGCCCCTGCGACGCAGCTGGCTATTGCCCCTTTGGCGGCTCGCAGGTTTTGTGACGGGCGCACTGCCGGCGCTGATAGGGCCACCTGCGGTGTATGCCACTGTTGCGGCGATCGAAACTTTTGTCGACAAGCACTACCAAGACCAACTGGACCGGATCGCCGGCCGACCCGAAGCCGCTACGCTGCAAAGGCTCTTGAGCGATTGCCGCAACGACGAGCGAGAACACCTCGAGGAAGCGAGCAACAAACTGGTCGCAGCACCGGGCTGGGGAGTCAGGGTGTGGTGCAAAGCGATTGGCGCTGGCTCGATGATTGGCGTGTGGCTTACACGGCGAATCTGATCAGGGTGTGAGACGCCCCGTCACGGCCCAGACGCCATTGCGCCGGCCGAGCACCACTGCCTCGCCGGATGCAGGTACCACGCCGGTAATGGCGGTGATGTTGACCTGGTGGGTCACCACCACCAAGAGCCCTTTGCCTGCCCATGCGTTGAGCAATGCCCGGGCAGCTTGGGTTTGGGCCGGGGCAGCATCCGGCTCACCGAAAAATGAATTGAATGCAGCCTGATCTATGCGCTTACCCGGAAAAGCGAGGTCGGCGGTTTCGCGGGTCCGGCACCATTGGGAGGACCAGACCGCCTCAACGGGCACCAGGAGCTGCCGGAAAAAATTGCCGATGCGCACCGCTTGCGCTCGCCCTTCGTCATTGAGGTTGCGCTGGGTGCTGCAGTCATCCAACACGAATTGCGCGGGGTCACCCACACCGGGTGCCAAGGCATGGCGGATCAGTACCACGCTGCCGGGCTTTAACTCTGCTCCAGCACCACTGGCATTCACGGCACCAGCAGCGAATGCCGCGGACCATGCAAGAGTCACAAAGAGAAGGCCGCGAAACCAATGCTGCAGATTTGTCATGGAGCCATTTTTTCAGACCTGCTCGCCAACGGCAGGCCCCCCCACAAAAGCCCCTTTACGCGTAGTCGTCAGCGACCCGTGCATCCGCAAAGCGCAGCTTGATCGACGCCCTTTCGTCCGTGGCGGCCAGCAGCGCCTCGACACAGGTCTTGTCCAGCAAGCCCTTAGCCGCCTCTGCACGCAGCTCGGTGCACACCGCGTCGTCATTCCAGGAGTCCTTGTAGGCACGCCGGTTGCTGAGCGCGTCGTACACGTCCGCCACCGCCACAATGCGTCCTTCCAAGGGAATCTGGTCCATCGTGAGCCCACGGGGATAACCGGATCCATCACCCCGTTCGTGGTGGGTCGCCACAATGTTGCGCATGACCTGCTCCCGCAAGCTGCCCACCAGCCCCAAGTCCTGGCTGATGCGACGGATGATGCTTTCGCCCATGGGCACATGGCGCTTCATGATCTAGTATTCCGCCGCATCCAACCTGCCGGGCTTGAGCAGGATGTGATCCGGGATTCCCACTTTGCCGATGTCGTGTAGCGGTGAAAACAACTCCAAATACTCGATGTACTCGTCACTCAGGCCGTGGCTCTGCGCCAGGGCATGCGCCATGATGCGCGAGTAATACGCAATGCGCTCCAGGTGTTGACCGGTCTCGAAGTCCCGGGAGCGGGCCATATCCACCGCCACCTGAATCGCGCTCACAATGCCTCTGGCTAAACGGCGTTGCGTCAAAAACAAGTGGGCAATCAGATCGGTGAATTCGACCAACTTCTCCACATCGGCGTCGGTGAATGGATGGAGCTGCTTGGCGTCGTAAAACAGGAAGCCTGCCAAGTCATTGCCCTGATAAATGGGCGTGGTCACGCTGGACTGGTAATAGTGGAGCTTGAGCCAGGTGCTGTGGGAAGAGGAAGACTGGAAGTCTCTGGCAATGTCGTGGATCACCCGGGTGCCCCGCTGCCGGGCCAGCTCGCTGAGGGTGGGCACATCGGCCAGTGCGACCTCGTGGTGCGGCGGGCAGCCGTCGTCATAGCTACTGCTGACCAAGGTCTTCAAGAGCCCGGTCTGCACATCGTGAGCGACTACCGCAATCCGGTCTACCACCGCGACGCGCGTGCTGACCAGACGATGAATCATCTCTAATTGAGAGGCAAGCCCTTCACGAGGCGGGGCTTCGACCACATCGTGCGGCGAAAGCGCAGACAAAATGGGGTACAACTTCATGGCAGCCATTGTTGCGCGATATGGGCGCCTTGCGTAAAAATTTGGCAAGTCTGTTCTGACACCCATTTGATTTTCAACCTCACTCTACGCCCCTCTATGAAAACCAGCCTCCGTATTTCCTGTGTTGCTCTGGCCTTGTTGGCCCAGGGCGCATTTGCCCAAAACGCTGTCACGGCAGCCGCTGCCAAAGAAGATGGCGCCGTCGTCACCGCCAGCGGTCTGGTGTACCGCAGCCTCAAAGACGGCACCGGGGCCAGCCCCAAAGCCACTGACAAGGTGACTGTGCATTACAAAGGCACTTTTCCGGATGGCCGTGAATTCGACAGCTCGTACAAACGCGGCCAGCCGATTGATTTCCCGCTCAACGGTGTGATCCCGTGCTGGACCGAAGGTGTGCAGCGCATGAAAACCGGCGGCAAAGCCAAGCTGACCTGCGCGCCAGATATCGCGTACGGTGCCCGCGGCGCGGGTGGCGTGATCCCCCCGAACGCAACTCTGGTGTTTGAAGTGGAGCTGTTGGGTGTGAACGGCAAATAATTGGTGTGACGGCTACTCAGACTGGGTCCGCGCGATTTCTAGTTTGAACGGCCACTACACGGATCACCTGCCCCCCGAAACGCTTTTGCCATGTCACCCATCCGCATATTGATTGCTGAAGATCACGCCATGCTCGCAGACGCGTTGCAGATGCTGCTCTCCAGCCAACCCGACATGCACTGCGTGGGTGTCGCACCCAATGGCCAAGAGGCAGTAGAACTGGCAGCACACCTTCAGCCCGATATCCTCCTGTTGGATCTTGGGATGCCGGGGCTTGATGGCTTGGGAGTGATGCGAGAGCTCCAAGCCGCAAAGTCTGCAACCCGCACCCTCGTGGTGACTGCACGCATGGACTCTGGCTCGGTAAGGGCGGCACTTGCGCTGGGCGCAGCAGGGTATTTGCCGAAGAACGAGAGCGGTAGCGAACTGCTGCTTGCCATCCGAAGAGTTGCACAGGGTAGGCGCTACATCAGCGCTGATATCGCAAGTCTCTTTGTCGATGACGCCGAATCCCAGAATACTGAACACAAGCTCACCAGCAGCGAAACAACCATCCTGCAATTGGTGGGTGACGGCCTGACCAGCAAGGAGATAAGCCTGAAGCTCAACATCAGCGAAGGCACGGTCCGCAAACACCGGGAGAATCTGCGCAACAAGCTCGGTATCCGCAACAGCGCAGAAATGGCCGCCTATGCGATCCGCACACAGAGCGGAACCACCACTCCCGGCGAGCTGTGACGCCATGTGCCGGCATCAGGGAAAGTCTACCGGCACATTTTGGTTGCGGGTACTCACTCCACACAGGGTAAACACAGAACCCCGCCCGGGCGCGCTTCGCAACGTGATGTCTGCCCCCAGGTAAGTGGCTTGTGCCTTGGCGATTGCCAAGCCGAGGCCATGGCTATCGCTAGCCTTGCGGTCGTCAAAACTGCGATAAGCATCAAACAAGTACGCCTGTTGCGCCAGTGGTATGCCACACCCACTATCTCGAACCTCAATACACAGTTGCCCGCCTTCGCGGTACAGAGTCCTGCGACGCACCCCTACGTACACCACGCCCGCACCCGTGTGCTTGATGGCATTGCTGATGAGGTTTTGCAAAATCGATTCGAGCATCCGCCGATCCACCCACACCGACTTGCAACGCAGACTGTCCAAATTTGCAAAGCGCAAACGGATCCCTTTCGCAGCAGCCTGATGTTCAAACAGCGCAAGCAACCCGGCAAATAGCCCCGCCAGAGACACCTGCTCTATATGCAGTCGCAGCGCACCAGACTCCAGACGCGACAGCTCGAGCAAGCGACTGACCTGCCCGTGAAGTTCGCTGAGGGCTTTTTCCATTTTTGGAGTCACGCTCTCCAGAACGCTGACCTTATCTGGAGGCTCTGTATGCCGCAAAACGCCAAGGTACAAACCGATCGCACGTATCGGCTGCTTGAGATCGTGACTCACGCCGGCCAAGAACAGTGACTTGGTTTTGGACGCACTCTCTGCGGCAGCTTTGCGCTCACCCAAGTCCGCAATCAACTGCTGATTTTCGAAGCGCAGTCGGATCGACTCCCGATGCATTCGATTCGCTGCATACGCATATTGTGAGGTGACGACCAGAAACAGCACGTTCAAACCGACCAGCATGAAGTGCTCTTCGCTACCCGCGCGAATCAGCAAAAACAAATAAGGCAGATGCGTAGAAAAGACAAACAAAAAAAAAGTCGGCAGGTACACCGAGGTCGGCACCACGGCTCCCACAACGATCACCGTCATATACGTCGCAAGAACCATCATCGTGACGGGATCTTGCGCATCAAAGTACAAACAGGCGAACACGCCGGATACAGCCCCCGTCGGCACTGACAGCCACGCGTATTGATGCAGGATCTTTTTGTGCACGCCATGCTCATGGAGCCGCCTGCGCATCCGCGCCTCTATCCAGACGCGCACACCAACCGTTGCAAGAGTCCAGACCGTCCAGAGTGCGATCAGCCAAACAGCTGCTTTGCCTAGCAGCAACCCGACACACACCACGACCAAGAGAAGTGCACCTGTAATCGGAAACGGCAAATCAACCAGCAAATGCCGAGCGAAGGCCTGCTCCTGGAAAGCCTGGAGAGTCATTGCCTGCGCTTGTCGGGTCATGGAGCTCAGCCTCTTGCGAGTAAGGGGATGTGTTGCAGATTCTTATCAATCGACAAGACAAGCACAACGTGCCCAGCGTTGAATTCCATGCAATTTCTACCGGCATAGTCCGACCGGACTAACCGCAAGCCCATCCATTCGTTTCATACGCACAAGTGCGTATGAAACCGACGCCGTCTACGCATGCAGGCGCATTGCGACCCGCCATTGCAACTTTTAGTCTCCCGTCATCAACCACTGTCGCGCAAAACTCGACAACACACAGGGAGCCCCAATGTCAGCTATCCAGTCCATCTTCCAAAGAACGATTGCACTCACTCTCCTCCTGTGGCTGAGCACTACGGCACAGGCTGCAGTCGGCTCACCCTTGACGGTTTACACCGATCAGGCCAGCTTTTTGAATGCAACCGGCCCCGTTCAGGCGGAAACTTTTAACGCCCTCACAGTGGATCAACCTGCCAACAACCTAGACCTCGGGGCCTTCACGGCGCACAACAGCATTTCTGTGGATGCACCCAACCTCAGTTACAACGTGGATGGGACCAGTAACCTGTTTGTGAACACCACATACACGTGGGCGGATTTGGTTTTCGACAGACCGGTCGTTGCTTTTGGAGCCTGGTTCGCAGGCATGAACCCGACCGGTCGGCCCTACTCCAGCATCCGGATTGACGCAGCCGGCTTGGCAGGCTACGGCTCGTACAGCCACCTCGGTAGCTACCTGCCACCGACAGCTCCCGTAGGTACTTTGCAGTTCATTGGCTTCACGTCAAGCCAAGCGTTTAACCGCATTGTTTTTGAAGGCGCCCTTTGCTGCAGCAGCAGCTTTGCCATAGACAACGTGGTGTACACGGAAGCACTGGCTCCGGTGCCGGAACCCGAAACCTATGCCCTGCTGCTGGCAGGCTTGGGGCTGATGGGTGCCGCCGTGCGGCGTCGTAACAGCGACGCTTAGAACGCTGTAAATCTGGTCATCTCCAGGTTTTGTCTGTCGGACAACCAGAGACAAAAAGAAGATTCGCGTCACACCAAGGCGCTCTACCCAACAACTTTTTCAGGGGGAACATCCATGTCGCACACCACCTTCAAATGCAAATCCACTCTTTTGGCGGCCCTGCTCTGCAGTGCTACCGCAGCAATAGCAGCAACGCCTGCCGGCCCAAGCGTCTTTTTTGGGCCAACGCCCTATTTGTCGTCCTCGGACATTCCTATTGGCTTCTATTCAGTAGCAGGTGCCACTGTGCTCGACAATTTGGAGGACGGCAGCCTCCACTCCTCTCTGATCGGTAGCGGGGGAGGGTCAGTGTTGGCTGCCGGCTTTACTGGGATCCGCGACTCTGTGGACAGCGACGATGGCGTGCTGAATGGCACCTGCGGCCCTCAAACTGCAGGGCGCTGTGTAAGCTGGTTCAATGGCAATGGCAACTCAGGTGCCACATTCACTTTCCAGGGTGCTGGCGCTTTGCCGACAGCGTTCGGACTGGTTTGGACCGATGGCGCAGGCACCGTTACCTTTAGTGCAATGGATGCCGACGGACAGAGTTTGGGCAGCATCAGTTCCAGCAGTTTTCCTGATGGCAGCTTTGCCGCCGGCACCTCCGAAGATCGATTTTTCGGTGTGCAGTTCGCCGGCGGCATTCGCTCCATCACCATCAAAAATAGCGGGGGTGGTATTGAGGTGGACCACATTCAATACGGGCAGATGGCAGCCGCTGTACCTGAGCCCGAAACCTACGCCCTGCTGCTGGCTGGCTTGGGGCTGATGGGTGCCGCCGTGCGCCGGCGGAACCGCATGGGCACTAACCGGGCCCTAGACTGACCACTGCAGCAAAGGCTGCAGCACGCTGGCCCCCAGCTTCTTGGAGCGCTGGCCGCTCCAACCGGTGGCGGGGTCGGGCAGGTTGACGTTGTCTTTAAAGGGCATCTCGATCGTCAGGGCCATGCAACCGAATCGCTGGGCGATCCAGTTGGTGGCTAGGGACAAATTGGCCTGGCCGGCCGGCACGCGGCCGTAATTGAGGGTGTCCTGGAAGTCGGGGCAGGTGCGCATCCAGTCGTTTTTGAAGTCGTCTTCCAGCTCGGCAATGCGCGGGGTGTAACCCGGTGTGCCCTCGGAGCCGACCACAAAGTTGCAAGGCAGCGCCTCATCACCGTGCACGTCCAGGCACAGGTCCACGCCGGCGGACTCCATGGCCTGGCGCACCAGCGCGACTTCGGGCGAGCGCTCCATGCTGGGGGCCGCCCACTCGCGGTTCAGGTTGGCGCCGGCGGCATTGGTGCGCAGGTTACCCAGCACCGCGCCATCCGGATTCATGTGGGGCACCACATAGAAGTTGCAGCGCTGTAACAACGTGCGGCTCACCGAGTCATCAGCGTCCAGCAGGCGCTCCAGAAAGCCTTCGATGAACCACTCCGCCATCGTCTCGCCGGGGTGCTGGCGGGCGATGAGCCACACATTTTTTTTGTCGACCTCGAGAAGTTGGGTGTGGGGGTCTGCAATGCGCAGCAGGCTCATATCGCGCCCCTGCACGGTGTTGCCCAATCGCTGCAGGGTGACCAGCGGAGAAGCGCTCGCAGCGGCCAGCAAGTCAAGATGTTGCTCGTAAGAGTACGGCTCGAAATACGCGAAGTAAATGGCATTGCCCTGCGGTGTGACGCGAGCAGTCATCACGGTGCCGTCGTAGTGGGTGTCTATGCGCCGCCAGTGCTGACGGTCTTCGCTGGCCAGCACCTGGTAGCCCTCCCAGCCTCTGGGGTAGGCAGATTCGGAGGCATTCATGAACCGCAAAGTCGCCGCCTGACCCGCTGCACCCTGCAGGCAAAAGTAAAACCACTGGGCGAACTCGGCAGCCGTATCCGGGCGGATGCGCAGTTGGATATCGTGCGCCACATCCGCACGCACCACCTCAATGGCACCGGCATCGAACTGCGAGGAAATAGAGAGTTGGGGCATGGTCAAAATGGGCGTTAGCGCTCGCAGAATATGCGCGATACGCTCCTAAAAATATAGCAATTTACTTGGGGACCACAACCTTGACCAGCTGACCCACGGCAGGCTCACCGCCGCCGTAGTAGCCGTTGATCAGGCGCAACTGTTGCTCGGGGCGAGCAATCGGCGAGTTTTTGGCGAGCTCAGCGAACCCGCCCTTGGGGTACGGCGCCGTCTTGATGACCCATGGCCGGGCCGCAGCGCGGTCTTGGGCGGTCAGGGCGCGAAAGCTGCCCTCGGCCTCACGCAAACCTGCGCGCGCGCGGGCAAGGGCATTGGCATCCTTGGCCGTGGATTGCAGCAGATACACCCGGTCGCCGGGGCCGGTGATCACTGTGGCCTCCACCGGCACGCTGCTGCCGTTGGCACCAGCCCGCGCACCGGTGAAACGGGAGGCTTGCAGCCCGTTGATGGTGGTGGGCTCCAAGCGGCCTTGTGTAGGCTTGAGCAGGTTGCGGACCACATCGGCCGGCGCCTTGCCAGCCGCAGCGGGCACTACGCGCACCAGCAGCGCAGCGTCGCGGGCGGTGTTGATAAACGCGAGTTGCTCCGGCTCGTTTTGCACATACCAGCCCGCCGGTGCAGTAAGAGCCAAACCAAGAGGCTCATGGTAGAAGTTCTGGCCCCGCACCAGCCCCTGGTCGGGGCTGTCACCAAAGTTCATGCTTTGGATGGCCTGCAGGTAGCGATTGCGGCCATCATCGTCATAGCGCTCACGGGTCTGGTACTGCGCGGCCAGGCGGCTGATCGTTTCCAAGCGCTGGTCGTTGCTGGGGTGGGAGGACAACCAATCGCCCTTGACGGGTACGGGGCGCCCTTCAGCTTTGGCCTGGTCTGCGGCAAACAGCTCCTGGTTTTTCAAAACCTTGATCACGTCAATCATGTTGCGCGGGTCATAGCGGGTGCGAAACAGGTACTCCGCCCCCAAGCCATCCGCCTGCAACTCTTGCTCACGACCGTACGAGGCGATATAGCCTGCCGCCACGTTTTGAGAGACCTGCCCTGCCAGTTGCCCTGCACCGGCGACGCCGTAAGCCTCTGCCACCGCACCCAGCACACTGGCGGCCAACACACCGAGCCCGGCGTTTTGCTGGCTGGTGGCCCGCTGAGCGCCGTGGCGTGCGGTCACGTGACCGATTTCATGGCCGATCACACCGGCCAAGTCAGCCTCGCTGTCCATATACGCCATGATGCCGCGGGTGACATAGACATAGCCGCCGGGAAGTGCAAAGGCGTTGATCTCCGGGCTGTCCAGCACCGTAAAACGCCACTGCAACTGGCTGCGGTGGCTTTGCCCCGCCAGGCGCTGCCCCAGAGCATTGACATAGGACTGCAGTGCGGGGTTGTTCACCACACCATATTCCTGCAACACCTCTTGGTGGCCTTTGGCACCCTCGGCGACTTCGGCCTCTTCGCTCATGGCTGAGCGCTCTGTTTGCCCCGTGACCGGGTTGACCACATTGGTGCCACAGGCCACCAGCAATGCGCTGCTGACCAGCGCTGTAACCATCCAAGAACGCATGCACCACCTCGTTTGAACGCGCTTGCGCGCTGTCCGACAATTTTAGGAGAGTCCCACGGAGCTTGTATGCCACTCGGTGCGGTCCCGTCCGGCTGCTTTCGCACGGTAGAGCGCCAAATCTGCCTGATGCAGCAGGCGGCTCAAAAACACCATGTCCCGTTCTTTGTGCAGGGTGTGCTGGGCGCACACCACACCAATGCTGACCGTGATCGGTTTTTGGTCCACCAGCACCTGTTTCACCATGGCGTGTGCGCGCGTGGCGACAGAGCGAGCGCCATCCGGCGTGGCACCCGGCAGCCAGATGGCGAACTCTTCACCGCCGTAGCGCACCACCAGGTCGCTGCCCCGGCGGCTGGCTTGCAGTTGCTGGGCCAATTGCTGCAATACCCGGTCGCCCTCGTCATGGCCATGGGTGTCGTTGACGCGCTTGAAATGGTCCACATCCACCATCATCAGGGCGGCGGGGGTACCGATTGGCGCTTGGCTCTGCCAATGCGCCACCGCCCGCTCCAGGGCCCGGCGGTTACCCAGTCGGGTCAAGGGGTCTGTTTCGCTCAGGGTCGACAGCTCGCGGTTTTCCGACTCCACTGCCTCTGTGCGTTGCGCCAACTGCGCGTGCAAGGTCCGCAACTCCGAGTTCGCCACTGACAACTCGGTGGCCAGGCGCTGCGCACGGCCGCGCGCTTCGAGCAACTCAGCCTCAAAACGGCTGCGCTCGCGGGCTACATAAAACACCCAAAAAATGCACTCCTGCTCGTTCCACAGGCCATGACGCGCATTCACCATGACCGGCACTTGCTCCTGGGTGTGGGTATTCAAGTGCAGATACATCTCTTGCACCATACGGTGGCGCAGCATCATGGGCCAGACATGGGTTTGCAGAAAGATGCGGCTGGAGCCGGGCATCAACGCATCGATATACCGCCCCGCCCAACTAGAGGTGTCGCCCCCAACCAGCGCCAGCAAGTCAAGATTCGCCTCTTTGATGTGACCAGACACATCCGTCACCAGCACAGGGCTGGGCAGCAGGTCTAAGTAAGGTTTCAAAGAGTCGCCAAGGTGGGTGAGTGTCAGGCCGGCAAATAGTTGCGCATCGCATCTATCACCAGTTGCGGGTGCGACATATGACTGCAATGCCCCACCACATCAAGCACCTGCAAGGTGCTGTTGCGCAAGTGGCTGTGCAAATACTCGCCCACCTCCACAGGTGCCAGCGCGTCGTGCCGGTGCTGCAGGATCAGGCTGGGGCAATCCACGTACTGCAGGTCCGCGCGGTTGTCAGCGTAAAAGGTGGCCTCCGCAAAAATGCGGGCCATGATCGGGTCTGTCGAGCAAAAGCTGTCTGCCAACTCGCTGGCGACCGGACCGCCATTGCTCTCACCGGAGATCACGGGTGTCAGGTAGTTCGCCCATCCGATGTAGTTTTGGTCCATCAATGCCAGCAGACCATCCAGGTCGGTACGCTCAAAGCCACCCACGTAGTCAGGCAGGTGGTTCACGAAACACGGGGAAGGCCCGACCATGATCAGCCGCTCAAACAAACCGGGACTAGCAATCGACGCCAACATGCCAATCGAGCAACTCACCGAGTGACCCACAAAGGTAACGCCGGTGGTCAGATCCAGCGCCTCACAGACATCAAGAACGTCACGGGCATAGCCATTGAGCGTGCTGTAACGGCGGTGGTCAAAGTCCATGACCGAAGACGCGCCACTGCCCACATAGTCAAACAGCACGACCCGGTAACCCTCGAGGAAGGCCGGCGCAACCTGCGACCACATGTTCTGGTTGCACCCGAAACCGTGGGCGAAGAGCAGCACTTTGTCGCCTTCGCCTGTTACTTTGACGTTGTTCCGCTTGAGTATGTCCATGTTCTTTCGCCTCGCGCTGCTGCCAAAATCGTGGACGGAGTCTAAAACATTGTCCAAGCTGTGCGGGAAAATTGTTGAAGATTCAAGGGCATTCAGCCCGGAGCCCCGGCCCCAGAGTAGGGCTGCGAGGGGGTACCCCCGATAATCGGCAGATGACTGCTTTCTCTACTCTCCCCCTCGCACCTGCCACGCTGGCCAATTTGCAACAGCTGGGCTTTGATGCCATGACGCCCATCCAGGCTGCCAGCCTGCCGGTGGCGCTGGCCGGCAAAGACCTGATTGCCCAAGCCCAGACAGGTAGCGGCAAGACCGCTGCGTTTGCTTTGCCGCTGCTGGCCAAGCTCAACCCGCGCTGGTTTGCGGTGCAGGCCATGGTGCTCTGCCCCACCCGGGAGCTGGCAGACCAGGTGACGGTCGAGATCCGCCGCCTGGCCCGCGCGCAAGACAACATCAAGGTTGTCACCCTGTGTGGCGGCGTGGCTACCCGCGGCCAGCGTGCCAGCTTGGAGAACGGCGCCCACATCGTGGTGGGGACGCCCGGCCGTATCATGGACTTGCTGGAGCGCGAATACCTCACCCTGGAAGGCCTGAACACCCTGGTGCTGGACGAGGCAGACCGCATGCTCGACATGGGCTTTCTGGACGACATCACCACGGTGGTGCGCCAGTGCCCGCCAAACCGCCAGACCTTGCTGTTCTCGGCCACCTACCCCGAAGGCATTGAAAAGCTGGCCAAGCAGTTCATGCAAGACCCGCAGCAAATCAAAGTGGCCGCCCCCGTGGCCGACAGCACGATTGAGCAGCGCTTTTTCGAGGTGGACCGCGAGTCCCGTTTCACCGCAGTGAGCAGCATCCTCAACCATTTCCGCCCGGTGAGCACCATTGCGTTTTGCAACACCAAACAGCAATGCAACGAGCTGGTGGACAAGCTGGCCGAAGACGGCTTCGTCGCCCAGGCCCTGCACGGCGACCTGGACCAGCGCGAGCGCGACCAGGTGTTGGCGCAGTTTGCCAACCGCAGCTGCTCGGTGCTGGTAGCCACCGATGTGGCCTCCCGCGGGCTGGATGTGAAAGAGCTGGACATTGTGATCAACGTGGACATTACCCCAGACCCCGAAGTGCATGTGCACCGCATCGGCCGCA
>DGQR01000249.1:16816-18037 GCA_002390825.1 Rhodoferax sp. UBA4409
GCCGCACCGGCCGTGCCGGTGAAAAAGGCCTGGCCCTGAGCCTGGCCAGCATGCGCGAGATGGGCTCGGTCGGCAAGATCGAGCAGTACCAGAACGCACCCTCGGTGTGGCACAAGCTCGATGAGCTCACCCCGGCGGGCTCAGGCCGGCTGTTGCCCCCCATGATCACGGTGCAGATCGCCGGCGGCCGCAAAGAAAAAATCCGGGCCGGTGATGTGCTGGGCGCCCTGACCAACGAGGAAGGCGGCCCCGCCTTCACCCGCGAGCAGATCGGCAAGATCCAGGTCACCGAATACTGCACCTTCGTGGCAGTCGCCCGCGATGTCGCCCAGCAGGCTTGCAACAAGCTCAATGCCGGGCGCGTCAAGGGCAAAAGCGTGCGCGCGCGCCTGCTGTAAATCCAAAGCAGCGCCCCCACGGTGACAGCGCGTGGGGGAGCTTCTTGTAAGGGAAATTCCTACAAGCTTTACAGCGCACGCCTGACTCCATTTTTTGGAACAGGTGACTACAGTTCTCCTAAGCGCCAAACCTTTCTACGGCGCAATCCATAGACGGAGAACTGCCATGAAAAACACTGCCACCGACCTCAACCCCTTCAGCCTGATGATGGAGCCCGAACTGGTGTTGCAAACCATGGAGCGCTCTCAACAACTGCGCGGCCTGCGCCGCCACAAGCTGCGCCCCCTGGACAAGCCCCTGATTCCGTACACCAAAGAAGCACTGGCCGCCCGCGCCGCCTTTGACGCAGCCATCGACGCGGAAGACTTCGAAGCCCACGCAGACAGCTTCCTGCTGAACTAACCTCCACTTTACGGGGCTTGTGCTTTCTGCACCGGTGCAGCAGAAAGCTGGGGTGTTGGGCCGATAATGAAACGGTCCACCCCTCCACAAGGAAAGTTTGCAATGCACCTGCCCCGTTTTGCCCCGTCCCGCCTGGTTTTGACCGCCGCTCTGGCTGCCGCAGCAGCAGGTGCCTGGGCCCAATCGACCGACCCCGTGCGCGTCGGTTTGCTCAGCACCTTGTCCGGCCCCGGCGCCGGTTTGGGCGTGGATATCCGTGACGGCTTCCAACTCGCCGTGAAACTCAACGGTGGCAAGCTCGGCGGCCGCCCTGCCGAAGTCATCGTGGCCGACGACCAAGCCAACCCCGAAGTCGGTCGCCAAACCGCCGACCGCCTGATCAAGCGCGACAAGGTCGATTTCATGACCGGCATCGTGTTC
>DGQR01000085.1 GCA_002390825.1 Rhodoferax sp. UBA4409
AAGGTGATGTTGTAGTCGCCCATCAGCACCAGGTTCGGGTGCGCGGCCAGCTCGTCTTTCACCCAGCGACGCAGGGCGGTGAGCCACTCCATCTTGTATTCAAACTTGTCGCTACCCGGCTCTTGCCCGTTGGGGAAGTAAGCGCCAATCACGCGTATACCCTGTGTACCGGAGGTGTCGCCTTCCGGCGCCACGGTGCCGGTGATCACGCGGGACATATCGTCGTCAAAACCGGGGATGTTTTTGATGACATCGCTAGCCGGAGTCCGCGTTAGCAGTGCCACGCCGTTGTAGGTCTTCTGGCCAAACCACTGCGCGTGGTAGCCGATGGCTTCAAACGCATCCGCGGGAAATTTGTCGTCAGTCAGCTTGAGTTCTTGCAGGGCAAGCACATCGACCGGGTTGGCGGCCAGCCACTCCAGGACTTGGGGCAGGCGCACGCCCAAAGAGTTGACGTTCCAGGTGGCGAGTTTCATAGGTGATTCAGAAAAAATAGATGCTGCGGTGCAGAGACCTTAGATTTTCTCACCGCTCCCCGCCATTTGCGGGCCTTGCGAGGATGCCCCGAACGCAAAAAAGCCCTGCACTCCAGGAGAAGTGCAGGGCCCCTGTCTGACCGAGTCAGACGACGCAGCTTACGGGCGTACGGTGATCTCGTTCTTCACGGCCTTGACGCCCATCACGCTCCAAGCCAGCGTCGCTGCGGTGGATTTTTCATCCGGGCTTTTGGCAAATCCGGACAGCATCACGGTCCCGTTGAGGGTTTCCACGCTGATGGCGGCGGCGTCCACGATTTTGTTTTCGACAAAGCGGCTCTTGATACTGGTGGTAATGGCAGTGTCATCGACATAAGCCCCCACCGTAGATTGGCCACGCTGTACAGCGCAGCCGGTAGCAGTCAAGGCGAGGAGGGCGGCAAAAGCCAAGGCGAAGAGGGTGCGAATGTTCATGGTGAGTTTCCAGTAGTGAAGTGAATGGGAATGGGAATGGGAAGTAGAAGGGTGCGCTGTTTATTTCTTCCGGAGGAATCCGAACAGGTAGCTCAGCACCGCGAGCACCAGGAAGACGAAAAACAAAATCTTGCCTATCTCTACGGCGCTGGCGGCAATGCCACCAAAACCGAAAAGCGCCGCGATCAGGGCAATGACAAAAAAGACAACGGCGTAATGCAACATCAGGGTTCCTTCAACAGATGCCCTAGTGTGCGTTTTCGCACACAGTGTGGCCATCAGCCACCTTGCCGTGTGACCGTGGGTTAAAGGCGCGCCCGCTTGTAGGACGCCTCCGACACCCTCACCCCGCTGTGCTGGAGAGTGGTGGAAGCTTGGCCAGAATTTGTGTGCCCTGCCCGGGGCGGGACTGCAGCTGCAAGCTTCCGCCCTCTGCTCCTACCCGGAAGCGCATGCCGACCAGCCCGTAGGCGGAAGTGGGCTTGGTGCTGGTGTCAAAGCCCACACCATCGTCGCGCACCGAGACCTCCACCTGGCCTGCCCGGGTGCAGAGTTCAATCCAAATGTTGCGTGCCTGCGCATATTTGGCGATGTTGGTGATGGCCTCTTGCACAAGCCGGTACACCACCAGTTCCGCGGAGGGCCGCAACGCCACTGGTTCCAATTTGCAGTGAACGGCGACCCCTGAAGGGGCCGCGTACTCGCGCGCCAGAATTTCAAGCGCAGCAACCAAGCCCAGGTTGCTGAGCGAAGAAGGGCGCAGATCTTCAATAATGCGGCGGCCCAGCGCAATACCGGTATTCAGGGTGCCCACCAGATGGGCCAGCAAATCCAGCGCCTCCGGTGCGGCCACCGCGATGCGCGATTTGATGCGCGCAGCATCCAGCTTGGCGGAGGTCAGCAAGGAGCCCAAATCGTCATGCAGGTTGCGGGCAAGGCGTTGGCGCTCGTCCTCGCGTGCGGTTTGCAAGTGCTGGGCCAGCTCGATCAACTCCGCAGTCCGATTGGCAACTTCGACCTCTAGGCGGTCGCGTTCCAGTTGTACCACCCGTTGCAGCTCCATTTGCTGGAGCTTGAGCGCCTGCGACTGGCGCAGGTACAAAAACAAAGCCAGCAGGCTCACGAGACTGAGCACCGCAACACCCAACCGGTCCAACACCAGGGTGCTGATCAGCGCAGAGCGGCTATCGCTGACTGCCCGGGTTTGGTAGGCCAACAGCTCGGCGCTGGTCGCGCGAATGGCGTCCATCTTTTCGCGGCCGATATCGGTCATCAATATCTCGCGCCCGGCTTTGCCTCGGCCTTCGTCAAACAGCTGCAGCGTCAAGGCCAGCTCTGAGAGCTTGGTCTCTGTCAACGTGTGCAAGCGCTGCAGCAGCGCTTGTGACTCCGGATCACTGCCGTAATACGCATCCAACACCTTATAGGCATCTTCGATCCGAATCAGCGCTGTGGCATAGGGTTCGAGGTACTCTTTGCGTTGGGTGAGCAGGTAGCCGCGCTGGCCTGTTTCGGCATCCAGCATGCTGCGCTCCAGCGTCTGAATTTGGGTGCGAGCCATGCCCATCTCGGTCAATTCTTGCAGTGTGGTGGTAGACCGCCAGTAAGAAGCCTCACTCACAAACAGCACGGCTCCCGCGGCTGCGAGGGCGCAGGCAATGACCAGAGGATGGCGCTGGAGGGCTGTGATTTTTTTCATGGGAAGGACCTGCAGAGAACTGTGGGATCATGGCGGATGACTATCTCTATGCGCCCATGATCAGGATTGCCATTGTTGATGACCACGCGATGGTGCGCGCCGGGCTGCGCCAGTTTTTTGCCGACCAGCCCGACTTTCAGGTCGTGGCCGAGGCGGTGAATGGCCGAGATGCGTTGGACATCGTGCGCCAGGGTGAGGTGGATGTGATGGTGATGGACATTTCCATGCCCGACCACAGCGGCGTCGACGCGCTGGTGGCCATCAAAGCGCGTGCACCTGACCTGCCGGTGTTGATTTTGAGTGGGTTTGCCGAAGTCCATTACGCCACGACCTTGCTGCGCCAAGGGGCCAGTGGGTACCTGAACAAAGATTGCGATCCCGAAGACATCGTCAAAGCGATTCGCACCGTGCACCGCGGACGCAAATACATCACTCCCGGCGTGGCAGAGTTGTTGGCAGACGGGTTGGGCGATGATGCGGACAAGCCTTTGCACACCCAGCTCTCTGAGCGCGAGTTGCAGGTTTTCTTGCGGCTGGCCCGCGGTGAGACGGTGGGGCATATCGCTACCAGCATGTCACTCAGTGTGAAAACCGTCAGCACCTACCGCACCCGGGTGATGGAAAAAATGCGCCTCGAATCGAACAGCGATTTGACCTATTACGGACTCAAAAACGGCCTGATCCAATAGCCGTATCAAGCGGCTGGAGCAGGCTGCATGCCGCTTGCAGCCAACGTTTGGCAGTAGAGGATCAGCGCGTCTATCTCGGTCGATTTATCAAATACTTGCTGTGCCCCCAGTGCCATGCAGGTGGCGCGCACGTCAGGGGTGGCGTAGTTGCTCAACACCACCATATGCCGTGGCGGCTTGTTTTGTTGCGCTCCCCGCAGCACGCCGACGCCAGAGCCGCTGCGCAAAAAAATATCCACGATGACCAGCTCCGCCTCGTGCGCAGGGTCCGCCAGCCATTGCAGCGCATCCTGCTCGTCCGCTGCCATGCCAACGACGGCCACAGGGGTGAGTTCTTGCAGCGTGGCAATCAGGCTTTGCTGAATGACCGGGCTGTCTTCGACGAGATAGGTGGTAAGCACGGTCATATCGTTGGTGGTGGGGTTGGGTTGTAGTGTGCCTGCGAACACACACGTTCGCCATGGGCCATCCACCCGAATGTATGTAGGACTGTACCTACACGCCTTTGCGGCGCTGTCTGCTACCCAGCGCACACAAGCCTGCAGATACTTCGACCATCACATTTTGTTGATCAGAAAAAGGTCGTTCCATGAAAAATACATCCATTTCCCTCCGCAGCACCGCAGTCGTTTTGGCCCTCTTGGTTTTGAGCGGCTGCGCCGGTATGACTACCCGTGAAAAGAACACCGCCGTTGGCGCGGTGATTGGTGGCGTCGCGGGCAATGTGATCGGTGGCGGCGTGCTGGGCACAGCAGCAGGTGCAGCTGCTGGTGGCGTGATCGGCCACCAATCCAGCAAAAAATAAGCGCTTGCCTGCTTAGCGGCGGGTGTAGGTCACCAAGCTGAACCCCAGCCCGCTAGCTGCCGTATGGCGCTCGCGGGCGGTTTCCAGCCACGCCTCACCCAAGTGGGGTGCGTAAGCGTCCCCCACAAAATCTTGCTCAATCTCAGTCACCACCGCGGTGGTGGCCAGTGGCTCGGCCAAGGCATAGAGCTGGGCACCGCCAATCACCCAAACGTCTGTAGATTGCTCACAAATTTGTAGCGCCTCGCGCATGTCAGACGCGCGCTGTGCACCAGTTTCATTCCAATCCGGCTGGCGGGTGACAACGATGTTGGCACGGCCGGGCAGGGGGCGGAACTTCGGCGGCAGTGAGTCCCACGTCTTGCGCCCCATGATGACCGGGCAGCCCAGCGTGGTCCGCTTAAAGTGGGCTAGGTCTTCGGGTAAATGCCAGGGCAGGGTGCCGTTTGCGCCGATCACGCCATTCGCAGCGCGCGCGTAAATCAGGTGAAGGCGGGGGAGTGTGGCGGTGGTGCTCATGGTGCCTGCCATCACACCGCAACCGGTGCTTTGATGGCCGGGTGGCACTCGTAGCCCTCCACCTCAAAATCTTCAAACTGGTAGTCGAAGATGCTCTCAGGCTTGCGCTTGATATGCAGGGTGGGGTAAGCCATAGGCGCGCGGCTCAGCTGCAGTTCCACCTGTTCGCGGTGGTTGCTGTAGATGTGGCAGTCGCCACCCGTCCAGATAAAGTCGCCCACCTCCAGATCGCACTGCTGCGCCACCATGTGCGTGAGCAGGGCGTAGCTGGCAATGTTGAAAGGCACGCCCAAAAATATGTCGGCACTGCGCTGGTAGAGCTGGCAGCTGAGGCGGCCTTTGCCACCTTCAGTTTCGGCGGGCGCCACATAAAACTGGAAGAACGCGTGGCAGGGCATCAGCGCCATTTTGTGGAGCTCGGCCACGTTCCAGGCACTCACGATGATGCGGCGGCTGTCAGGGTTGCTCTTGAGGGTTTTGATGACGTCGGCAATCTGGTCGATGTGGCCGCCATCCGGCGTGGGCCAGCTGCGCCACTGCACGCCGTAGACCGGGCCCAGATCGCCGGTTTCGGGGTTAGCCCATTCGTCCCAGATGGTGACGCCGCGCTCTTTGAGCCAATTGTTGTTGCTCGACCCGGTCAGAAACCACAGCAGCTCTTGGATGATGCTGCGCAGGTGCACTTTTTTGGTGGTGACCAGGGGAAAGCCTTCGTTCAGATCAAACCGCATCTGGTGCCCGAACACGCTGGTAGTGCCCGTGCCGGTGCGGTCTGGTTTGAACACACCCGTCGTGTGCACATGGCGCATGAAGTCTTCGTACTGGCTGCGCACAGGGCGCTGGGGAGTAGGGCTGGTCATGGTTGAAATTGTAGGGTGGGCGGGGTATGTCTGCCCTGCATACGGTGAAGACATTTCCGCATGGAATTTGCCCACATTTTGCTGGCCGCGCGCGGGCAACACGCGCAGAATCTGGCGCTCCGCCGCCTTTGGCCTATTTTCACCGCGCTCATCGCGCCGCTTGCATGTCCCTCATCGAAACCCAGATGGCCGCCCCCACCGCAGCGGGCGCCGAGCAACCACCGCAAGGCCAAGCTGCTGAAGCTGCCTTCAATCTGCACGAAGCCGCGCTAGCCTACCACCGCGCCCGTGATTCAGACGACATTGGCGGCAAGATCGAGATCCATGTCACCAAGCCCGTGGGCAGCCAGGACGACCTGTCCTTGGCCTATTCGCCCGGTGTGGCCGTGCCCTGCCTGGAGATTGAGCGCGACCCCGAGCTCGCGTACCAATACACCGCCAAAGGCAACCTGGTGGCTGTGATCACCAACGGCACCGCGGTGCTGGGCTTGGGCAACATCGGCGCGCTGGCCGGCAAGCCGGTGATGGAGGGCAAGGCCGTGCTGTTCAAGCGCTTCGCCGGCATCGATGCGTTTGACATCGAGATCGACGAGACCGACCCGCAAAAACTCATCAACACCATCGCCAGCTTGCACCCTACGTTTGGCGGCATCAACCTCGAAGACATCAAGGCGCCCGAGTGCTTTGAGATCGAGCGCGCGCTGCGGGCCCGCTTGTCGATCCCCGTGTTCCATGACGACCAGCATGGCACCGCCATCGTGGTGGCCGCTGGTTTGATCAATGCGCTCCGCTTGCAAGGCAAGACCCTGGAAGCTGCCACCCTGGTGTGCAACGGCGCGGGTGCCGCTGCTAACGCCTGTCTGGAGTTGCTGGTCAGCCTGGGTGCCAAAAAGTCCAACATCGTGGTGTGCGACTCCAAGGGCGTGATTTACGTGGGCCGTGGCGCCAAGGGCGATGACGGTGAAAAAGCCGCTTGGGCCCGCGACACTGCAGCCCGCACGCTGGCCGATGCGCTGCAAGGTGCCGACATTTTCCTGGGCCTGTCCGGCCCCGGTGTGGTCAGCCAAGACATGGTGCGCAGCATGGCCGCCAAGCCGGTGGTGTTTGCGCTGGCCAACCCTGAGCCTGAAATCCGCCCCGAACTGGTCATGGCCGCCGCGGCAGACGCCATCACCGCCACCGGCCGGTCAGACTATCCCAACCAGGTCAACAACGCACTGTGCTTCCCGTACCTGTTCCGCGCTGCGCTGGACGTGGGCGCGCCGCAAATCAATGAAGACATGAAGAAGGCAGCCGTATTGGCGCTGGCTGATCTGGCCCGCGAAGACGCCGCCTTCAGCAAAGACAAGCTGCTGCCCACCTTGCTCGACAAGCGCTTGCTGCAAACCGTGTCTCTGCGGGTGGCGCAAGCCGCAGTGAACAGCGGCAGCGCCCGCCGTCCGTTTGATGCAGTGAGCTACCAAGCCCGCTTGGAGCAACTGGCCCGCAAACTGGCACGGACCTGATTGCTACAGGCCTGATCAGGTCATCCGGTCCAGCGCTGCGGCCAGTGCCAGCAGCGCCAGCAGGATGACCACTACCACTGGCATCACTGCACCCAAGCCTGCCCAGGTAGCTAGCAGCCCGAAACCTGCGGGGATGACCGAGCCACCGGCGTAGGAAAAGGTCATTTGCCGGCCAATGACGGTGCGGGCCACGTCTTCCGGAAAGCGGCGCGCAGTCTCATGCATGAGCGACGGGAATATCGGCGCGCAGCCCAAGCCCATCAACACCAGCCCGACGCTGGCCGCATCGCCAAACACGCCGGGTAGTGCAAACACCAGCGCACCCGCCGCAGCCACCCAAATGCCCAGCTGCACCAGCCGGCGGTTGCCCAGCCGGTTGGCAATCAGCCCCACCGCAAAGCGCCCGGCCGTGATAGAGCCGAAATACACCGACACCCAGATGCCCGCTTGCGCCTGCGTGAGGCCCCGGTCGGTCACCAGAATACTGGCCGCCCACAGGCCGGTGCCCATCTCGGCCGCTACATAAAACAAAAACAAGGTGGGCGCTAACCAAGTAGCCAGTGGGCGCACGGGTTTGAAAGCCGCCTCGCCATGCGCGTCTTCACCTACGGGTGGCTTGGCGTGTTCTTTGGCCCAGAGCGCCAGCGTGGCAAACAGCGCCACGGCGAGCGTCAATTGCATCAGCCCGATGCTGCGCACCCCCAGCCCCCAGCCGCCACTGCTGGCGAGTGCCAAGCCCATGATCAGCGGGCCGGTGGTAGCCCCCACGCCCCAGAAGCCATGCAGCCAGTTCATGTGGCGGGACGAATAATGCGCCGCCACAAAGTGGTTCAGGCTGGCATCCACCGCGCCTGCCCCCAAGCCCAGTGGCACCGCCAGTGCAACCAGCCAACCGAAAGAAGGTGCCACCGAGAAGCCCAGCAAGGCCAGTGCTGTCATCAGGCAACTGTTAGCAACCACCGCACCGGTGCCCATGCGCTTGGCAATCGCCCCCGCAAAAAAGCTTGCGGTGGCCGAACAGATGGTCATGGTGATGGTGATAGCACCCACCGCCGCCAGGGGCTGGCCCATGTCGGTTCGGATGGCAGGCCACGCTACACCCAGAATGCCGTCCGGCAGCCCCAAACTGATGAAGGACACATACACAATGCCCAGAAGAATCAAATGCGCCACAGGCTAGTCAACAGCGAGAACCCGGCCCGGGTTCAACAGGTTGTGGGGGTCCAGCGCGCCCTTGATGGCGCGCATGGCGCTCAAGGCCACGGGCGATTTGTGGTGGGCCAGCTTTTCGCGTTTCAAGCTGCCGATGCCGTGCTCTGCCGAAATCGAACCGTTGTAACGGTCCACCACTTCGTAGACCAGCGCATTGATCGGACCTTCCTGATCACGCAAAAACGCTTCGGCATCCGCGCTGTCAGGGGCCTGCACGTTGTAGTGCAGGTTGCCGTCGCCCAAGTGGCCGTAGTTGACCAGCCGCGCGCCGGGAAAGTGTTGCTCCAGCAGCGCATCGGTTTCTGCCACAAAGGCTGGGATGCGTGACACCGCAATCGAAATGTCGTGCTTGATGTTCAGGCCCTCTTGGGCCTGGGCCAACGGAATGCTCTCGCGGATGTGCCAGAGCGCGCGGGCTTGAGCAATATTTTCAGCAACCACGGCGTCGAGCACGCAGCCTTGCTCGAGTGCGGCCTCCAGCAAGCGCTCGAATTGTTCGCGCGCATGGCTTTCAGACTCGTGGTCGGAGTTCTCGAGCACCACGCAGTAGGGCGATAGGCCACCAAACGGCACGTTTTGCTGCGGAAAGTGTTTGCGCACCAGGCCCAGCGCAAAGTCGCCCATGACCTCAAAGCCGGTAAGGCCGGCGTTCAGGTGTTTGTGGGCCAGGCCCAGCAACTCCACTGCAGCATCCAGCGAGGGCACGGCCGCAAACGCGGTGAGCTGCGAAGCGGGCATCGGGTACATGCGCAAGGTGGCCGCGGTGATTACACCCAGCGTGCCTTCGGAGCCAATGAACAGGTGGCGCAGGTCGTAGCCGGTGTTGTCTTTGCGCAGGCCGCTCAAGCCGCTCCAGACTTCGCCTTGCGCAGTCACCACTTCCAGGCCCAGGCACAGCTCGCGGGTGTTGCCGTAGCGCACGACCTGGGTGCCGCCTGCGTTGGTGGCCAAGTTGCCACCAATGGTGCAGCTGCCTTCAGCTGCCAGGCTCAGGGGGAATAAAAAGCCTTCTTTCTCGCACGCCTCTTGCAGGGTTTGCAGCACGCAGCCTGCCTCGACCGTTACGGTCAGGTTGGCCGCGTCGATGGTGCGGATGCGGTTCAGGCGCTGCAGGCTCAGCAGCACCTGGGTGCCGCTGGCATCGGGGATCGAGCCCACCACCATGCCGGTGTTGCCGCCTTGCGGCACCAAGCTCACACCCGCTGCCGCGCAGGCTTTGACCACTGCGGCAACCTCTTCAGTCGTGCCGGGGCGCACCACGGCCAGGGCGTACCCACGCTCGCGTTTGCGCCAGTCTTGCTCGTAAGCGGTGAGGTCGCCCTCGGTGAGTACATGCGCATCGCCCACGAGGGTGCGCAGGGTGGCGCGCAAGGTATCGCGCAAAGTGTCAGTGGCAGTCATACAGAGGGGGAGGGGGGTTGGGTCGTATTGTCAAGAGCGGGTTGCAAGGCTTTGCCCGCCTTCAGCCGCAAACGGATATGGAAAGTGCAAGCCACAAACAGCACGATGCACAGTGCCACCTCGATCAAGGCCAGCCAATTGCCCGGGGCCTTATCGCTCCAAGCGCGCACTACGCCTTCGGTGAAATACAGCCACACCATCAGGCTCAGCCACCGGTAGGTGTACATGCGGCTTTTGAGCAAGCCCGCCAGCGGAATACACAGGGGTAGTACTTTCAGCGCCAGTGTGCCGCGGCCGGTGGGGGCCAGCCACAGCTCCCACACAAGGCCCAGCACGATCAGGCCGATCAGGCTGGCAACAGCAGCCCAGCGGGCAGCAACAACATAGGGAGCAGGGGTAGCAGCAGTCACGGGGCGCACCGATTCGTGTGGAGGCGCGTAGCTTAAGCCAAATGACGGCGCCGCTTGGCGCAAGTGGGCTTGTTTGCCGTTGGTGGGACGCCCTATTGCCAGAGCTCCCCCACTGGTTTACGGTACGGGCAGCCTGATAGTCGGGCCGAGGGGTTTCATGGGGTTTGCCAAATGCATTTTTTACGCGGTGTTGGCCTGTGGGGGGCTGACCATGGGGGCTGCCGCGCACGCACAGTGCACCCGCATGGTGGTGGCGGCGGACCCGACCTACCCGCCATTGCATTGGTATGACGGCGAGACCCTGCAAGGCGCCAGCATCGAAATCGCAAAGCGGGTACTCACCGATTTAAAAATCGACTTTGAAATCCGCAGCCCGGGCCCTTTCCCACGGGTGATGGCACTTGCCGAGCGCGGCGAGGTCGACATGGTGGCCACGCTCAAGAAAACCCCCGAGCGCGAAGCCTTTTTGCTGTACCCCAAAACGGTGGTACTGCAAAACCCGGTAGCGGCTTTTACTTTGCGCAACCTGCCGTGGGTCTACCGCGACCGCGCTGATTTGATCGGCCGGCGCGGCGCCATTGCACGCGGCAACGTATTTGGCGGGGGGTTGGATGAATACATCCACGAAAAACTCAGCGTGCAAGAAGTCAGCCGGCCCGAGGCCAGCTTCGGGCTAATGGAACTCGGGCGCGTGGAGTACTTTATTACCGGCTACTACACCGGCATGGCCCTGCTATGGAAGCGGGGGGACAACACCGGCTTTGTGGCCTTGGAGCCCTTTTTGGTGGATACCCCCAACTACCTGGCCCTGACCCGCAAAGGCAACTGCGCCGACAAACTCGAGCAGATTGACGCACGCTTGGCCGTACTCAAAAAAGCCGGTGTGTTGGATGAGATTTTGCGTGCCAGCATCCAGCGCTGGAAGGCCCGCCCGGTGATGGTGGAGCGATAGCCTGCCGGCCGGTGGCATGATTCGGCCCATGCAAGCCAAACCCCTGTTTACCTCTTGGTTAAAAGACATCGCCAGCATTCCGTGGCGAGACGCAGCCGTCATGCTGCGCGAGCGTTTCCGTGAGGACCGGCTCGGCCTCACCGCCAGCAGCCTGACCTTTACCACCACGATTGCGCTGGTGCCCCTGATCACGGTCGCACTGGCAGTGTTTACCGCCTTCCCGATGTTTGCCAAGTTTCAGGATGTGCTGCAGCGCTGGCTGATCGAGAGCTTGGTGCCCGACAACATTGCCCGCCAAGTGCTGGGCTATCTGAACCAGTTTGCTGGCAAGGCCAGCCGACTGGGGGTGGCCGGGCTGGCGATATTGCTGGGCACCGCGTTGGCGTTGATATTCACCATCGACCGCACACTCAACAGCATCTGGCGCGTGAAAAAGCCCCGCCCGTTTGGTCAGCGTGTGTTGGTCTACTGGGCTGCTGTGACCCTGGGGCCCCTGTTGCTGGGGGCCAGCCTGTCAATTACCTCGTATGCCATCACGGCCTCCAAGGGGGTGGTGGGTGGCTTGCCGGGGGGCATCACGTTTTTGCTCGATAGCCTGCAGTTCGGGCTGGTGGCGGCTGGCACTGCGGCCATGTTTCATTACGTGCCCAACACCTATGTGCGCTGGGGCCATGCGTGGATGGGGGGGCTGTTTGTGTCTGCAGGCATGGAGCTGGCGCGCAAGGGGCTGGCCATGTACCTCGCCAAGGTGCCCACCTATTCGGTGGTGTACGGGGCGTTTGCCACCGTGCCGATTTTGCTGATCTGGATCTATGTTGCCTGGGTCATCGTGCTGCTGGGCGCCGCACTCACGGCCTATTTGCCCAGCCTCTTGGCCGGTGTGCCACGCCGCAAGCTGGGCCATGGCTGGCAGTTTCAGCTGGCGCTGGAGGTGCTGCAGATGCTGGACACGGCCAAAGGCGCCGATGACCGCGGGCTGACCCTGTCGACCCTGCGCCTGGCCCTGCGCGTGGATTCGCAACGCCTGGAGCCGGTGCTGCAAACCCTGCAAGAGCTGGACTGGGTAGGCCAGCTGCAAGAGTCCACCGACCGCGACGGCCAAGCCCGCTATGTATTGCTGGCCGATCTGGGCCAAACCGTGCTGGAGCCCCTGATGCAGCGCCTACTGCTGACGCCCGAGCCGTTTACCGAGAATTTATGGAAATTAGGCCGCTGGCGCACGACCAGTGTGCGCGAGGCGCTACAGAAAGAGTAGCGAGTGGGTTTGTTGCTTGACCGTATTTGCTGCCAAGCGCCGCTAGTTGGGCGCCTTTCGAACCTGGAGCTCTTGGCCAATTGGGTAACTTCAGCAATGTAGCGGAAGCCGACGTTCAAAAAACACCCGATTGGGGGATGTTCAAGCTGGTTTTGAGGCGCAAAAATCGTGAAATGAGTGGCTCACTCCATTACTTACAAAGTGCGGGG
>DGQR01000198.1 GCA_002390825.1 Rhodoferax sp. UBA4409
CACTCCGCCGGTAGCTACATCTATGACACCAAAGGCAACCTCCGCTTGTTCACCCGCTATGGCAGCGGGGCGAAGGTGCTTGCAGCCGATATTCAGCAGTTGCTGAAGTCCTGAGCTGCTTATAAAGGCGAGCGCCACATGCCCGCCGTGGGGGCGCTTAGGCGGGCAGTCTCGAGGCTTAATCGGTTTTGATGCTCTGCTGCGTGATGATGCCGCCCAGCAGGGCGGTGTCTGCTTTAACCCGGTTGGCCAGTCCCTCGGCCGAGGTGCCCAGCACCGTCCAGCCCTGCTGGAACATTTTTTGACGCATCTCCGGGCTGCGGGCAATTTCACTGAACAAGCTGGACAGACGCGCCACCACTGGCTTGGGCATGCTGTTGGGCGCGGCCACGGCGTTCCAGATCTCTAGGTTCAGATCTTTCACCCCGGCTTCTGACAAGCTGGGAATCTCCGGAACCAAGGCACTGCGCACACTGGCGGTGATGCCGATGGCTTTGAGCTTGCCGGCCTTTATTTGCGCAGATGCCAAGGCAGGGGGCAGCAGGCTGAGCTGCAAATCACCCGCGATCATGGCAGTGGCCACTTGCGGGTAACCAGCGTAAGGCACGTGCAGCGGCGCAATGCGGACTTTGGCTTTGAGAAGTTCCATGCCGATATGGCCCACGGTGCCCACGCCCGGTGTGCCGTAGTTCCACTTGTCGCCGGAGGCCCGCGCTGCGGCCAGAAACTCGGTGGCATTGTTGCCCGGTGCGTTGGCAGGCGCTGTGAGCACCAGCGGCGACACGCCCAGCAGGCTCACCGGCGTCAAGTCTTTGAGCGGGTCGTAGCTCAGCTTGGGGTTGAGCAACTTGGCAATCGTCATGTTGCCGTTGATCATCAGCCCGATGGTGTGGTCATCCGTGGCTTTGGCGACCGCGTCGGCGGCGATGTTGCCCGCGGCACCCACCTTGTTTTCCACAATCACCGGCTGCCCCAAGGCTTTGGACAAGGGTTCGGCAAACGCCCGCGCCGTCAGGTCTGGCGATGACCCGCCCGGAAAACCGACGATGATGCGGACGGGTTTGGTCGGCCATGCAGCTGTTTGGGTGTTGTTTTGGGCATAGGCGCCCGTGGATAAGGCGCAAGCAGCTATGGAAAGCATAGCAGCTGCAGCGGTGCGGCGTGTAGGTGTCATTGACTCTGTGTCCAAGAAAAAGCCCCTGCAGGCGGGGCCGGCAGGGGCATTGTGCGTGAAGTTGTGCGGCCTGTGCCGCTGCGGCCTCAGGCGTAGGCGGCGAGCGCCGTTTTCATCTTCTTCATGGCGGCCACTTCGATCTGGCGAATGCGCTCGGCGCTCACGCCGTATTCGGCGGCCAGGTCGTGCAGCGTCATGCCGCCGGAGTTGTCGTCGTTCACCTTGAGCCAGCGCTCTTCCACGATGCGGCGACTGCGGTCGTCTAGGCTGTTCAGCGCAGTGGCGATGCCGTCCGTGGCTAACACGTCGCGTTGGCGGGCCTCAATCATCGCCACCGGCTCGTGGTTGGTGTCCGTCAGGTAGGTGATCGGGCCGAAGGCATCTTCGCCATCGTCCGAAGGGCTGGGGTCCAACAGCACGTCGCCACCGGCCAGGCGTGCTTCCATTTCCAGCACCTCTTCGGGCTTCACGTTCAGTTCCCGCGCCATGGTGCGGACCTGGTCGGGGTTCAGGGTGTCGCGATGGGTGTCGAGGTCGGCAGCAGCGTCTTCACCCTTGAAGCGTTGTTTCATGGAGCGCAGGTTGAAAAACAGTTTGCGCTGGGCCTTGGTGGTGGCCACCTTCACCATGCGCCAGTTTTTCAGGATGTATTCGTGAATTTCTGCCTTGATCCAGTGCAGCGCGTAGCTCACCAAGCGCACACCTTGTTCGGGGTCGAAGCGTTTGACCGCTTTCATCAGGCCCACGTTGCCTTCCTGAATCAGGTCGCCGTGGGGCAGGCCATAACCCAGGTATTGGCGGGCAACCGACACTACCAAACGCAAGTGAGAGAGCACTAACTTACCGGCAGCCTCAAGATCGTTGTCGTTCTTGAACTTGCGGGCGTACTCCTGCTCTTCTTCCAGCGTGAGCATCGGCAAGCGGTTGGCGGCGGAAATGTAGGCGTCCAAGTTCCCCAACGGCGGCACCAGTGACCACGGGTTGGCCGTGGCCAGGGCGGTGCGGGGGGCAGCGATCAATGCGGACATAGGGAACTCCTTCTCTTCAAACTTTATATTAGCACTCGTTGGAGGCGAGTGCTAACGAAGAAGTTCAATCCACCAATCCGAGTAGGGGCGAGGCCCTCGATATAGCGCGAAATCAAAAACCTTGTGCCAACGCTCCGGGCTGAAAGCGGCGCACCATACGCCAGAAATTTCATTTCGCCCCGATTCATTAAAGGACACTTTGACATGCAACGCACGCTCTCCCGTATTGCCTTGGCCGTTGGCCTGCTCGCCGGCGCCATCGCCGCGCCCCACGCTATGGCAGATGCGCCCATGGTCAAGACCCAGGCGCCGGGTTTTTACCGGGTGATGGTCGGTGACTTTGAAGTCACCGCCATTTCGGACGGCACCGTCAAGCTGCCCATGCTCAAGCTGATGAACAACCAGCCGCCCGAGAAAATTGCAGAGGCGCTCAAGCGCGGTTTCCTCAAAGAGATGGTGGAAACCTCGGTCAACACCTACCTGATCAACACCGGCAGCAAGCTGGTGCTGGTGGACACCGGCGCAGCGGGCTTGTTCGGCCCCACCTTGGGTAATTTGCTTGCGAATTTGAAGGCTGCAGGCTACCAGCCCGAGCAGGTGGACGAGATCTACATCACCCACATGCACCCTGACCATGTGGGCGGGCTCATGGGGCAAGGCAGCATTGCGTTTCCCAACGCCACCTTGCGTATTGACAAACGCGATGTGGACTTCTGGCTGAGCGACGCCAATCTGGCCGCCGCGCCCGAAGGCAACAAGGGCTTTTTCCAAGGTGCCATGGCCTCGGTCAAGCCCTATGTGGCGGCCGGCAAGCTCAAGCCGTTTGAGGGCAACACTGAGCTGGTACCCGGCATCCGCGCGGTGGCTACCTATGGCCACACCCCCGGTCACGCCAACTACTTGGTCGAAAGCAAGGGCGAAAAGCTCATGCTCTGGGGCGACTTGATGCACCTCGCCGCGGTGCAGTTTGATGATCCAAGTGCCACCATCGCTTTCGATACGGACAACAGCGCAGCCCAGCAGCAGCGCGCAAAAGCTTTTGAAGAGGCAGCCAAAGGCGGCTACATGGTCGGTGTGACCCACGTGGCTTTCCCCGGCTTGGGCAATCTGCGGCCCGCGGCCAATGGCAAAGGTTATGTCTGGGTGCCGCTGAATTACTCCTCCTTGAAGTAATCAAACATCTCGGTAATGAAAAAGGGGCCCCATGGGGCCCCTTTTGTTTGGCAACGCAGCTGTGCGCTTATGCCCAGCGCACTTTGTCCTTGCCGGAATACCAGTTGGAGAGCTGTGGCTCGACCGCGGACTCGATGCGAGCGCGCTTGATTTTCATAGTGGGTGTCAGCATGCCGTTTTCAATCGACCATGGCTCTGGTGCCACCACCAGCATTTGCAGCTTCTCGTAGTCCGGCAGTTCAGCGTTGACGCTGTCTAGCAGTTGCTCGAGTTCGGCATGGACAGCGGCTTTGAACGCAGGGTCTGCCTTCACCTGGGGGCGTACAGTTTCAGCCAGCACCACGATGGCGTAGGCGGATGGCTGGCCCACGCCCGACACCATGCTGGTCTCGATGCGGTTGCAGGCATTCAGGCGGTTTTCAATCGGCGCAGGCGCCACATATTTGCCCTTGGAGGTTTTGAACAGCTCCTTCACCCGGCCGGTGAGCTTGAGCAAGCCATCGGCACGACGCTCGCCCTTGTCGCCGGTGCGGAAGAAGCCGTCTTCGGTGAACACCTCAGCATCCAGGTCCGGGCGCTTGTAGTAGCCCACAAACTGGCCTGGCGACTTGATCAGCACTTCGCCTTCTTCGCTGATGCGGACTTCCACGCCCTTGAGCGGTACGCCCACGCAACCGGGGGCGTTGATCTTGTCAGTGGAGTTGTGCGAATACGCAAAGTCTTCCGTCATGGCGTAACCCTCGATCAGGTTCAGGCCCAAGCGGCGGTACCAGGCAATCAGCTCCGCCGGAATGGGCGCAGAGCCGCTACCTGCCAGTAACGCGTGGTCCAAGCCCAAGCCCTTGAGCACCTTGCGGCCCACGATTTTTCCCAGAATGGGGATGCTCAGCAGCCGGTCCAGCTTTTTGGGAGGCATCTTGGCGAACACGCCTTGCTGGAACTTCAGCCAGAGGCGGGGTACGGAGATGAAAGTAACTGGCTTGGCGCGGTTCAAGTCCTGAATGAAGGTGTCTAGCGACTCGGCAAAAAACAGCTGGGTGTTGCCGTTCACCAGGGTGGCCGACTCGACCCACGCGCGCTCGAATACGTGCGCCAAGGGCAGGTAAGACAACATGCGGTTGCGGGTGTTGGAGCCAATGCGCGCCTGGGTGTCGTTGTTGATGCCCTCAGCCGCAGCGGTGATGCGCTCAAAGCTGTGCATCACGCCCTTGGGCTGACCGGTGGAGCCGGAGGTGTACATCAAGATGGCGATGTCCTTGCCGCCACGGGCCGGCTGGCCGGTCAGGGGCTTGGTGCGGCCGGTGATGGCATCCCACGCCTCGTAGCTGTTCTTCGGGGCCAGCGGGAAGGCAATGATCGGCATGCCAGCAGGGATGCCGGGCTGCTGCTGGTCAAAGGTGTCGAGCTTGCCGACGAACAGCAGGCTGGCCTCGCTGTGCTCCAGCACATAGCGCACGGTGTCGGCTGTTTCGGTCGGGAAAATGGCCACCGTGGTGCAACCGGCCATCCAGATGGCGAGCTCCGCCATGATGAAGTGGGCACAGTTCTTGGACAGGATAGCGACGCGCGCACCGGGCTCCAGGTTCTGCGCCTTCAAGTGCGCGGCCATGCGGCGCGCCTGGTCGAGGGTTTGTTTCCAGGTGTAGTCCACCACCTGCCCGCCACCGACCGGTTGGGTCATGAAGATCTGATCGGCGTGCGTGGTTTCGTGGCTGTAAACGTAGTCCAGCATGAGTTTGGCTTGGGCCATTTTTGTCTCCTTGTTATGGTTTGTTCGCACCATTGTCTGGTCTTTTGAGCGCAAAAGAGAGCTTTATGTGACCAAGTCCCCCTGGAATAGAGGGGGGCTACTATTTGTGGGCCGTTTTGATCGATAAGTGATTGGCGTTTTTTGTCCTCTGCTTGTCGTGTATCGTGGTTTCGCGCATATTCAACGGCGGGTAGCATTGGATCACCGTTTAACCAAAGGTGTCCTTCCATGTCCTCCGTATCTACCCTGAAGCCCGCGCTCATCATCATTGATGTGCAGCAATCTTTCGCCCAAATGCCCTTTTGGCAGCAGGGCATTCTGGGCCCCTTTGAGGCTGCTTTGCTGCGTCTGGAAGCTGGTTGCCGCGCGGTGGGTGTGCCGGTGGTACACATCTTTCATGTGGGGCAGGCCGGCCCCTTCCGCGAAGACTCCGGGTTTGTGAAGCCCTTGCCCTGGTTGCCCGGTAACCCGGATGTGCGGTTTGACAAACACACCCACAACGCCTTTACCGATACCGGGCTGGATTTGTGGCTGCGCCGCCAAGGGGTGGACAAGCTCCTCATCACTGGCATCCGCACCGAGCAATGCTGCGAAACCACCGCCCGCGTCGGCTCCGACCTCGGCTACGCCGTGGACTTCGTGTCTGAAGCCACTTTGACCTTCCCCATGACCCACGCCCGCAGCGGGCGCACCTTCAGCGCTGAAGACATCACCACCCGCACCGAGCTGGTTTTGCAAGACCGGTTTGCGCGTATCGTGGATGTTGATACCTGTCTCGCCGGTCTGCCATCCGCCCACTAAATCGTCGCCCTGAGGTCGAAACCGCCATGCTCCAACTCCGCCCCAACTGCGAATGCTGCAACACCGATTTGCCGCCCGCCGCCCTAAATGCCCGCATCTGCTCGTTTGAATGCACGTTCTGTGCGGACTGCGCAGACACCAAGCTGCAAGGCATCTGCCCCAATTGCGGTGGCGAGCTTGTGCGCCGCCCGGTGCGCCCGGCCGCCAAACTGGCCAACAACCTGCCCTCCGCTGAGCGGGTGTTTAAGCCGCAGGGATGCGCGTCCCAAGCGGACTCGGTGGCATCCGCATGAGCGCGGCCTTGCCCATGCGCCCCAAAGACCTGGGGCTGGCGTTGCTGGTCATTCTGGTGTGGGGGGTGAACTTTGCCGTCATCAAGGTGGGGGTGGTGGGCGTACCGCCCTTGTTGCTGGGGGCGTTGCGCTTTGCGCTGGCCGCGTTCCCGGCGCTGCTCTTTTTGAAGCCGCCCAAAGTGCCCCTGCGCTGGTACCTGGCCTATGGCCTCACCATTTCGGTCGGGCAGTTTGCATTTCTGTTCACCGCCATCCACGTGGGCATGCCATCGGGCCTGGCGTCGCTGGTGCTGCAGTCGCAATCGTTTTTTACCCTGTTGCTGGCGGCCTGGTGGCTCAAAGAGCGTTGGCAGGCCAACCAGATGGCCGGGCTGTTACTGGCCGCCTGCGGCTTGGTGCTGATTGGCAGCGCAGCAGGGCCGGCAGGCGCTGGCGTGTCTATGCCCTTGCTGGGCTTTTTGCTCACGGTGGCCGCAGCCGTCATGTGGGCCTGCGGCAATATCGTGACCCGCACCGTCAGCCGCTACGGCCCGATGAATCAGTTGGCCTTTGTGGTGTGGGCGAGCCTGGTGCCGCCGCTGCCGTTTCTGGCGCTCTCCATGGTGATGGAAGGGCCTGACGCGATCGCCACGGCCTTGCAGAATATCGGCTGGAGCACCTTTGCGGCCATCGCCTATCTGGCCTGGGCTGCCACTTTGCTGGGCTACGGTTTGTGGACGCACCTGATGTCCCGCTACGCCACCAACCGGGTGGCGCCGTTTACCCTGCTGGTGCCGGTGGTTGGCTTGACCACCGGTTGGGTGGTGTTTGGCGAGGCCCTGCGGCCAGTGCACTTTGCCGGTGGTGCGCTGTTGATGGCGGGGCTGCTGCTCAATGTGTTCGGCGCGCCGCTCTTGGCGCCGTGGGTGGCGCGTTGGCAGCGCGGCCGGTCTGAGTGATGCACGCCCCATGACAGCTGTCACACCGCTTCATATTTACCTGGTGCTCACGCCCAATGTGCTGATGCTGGACTACGCCGGTCCGGCCGAGGCGCTGCGCATGGCGCGTGACATGGGCGCACCGATTGCGCTACACGCATGCGGCCCGCAGGGCGATATTCCTACATCTCTGAACACCGGCCTGACCGGCTTGGAGGCACTACCTAGCGCCTTGCCCGAGCGCAGCTTGGTGCTGGTGGTGGGTAACAGCAACGAGGCGGTGGACTACGCCACCGACGCCGCACGCGCCGTAGTGCACTGGCTGCAGACCTTGCCGCCGGGTACCCGCTTGGCCAGCATTTGCTCCGGGGCCTTGCTGCTGGCGCAAGCCGGCTGCCTGGACGGCCGGCACTGCACCACCCACCACACCCTGATTGCCGACTTGCAGGCCCTGGCCCCGCGCGCGCAGGTGGTGTCAGACCGCATTTTTGTGGACGACGGCGAGGTGCTCACCAGTGCGGGCATTACCACCGGCATAGACCTCGCGCTGTACTTGATCGAGCAGGAGGCGGGGGCTGAGTTGGCCGCCCGCGTGGCCCGCCGTTTGGTGATGTACCAGCGCCGCGGCACCCACGACCCGCAGGTCTCGCCCTGGCTGGCGCACCGCAACCACATGCACCCCGCAGTGCACCGCGCGCAAGACGCGGTGGCCCGCGAGCCGCAGCGCAACTGGACCCTGGCTGAGCTGGCGGATGTGGCTTGCGTGAGCCCGCGCCATTTGACCCGCTTGTTTGCGCAGCACGCCGGCATCAGCGTGGTGGTGTACCAGCAGCAGTTGCGTATTGCCCGCGCCAAACAGCTGCTGGCGCAGCACGGCTGGCCGGTGGAGCGGGTAGCCGAGGCGTGTGGCTTTGCTTCCGCGCGTGACCTGCGCCGGGTGTGGCGCAAATACGAGCCCGGTTCGCCGGCCAGCGCCCGCTCGGCCGATTGAAGACCGTTCGGCAGCGAACCGACATGCCACACCGCACCTTCTAACCTGCTTTGATGCGGTGTCTTGCCGCACGTCCATGGCAGGAGAAATGCAATGTTGAAACACAAAGTGGCGCTGGTGACCGGTGCTGCGTCGGGCATAGGTCGTTCGGTGGCCTTGTTGTTGGCGCGTGAGGGTGCCCGTGTCGTGGTGTCTGATGTGCAGTTAGACGCAGGTGCCGACACCGTAGCCCTGGTCCGCGCGCAAGGCGGCGAGGCCATATTTGTGGCCGCTGATGTGGGCAAGCCCGCCGAGGCGCAGGCCTTGGTTGCGCGCGCGGTGGTGCATTACGGCAGGCTGGATATTGCGGTCAACAACGCCGGTATTGCCGGCCCCACCGCGCCCACGGCCGACTACCCGCTGGACGGCTGGGCCCGCGTGCTCAACATCAACCTCAGTGGCGTGTTTTACGGCATGCAGGCTCAGATTGAGGCCATGCTTAAGCATGGTGGTGGCTCCATCGTCAACATGGCCTCGGTGCTGGGCGCGGTGGGCTTTAGCGGCTCGGTGGCTTATACCGCTGCCAAGCATGGCGTGGTGGGGCTGACCCAGGTGGCTGCACTGGAGTACAGCGCGCAAGGTGTGCGGGTGAATGCGGTGGGCCCGGGCTTCATTGAAACGCCCATGGTCAGCAAGCTCTCCGAAGACCCCGCCACCCACGCCATGCTGGTGGCAGCCCACGCTGCCGGCCGTTTGGGGCGGCCTGCCGAAGTGGCTGAGCTGGTCGTGTGGCTGGCCTCAGACCGCGCCTCGTTCGTCACCGGGGCGTATTACCCGGTGGATGGCGGCTATCTCGCCCGGTAGTCGGTTATTGGCTGGCGTAGAGGTTGCGCTCGATGATCTTTTGTATTTCGCCGCGCGCATAGCCCTGCTGGATGACTTCGTTAAACCCCCGTAGCCATTCGCCCATCTGCATGGTTTTGGGGAAGGCCAGGTAGTTCGGGTCGCGGCGCAGCGGCACCGGTAGCACTACAAAATTCTTCCACTGGCTTTTGGGTATTTTATGGAGGCGCAGGGTTTCTTGAAACCCGGCCTTGCCTACATTGAAGAGTGCGCAGTCAATCCGCCCGGCGGCAAGTTTGCTCAGGCGGTTGCGCGCGCCGTTGTCCCCCTCGATTGAGAACACGCCGTCTTGGTGCGCGCGGTCAAAGGCGCTCCCAAAACTGGCGCCCCGCACCGTACCCAAAGTTTTGCCCTGCAGGTCGCTCAGGCTCTGGTAGTTGAACTCGTGACCCTTGCGCACCACGATCACTACCTCGTCATAAAACAAAGGCTCGGAGTAATCAAACACCTCATCGCGCCGCCATGTCCAGGAAATGCCCAGCAAGCCCCCCTGGCCTGATGCCGACGCCATGTAAGCCCTGGCCCACGGATACAAACTTAGCTCGAAGCGGTGTTGCGGCATCTGCTTGTCCGCGTAGTTCAAGATGTCAATCAGCACGCCGCGCTGCTCGCCCTCGTGCACAAACATTTTGGGGGGCGAGCCATCGCCACTGAAGACCGGAATCACAGGCGCTGTCGCATAGGCACTGCCGGCCAGGCTGAGCGCCAGCATGCAAAGCCTCACCATGAATGCGAACCTGCGTGTGAACCAGCGTTTCAAAGCAATCCTTTTTTGCGATTTTGTCTAGTAAGTGAACTCATGTTGCGGCCGCAAGTATGCAGGTTTTTGAAAACGGTTTCCACGTCGTCGCCTTGCCCCGTGTTTCAATAGCGAGCTATACCTGTTTGCTGCACTCCATGACCCCCGAAGCCCAAAAACTCTGGCGCGCCCCGCAATGGGCGTTTTCCATCCTGCTCGCCTTGCTGGGCATGTTGGGGCCGTTCTCTATTGATACCTATTTGCCCGCGTTTGCCGGCATCAGCCAGTCGCTGGGGGCGACGCCGGTGCAGATGCAGCAAACGCTGTCGGCCTACCTGTTCGGCTTCGCCTTCATGGCGTTGTTCCATGGCTCCATTTCAGACAGCTTCGGCCGGCGCCCGGTGGTGCTGTGGGGGCTGGCAGCGTTCACTGTTGCCTCGGTGGGGTGTGCGCTGTCGCAAACCATCGGCCAGCTCATCTTCTTCCGCGCCATGCAGGGCTTGTGCACCGGCGCGGGCATTGTGATTTCACGCGCGGTTATTCGTGATGTGTACCCGCCTTCGCAGGCGCAAAAGGTGATGAGCCAGGTCACCATCTTCTTCGGGGTGGCGCCTGCCATCGCACCCATGGTGGGCGGTTGGCTGCTGATTCACGCCAGCTGGCACGGTATCTTCTGGTTCCTGGCCGCGGTGGGCGTGGCGCTGTGGATGTCTAACTACTTTTTGTTGCCAGAGACCTTGCCACCGGCACAGCGCCAGCACTTTCATGTCAAAAACCTGTTGGCCGGGTATTGGAAGCTGGGCTCTGACCCGCGCTTCTTGTTGCTGGCGCTGGCCAGCGGCATTCCGTTCAACGGCATGTTTTTGTATGTGCTGAGTGCGCCGGTGTTTTTGGGCGAACACCTGGGGTTGCAGCCCCAGCAGTTTTTCTGGTTTTTTGTGCTCACCATCAGCGGCATCATGGGCGGCGCGTTTGTCAGCGGCCGGGTGGCCGGCAAGATTGCGCCCAAGCGCCAGATCCGCAACGGCTTTCTCATCATGCTCGCCATCGGGGTGATCAACCTTGTTGCTAACCTGCTGTTCAAGGCGCATGTGAGCTGGGCGTTGTTCCCCATCGCCATTTTTGCTTTCGGCTGGGCGCTCATGGTGCCGGTGGTGACCTTGCTGGTGCTGGACTTGCACCCTGACCGCCGGGGCATGGCGTCTAGCCTGCAGATGTTTGTGGGCTCCACGGCCAATGGCATCGTGGCCGGGATGGTGTCGCCGCTGGTCATGCACTCCACCATCGGCCTGGCTACTGCCTCGGTGCTGATGATGTGTGTGGGCCTGTGCTCCTGGGTGTTTATTCGCAGTCGCTGGCCCGAGATCGGACGGCGCGTGGAGGAGTTGTGATGCAAGCGCTGTGTGGTTTGCTGCTTGCCAGCGCGGTGCTGGTGTTGGCGGGCTGTTCGAGTGCGCCTACGACCCCTTCATCGCCGGCAGCAGTACCCCAGCCGGCCGCCCGCTTGACGCTGGATCAAGCCAACGACGTCACCGTCATGGCCATCGGCTTGGTGGGCACGCCCTATCGCTATGGCGGCAACACACCCGCTAGCGGGTTTGATTGCAGTGGCCTGATCAGTTATGTGTACCAACAGCGCGCCGGTGTCGTGGCGCCGCGCACCACCGGTGGCCTGATTGATTGGGGCACCAGCATCCCCGCGCCCAGCTTGCGCACCGGTGACCTGGTGGTATTCGCCCAAAACGGCCGCGCCAACCATGCCGGCATTTACGTGGGCGAAGGCCGTTTTGTGCATGCGCCGTCTACCGGTGGCACCGTGCGGCTGGATCGGTTGAATTCGTCGTACTGGGCCAAGCAGCAGGTGAGTTACCGGAGACCTTGAAGCGACGTTCAGGTATCCAACTTTACGCTTTCCCCAATAACAAAAAACTGCCCACCTGCCACGTAGTGCAGCGTGCGCAAATCATCGGGTGCCTTGTCGAATTCCCAGTGCCCGTTGATGAATACGCGGCTGTCCGCCCAGGCGTGGGTTACTTCACCGATGAACAAGTCGTAGGTTTGCTGGTTGTGTGGCTCGGGCAGCACTTTGCACAGCAGCCAGCCTACGCAGCCTTGCACCAGTGGCACGTCACTGTCCTGCGGCGTAAACGTGTGAATGCCGTGGCGTTGCAGTTTGTCAGGCGTGGTGAGTGCGCTGTCGGTGCCCACACCCAGCGTGGCTTGCGCCAGAGCGCGGGCCGGGATGTTGAGTGCAAACCAGCCGCTACCCTCCACCAGCGCGCTGGTGCGGGTGGCCTTGTCGATGACCACCGTCACCTTGGGTGGTTGGAAGTCCAGCGGCATGGCCCAGGCGGCGGCCATCACGTTGTGTTCCCCAGCGTGCGCGGACGAGACCAGCACCGTGGGGCCATGGTTGAGCAGGCGGTACGCCTTGTCCAGCGGGACGGGGGAGCAGAAGTCGGGCAGGGTGTTCATGGGTGTGTGTGGTTAAGCGACCGCCTGCGCCAGATTCACCCGCGCACGGGCCTCTAGCGCGGCGTGGAAATGGTCGGTGCCGTAAATGCGGGGGCGGGCTGCGAAGGACTGCAGCACCTCTTTGCGCTTGGTGCGGAATAGGTCCTCGGGTACGAAGGCGTATTCCTCGCGGATTTGTTGCTCGTATTGCGCAAAGCGCTGCGCGTCGGCGCCCAGGATGGAGAGGTCTATGTCGACCAGCAACTGTGCATCGCCTGCGGCGAGCACGCTGGTGTGGCGGGTGGCCATGACCAGCTCGTAGACGCGCTCTGCCACGTCTGCCTGCACACCGGCGGTGGTGAGCGCCTGCCGGGCCCAAGCGGCACTTTGGGCCTCGTTGTCGTGGCGTTGCACGTCATACACCGCGTCGTGAAACCAAAGTGCCAGCGCCACCTCGGCGGGTCGCTGTGCCAGATGCCGCACGGTTTCAAACCCGTGCAGGCACTCGGCCAGATGCTGGGTGCTGTGGTAATGCCGCTGCGGCTCGGCGTAGGCGGCCAGCAGTGCGTCGCACAGCGCGGTGCCGTCGGTGTGTGCGCCGGCATCGTGCCAGGCAGATGCAAACAGGGGTTTCAGGGCGGCCAAAGACGGTGCGGTGTTCATGGCCGGATTTTCGTCCTATCTGGCTATTCAAGCCGGAGAGGCGCTACCGCCAGAACTTCCACCAAGGTGCTTTGGGCAGTAGATCTATCAAGCGCTCGAAGGGGGTGTTGTCTACCTCGGGGTTGATTTCATCGTATCTGTAGCCTGTGATTTCCTTGGCCAAGATGATCGGGATATCCATATGGAAATAGGCGTCCCGTGCCTCGTTGTCTTCGGTTGCAACGCCTGCGAGTAGTTCGGCAAACCGGAGCGGTAGTCTGCCGCTGTGCGCGATGTGTTCGCTGCCTTGATCAGCCTCGTGCTCCACATGCCAAATGCAGGAGCCGTCCTGCCATAACTCTGCGGATGCGAAGTTGACATGCTCCTCCACCGCGAAAGCCACCGCGCGGCACCCTTGGGAGACTGCAGCCATGCTTTGCGCGTTGCCGATACGGTGATCACAAGGAATGGCTGCCACCATGAACCAGCCTCGGGGCAATGCATGGCAACTCACTCCTTCAAACAAGAATTCACTGTCTTGCCCGGTGCGCGCGAGCGACAGTCGTTCAAGCGCCCCGTCTGCGTCGAGAGTTTCAACAGCGATCCATGCGAGTGAAATGCCCATAGGTGATTATGCTCAGGCCAAAGCCATTTGCACTAGTTCTTCCGCAAATGCAAACGAGGTGGAGGCGCCGGTCCCACCTGTGACGATGCCCACGACGACGCCCGGTGCTGCTTGGGCTTTGTAGACCACATCCGCGGCTGAGGCATAAGTGCCAGTCCAGCGTTCGCTGACGGTGGCGCCCGGCAGATCCAGCACCCGGTGCATCTCCTTCAAGATCAAGGCGTCGGTGTGTTCAGATGCAAACGGCGCTTCGCTGCTGCCATACACATGGCTGTCGCCCACAACTAGCGAACCATCGGCACTCTGGACCGCGATCAGGTGAATGCCTTGCTCCAGATACGCGGCCTGTTCACGCTCCAGCACTTCGCGCAGAGGCGCAGATTCGGGCAGGTCGGCATAGCCCTCGTAGCGCACCAGACTCAGGTCTGACATCACCGACCCTGGCAAGCGGATGGGGCTCGCAGGCTGCACTCGCAGCATTTGCAAGGTGCACATGCGGATACCGGCTTGTGCAATGACTTCCGGATACAAGGTAGTGAGTTCATGGCCGGGGCACACAATGCAGCGCTCGGCGTGGAAGGTGCCGCGGCTGGTGTGGACAGAGGGGGTGTCGATCCCGTGCACTGTGGTGTTCCAGAAAAAATCAATGCCCATCTCTTGCTCCAGCCACCGGCTGAGTTGGGGTATGGCATCACGCGATTCCACACGGCGTTCGTGCGGGCTGTGAAGCACACCCAGTCCGTCTTGCAGTGTCGGAAATTTTTTCTTTGCCTCTGCCATGCTCAGCAAACGGCAACCTTCACCCATTTCGGTTTTTAAAAAAGCCTCCAATACGGTGATGGCTTCGGGGCGTTGGGCCAGCACATACAAGCCCTGATGCACCACTTGAATGCCCGCCTGGGGCGCAACCTGCTCCCACACATTGCGGGTGTGCATGGCTCGGTTCCAGTGTTCGCCACGCCGTTGTCCGGTGACAGTGACAAAGCCGAAATTGCGCACCGAGGCGCCGATGCAGCGCGCATGGCGCTCCACCACCGTAACCCGCAACCCCGTTTTGCGAGCGGCATAGGCGCTGGCCAGGCCGATGATTCCGCTACCCACTACCAACAGGTCATAGTGTTTGTTTGAGTGCATATGAAGTCTCGCCGTAGAGAGGGTCAGGCCGCAGAGGGCGTTTCGCCGCGGCTCATGCGGGCCTGTATCTGGGTGAGCAGGGCCGGGAGATCGGCCACGCTGTCAATGATGTAGTGCGCACCGGCAGCGCGCAATTCAGTACTCACGCGTTCGCGCACGCGTTGGAGCGTTTCAGGAGTTGCAGTGCGGTATTCCTCCAGCGTGAGGCCGGCGGGGCTGCCTGACAAAGCCAGGCCCACCGTCCACATGCCGGCGTTCGCGCCTTCTTCGATACCCGGAGCTGTGTCATCGACCTTGACACAGCGGCCGACTGCGTTGATTTTGAGCTGCTGCACGCAGTCCAGCGCCATCCAAGGGCCGGGGCGTGCCCCGGCGGCGAGGTCATCGGCGCAGACCACGCAGTCGGGGGCATAGCCCCTGGCGGCTGCCAAGGGCATCAGCGTGGTCATAACCGCCCGCGGGTAGCCCGTGGTGGATCCGATTTTCAGGCCCGCCTGGCGCAAGGCTTGCACCGTTTCAAGAGCGCCTGGAATCAGGTCGCTGTGCAAGCCCACACGCTCTTGCTGCAAGGGAATGAAGGTGTCATAAATGTGGCGGATGTCTGCTTCATCCATGGGCTTGCCGAATTGCGCCACCCAGCGCGCATGAACTTCGGGGTGCTTGCCCAAGGCCTCGATGTGTTGCCATTTGCCCAGGCCCATCGGGCCACGGGCTTCTTCCAGGCTCAGGTTGAAATTGAAGGCTGTGCGGAATGCATCCACAAATATCTGGGTCGGCGCGAAAGAGCCGAAGTCCACGATCGTGCCTGCCCAGTCAAAGATGACGGCTTCCAGTTGTTGGTTCATAGGGTTGTGATGCAAGAGGGTGAGTAATGAGGGCAAGGCCGGCTAGCGTTTCAGCTCACGCCAGGCTTGATGTTTGCGCAGGAACACATGGCTGAGCACGGCATGCAGCAGGCTGTAGGCGGCGGTAGTGGCCACAATCAGGGTGGCCATGGAGGCTGCGGGGCCGAGCTCACCGGCCTCGTCCAGGTTCAAGATGGAGACGGCAGCTGGCAGTGTTTCCGGCGAGTACAAAAACACCACCGCGGATACCGTCGTCATGGCATTGATGAACAGGTAGCGGAATATCTCCAGCACCGCGGGCATGCACACCGGCAGGGTCACGCGCCAGAAGGTGACCAGACGTGACACTTTGAGTGACGCTGCCACCGCTTCAAACTCCCGGTCCAGGCTCTTGAGGGCTGTGCTGGCAGTCAAATGGCATGAGGTGTAGTAGTGCACCACGTTCACCGCGACCAGAATCGTGAGCGTTTGGTACAACCCGTTCACCGGGTTGGCCGGGTGGTTAAAAAACAGGATGTAGCCAATGCCCAGCACCAGACCGGGCACCCCCATGGGGACCGATGCAAGCGCCTGAATCAGGCTATGCAAGGCCGATTGCGGGTTGCCTGTTTTCTCCAGCAGGTAGGCCGTGCCGAAGACAAAGGGCGTACCCGCCAGGGCCGTGAGGGCGGCAATGCGCAAGCTGTTGAGGTAGGCGTCCAGCACACCGGCCTCCTGCAAACCATAGGTGTAGTGGCTCAACGTGGGGGCCAGGTTGTAGGGCCAGAAGGTGATGAACGAGGTGTAAATCGCCATACCCAATACGGCAGTCATGGCGCTTGCTGCCGTGAACGTCCCAACGAGCAGCGGAAGGTCCCGTCGCCAATCTTTGCGGGGGGTGTACGGCACAGCGCGCGCTGTGAGCGTTGCTTTTTGCTTTTGCTGCATGTGCCGGTCCACCAGAAAAGCCATCACCACAGGTAACAGCAAGAGCAGTGCCACCACCGCCCCGCGTCCCAGGTTGTGTTGGCCCACAGCCTGGACATAGATTTCGACCGCCAGCACCTTGAAGTTTCCGCCTATCACTTTGGGTATGCCGAACTCGCTCACCGAGTAGGCAAACACCACCATCGCCGCACTGACGATGCCGTACTTGGCCGCAGGTAGTGTGACGGTGTAGAACCTGCGCCACCGGCTGGCGCGCAAGGCGTCGGCAGCTTCAAACAGGCGGGCATCCGTGGTGCCCAGGGCCACGATGAGAATCATCAGTGCATGCGGAAAACTGGCAAACACCGTGCCCAAGATAATGCCCGGCGCGCCATAGACGCTCATGCCACCCAACCACGACTTCAAGACCCCCTGGGTGCCGAACCATTGAATGAAAGAGATGGCACCCACCAATGAGGGACCGAGCAGCGGCGAAAGGCCCAGCACCCGCCACAGCCCTTTCAATGGAATACATGACCGTTGCAGCGCATAGGCATACAAAAAGGCGGCGGGTACCACCAAGCAGGTGACAGCTACTGCAATCCACAGCGTGTTCCACACGGCTTCTGCCATGCCGGGAGCGGTGGCAAACGCATGAAAACGCAGCAGGCTGAATTGCCCGTTGTCGTCCAGCACGCTGCGGATCAGCAGGGTGCCCAGCGGCAATAAAAGAAACAGGCTCAACGCCAGTGCGGCCAGCATCAGGAGCACACCCGGGCCGGCGTCCCGGGCATGGAAGCGCTCCAAGCGCGCGCGGTAGAAGTCCAGCAGCGGGCTCATGGGGCGTCCGGCATCCGGCACAAGCAGGTGGCGGGAATGGCAATGCGGATATGGCTGCCTGCCTCCAGGGTGCGGCCGGCGAGGTAGTTACTCGAAAACTGGGCCTGCAGCGGCGGCAGATGGTGGTGGGTAGGCTCTAGGGTGAGCAGGGAATAAGGTCCCAGAAACTCGCTTTTGGCTATGCGGACATACAGGCTGTTTTCGTGTGCATCGGCACCGTCGATCAGCTGGATGTCTTCCGGCCGCACATTGAATCGGTAGTCCTTGCCGGGTGCCAGTGTTTGCGCACAGCGCAAAGTCAGGCCACGGTAGTCGACCTGGTGAGCATCCACCGCACGGGCGCTGATGAGGTTGCTGCGGCCGATGAAGTCGGCCACAAAATCGTTGCCCGGAGCGCGGTAAATATCGTGCGGTGTGCCGGTTTGTTGAATACGGCCGCTGCGCATCACCACGATGCGGTCGGCCATGGCCAAGGCCTCTTCCTGGTCGTGGGTCACCATGATGGTGGTCACCCCCAAGGTTTGTTGCAGCTGTCGGATTTCAGAGCGCAGGCGCACCCGCTCTATGGCATCCAGTGCCGAGAGCGGTTCGTCCAGCAGCAGCAAGTCAGGTCGGGTGGCCAGCGCACGTGCCAATGCAATGCGCTGCTGTTGTCCGCCCGAGAGTTGCGAGGGGTACTTGCTCTCAGTACCCGGCAGGCCTACCAGGGCCAGCATTTCGTCCACCCGTTGGCGGAACGACTCGCGCCCGGCTTTGCGGCTATTGAGACCGTAGGCCACGTTCTGGCCGACGTTGAGATTGGGAAACAGCGCGTACGACTGAAACACGATGCCGTAGTCGCGCTGTCCGGGCGCTAAGGACGAAATGTCCCGCCCGGCGTGGAGGATGGTTCCGCTGTCCTGTTGCTCCAGCCCTGCAATCGTGCGCAGCAAGGTGGTCTTGCCGCAGCCCGAGGGGCCCAGCAGCACCACGAACTCGCCTTTGGCCACATGGAGTTCTATGTTTTCAAGGGCTGTGAACGGGCCGAATCGCTTGTTCAGGCCTTGAATGTCCAAATGTGTCATGGCGGGTTCCGGTGCTGCGGTTTGTGCTTTACCTCTTGGGCTCAGACTTGGCGGAGTAACGCTGTTGCCATTCGGTCAGGATGGCTTCGCGGTTCTCGCCCATCCACTTGAAGTCGTTCTTGACCAGGCGCTTCTCGTAGTCGGTCGGCACATACTTCAGGCGGGTGGCAATGCCGGGGATGGCAGTGATTGCAAAGTTCTTGGCATACAACTCGTTGGCTTCGCGGGTGGATGCCCAGTCAGCCAGCTTGCGCGCGGCGACCATGTTGGGTGTGCCTTTGACGATGGCTGTGGACTCAAGATCCCAGCCCAGACCTTCTTGCGGGAACAGCACGTCAATCGGGGCACCCTTGGTGCGCAACACGTTGGCGCGGTATTCAAACGCAATGCCTACCGGGAACTCGCCGGCCGCCGCCATCACGCAGGGCTTGGAGCCGGAGTGGGTGTACACGGCGATGTTGTCGTGCAGCTTGTCCATGTAGTCCCAGCCGCCCTTGGTGCCGAACATTTGCAACCAAGCGGTCACGTCCAGAAAGCCGGTGCCTGAGGAGTTGGGATTGGGCATCACGATCTTGCCCTTGAACTCGGGCTTGAGCAGGTCCTTCCAGCTTTCGATGCGGGGCAGGCCCAGCTTGGTGGCTTCGACCACGTTGTAGCAAATGGCGGCGCCCCACACGTTCATACCCACCCAGGTGGGCTTTGCGCTGCCGGAAGTGAAGCGGGGGTTGATCGCCTTCAGGTTGGCGGGAGCGTAAGGCTCGAGCATGTTGTTGCGGTCAAACACCACCATGCTGGAAGCCGCCACACCCATGATGGCATCGGCCACCGGTTTATTTTTTTCGGCCAGCAGCTTGGCAGTCACGATGCCGGTGGAGTCGCGAGTCCATTTGATTTCAATGTCCGGGTAGGACTTGTTGAAAGACTCCTGGTATGCCTTGAGCTGGTCGGTTTCCAGCGCGGTGTAAACGTTCAACACGGTTTTCTGCGCATGGGCAGGCAGCACGGCTGCGGTTGCCAGCAAAGCGGTCAGCAAAGACAGCTTGATCTGATTGAGTGTCATAGGGGCTCCTGGGGGTGGTCGGATAGTCGTTGTTGCAGACTGCGGACCCGGTTCGGGCACCCTGCGAGGCTGCGACGGAGCGAAGATTAAAGGGGCTGCGTGACAGATTGTTGACAATCTACAATTTTCAATCCGTGCCTATAATCCGGCAACTTTTCCATTTCCCGGTCTTTTTGATGCCCACACTCCTCAGTCACTCCGCAGGAAATGCCTTGGCCCTGGTGCAAAGCACTTCGCTCACCCGCCTGGTGGTGGAGTCCATTGAAGAGATGATCCTGGCCGGTGAGCTGCTGCCCGGGACCAAGCTCAATGAAATTGCGCTGGCCCAGCGCTTCGGCACCTCGCGCGGGCCCTTGCGCGAGGCCTTCCGTTCGTTGGAGGAAACCGGCCTCATCCGCCAGGAAAAAAACCGGGGTGCCTGGGTGCGCGAGATCAAGCTCTCGGAGGCGGCCGATATTTACGATGTGCGCGCCGGGCTGGACGCCTGCGCCGGCCGCCTGCTGGCAGCGCGCATCACCCCCGACCAACTGCGCACCCTGCGCGACATGACCGAAGCCATGCGCAACGTGCAGCCTGACGACGTGGCTCGCTTTCATGAGTTGAACCTGAGTTTTCACGATTGCATCGTTGCCATGACCGGCAACACCATCCTCACCGGGCACTACCGCAAGCTGTGCAAGTTGCTGGCCCTGTTCCGCCGCCGCAATCTGCTGGCGCCCATGGCTATTCCCCGCTTCGCCGAGGAACACAGTGCCATCGTCGACCTGCTCGAAGCGCGTGACGGTTTGGGCGTATCAGAAGCCCTGTTTGCCCATGCACAAGGCGGACGCCAGCGCATGCTGCGCGACGGCGAACTGGCAGACAGCGCCGATGCCACCTGAGGCCAGCGGCAGCAGTCTGGGCGCAGGGGTGGTGCTGGCGGTGTTGGCTGCCGCCCTGATGCACGCCAGCTGGAACGCGATGATCCGGGGAGCGCCCGACAAAGGCCTCTACACCGTCCTCATGCATGGCTGTAGCGCGGTGCTGGCGATGGTGCTGCTGCCTTGGGTGGGCCTACCCGCATGGGACAGTGCGCCTTACTTGGCGGCATCCGCCCTGCTACACACCGTCTACATCCTGCTGTTGATGCGCACCTACGAAGGGGGTCAACTGGCGGTGAGCTATTTGCTCATGCGGGGGCTGGCGCCCTTGTTGGTGTGCCTCGTGTCGTCCCCGCTACTCGGGGAGTCACTCTCCGTGCCCATGTGGGCGGGGGTGGCCGGCATTCTGGCCGGTGTGGCTTGTATTGCCCAGGCCAGCGGGCAGCGTTGGCGCGAGGTGTTGTCGCACCCCTCCGGTAAAGCGGCATTGCTCAACGCACTCACCATTGCCGCCTATACCCTGGTGGACGGGCAGGGCGCGCGCCTCTCCGGCAATCCGGTGGGCTATGTGCTCGTTCTGGCCCTGCTGGAGCCCTGGGGCGTGATCGCCTACCAGTGGCTGCGTCGCCCGGATGCGCTGGCGGGCTATGCCCGGCGGCACTGGGCCACGGGTTTTTTGGGTGCCGGTGTGGCCACCTCGGCCTATGCCATCGTGCTCTGGGCCATGACGCAGGCGCCGATTGCGGTGGTCGCTGCCTTGCGGGAGAGTTCGGTCATCTTTGCGGTACTGATCGGCTACCTCTGGTTCCGGGAAGGGCGCTTGCGCCCGGGGCTTCTGGCGGCCGGGCTGGTCGCTATCGGGGTGGTGCTGATCAAGCACTGAGCGCAGCGGGCCGCTCAGTCGCACTGCACAGAAGCCACAGCCCGCCAGCGCCCGCCGGGCTTGCAAACCCTGTTCTTGATTTTGATAGCAGAGGGCTTTTCCATATACTGTTTAAAAATACAGTAATTTATTGAAGCCCTTGCCATGACTAGCGCTGCGCGCCATTCCCATCTTGCTGACACGGCCTTGACCACTGGTGTGCCGGACCCGCAGGACATCCACGCCGGTGTCTGGCACGCGCACACGCTGGCCACGCCTACAGAGGCGGTGCAGGCTACGGGCGATGCGCTTTTAGATGCGCATTTGCCCGGCGGCGGCTGGCCGGTGGGCGCCTTGGTGGAGCTGCTGCAACCTGCCGGTGCGCACAGCGAGTGGCGCCTGCTGCTGCCTGCGCTGGCCGCGTGCGGGCGCGGCCCGGTGGTGATGGTGGGGCCGCCGCAGCTGCCGTTTGCACCGGCGCTCTCCCGGTTGGGCTTGCGCTCGGGGCGGCTGCTGTCGGTGCTGGCGTCTGCCACGGCGGGGGAGGGCGCGCGCGTCAAAGATGAAGCGAGCGGACGTCTCTGGGCCACCGAGCAGGTGCTGCGCTGCGCCGAGGTGGACGCCGTGCTGGCCTGGCTGCCGCAGGCCCGGGGCGACCAGTTGCGCCGGTTACATATGGCGGCCGCCGAGCACCACAAGCTGCTCTTTGTGATGCGGCCAGACCGGGCGCGCAGTGACGCGTCGCCCGCCGTGCTGCGCCTCTTGGTGCAACCGATAGCCCGGGCCCGGCACGCGCGGCAAGGCCCATTGCACGGGCGGTGGCTCGACGGGTTGGAGGTCGACATCCTCAAGCGGCGCGGCCCGCCCTTGGCCGAGCCCTTGCACTTGCAGGCCCGCAGCCAGCAATTGGGCCTGCTGCTGGCCGCCAGCCGTGCCTTGACACAGGACATGGAGCAAGAGCGCGCTTCGGCGTGGGGCATGTTATCTGACGCGCCGCTGGATGCACAGGCCACGCGCGCTGCTTTTCAGCAGCAGGCGCTGGGCACCCCTTTCGATGCGGAGGCGGGCCATGCACTGGATCGCGCTGCGGCCGTCGCCTGATGCAGCGGCCGCCCCGACCGAGCCTGCGCTGGTGGATACCGCCACCGCGCTGGCATGGTGGGCGCTGCGCTTCACGCCGCTGGTGGCCCGCGTGGGCGATGTACTGGTGCTGGAGGTGTCGGCCAGCGAGCGCCTGTTCGGCGGGCGTACAGCGTTGCTGCGGCAACTTTTAGAGCCAAATAAGCCTGTAGCGCTCGCAGAATATGCGCAAGGTGCTACATCTTTAATAGCGCTGGCGGCGCTGCAGGTGCATGCCTGCCGGGTAGGGCAGGCCGCGCCGGTGCGAGCGGTGCTGCCCGATGCCCTGCCGGTCCACACCCTGGCGGCGGCCCACGCGCACTTGCCCACGCTGGCCCGCCTGGGCGTGCGCACCTGGGGGCAGCTGCGGGCCTTGCCGCGCGGCGGTGTGGTGCGGCGCTTTGGTGCCGAGGTGGTGGACGCGTTGGACCGCGCCTACGGCCAGCGCCCTGAGGTCTACCCTTGGCTCACGCTGCCCGATGTGTTTGATGCCCCGCTGGAGCTGGCAGCGAGTGTGGATTCAGCGCAGGCCTTGTTGTTCGGCGCGCGCCGCCTGCTGGCGCAGCTGCTGGTGTGGCTGCGCGCCCGTCAGTCCGGGGTGCTGGCGCTGGAGCTGCTGTGGGAGCTGGACGCGCGCCGCGCCAACACCCGCCATGTGGACGCCCACCACCAGGGTGGCCAGCAAGGCCGCTTGGAGCTGCGCACCGCCGAGGCCACGCAGGACATGACCCACCTGCAGCGCATTCTGGGTGAGCAGTTGGCTCGCGTTACGTTGCCGGCGCCGGTGCTGTACCTGCGCCTGCGCAGCCTGCAGACCCAGCCGCTGGGCGGCGAGAGCCACAGCCTGCTGCCAGAAGACGTGCGCAAGGGCGACAGCCTGCACCAGACCCTGGAGCGCTTGGCCGCCCGATTGGGCCCGCACAGCGTGCAGTGCGCCACCCCGCAGGCCGACCACCGGCCTGAACGCATGCAGCGCTGGCAGCCGTGGCGGGCAGATGCGGCGCGCAAAGAAAACCCATCTGCTATGAAATCAGGAGCTGCCCGCGCAAATTCCATGAACGCTAGAGGCCAAAAAGACTCTGAACCAGAGAGCGCAGTGCTGCCGACGGCAGACCTGTACCCCACTTGGCTGCTGCCGGTACCGCAGCGCTTGGTGGTGCGCCAAAGCATTCCCCACTACCACGGCGAACTCACGCTACTGGCCGGCCCGCAGCGCCTGGAAACAGGCTGGTTGGAGGGCGAGCCCGCTCTGCGCGACTACTACATGGCCCGCAGCCCGCAGGCGGGGCTGGTGTGGGTGTACCGCGAGCGGCTGGCGGCGCACACCGAGGCTGCCTCTGGGCCTTCAGACCCGGACGCGCTGGCGTGGTTTCTGCACGGCCTGTTTGCCTGAGCGAGAGGTTCAGCCCCGGTACACATGCCAGCCATCAAAGTCGCCTTTGCTGAGCGGCAGGCCGTGCTGGCGCAGCAGCGCGTAGACCATGCTGAGGTGGAAGAAGAAATTGGGTAGCGCGTACTGCTGCAAAAAGGTGCTGCCATCCAGCGCCACAGTCGTCTCGCCGGCCGGGTCGTGAATGGTGCGTTCAGCGGCAGCGGCAAAGTCGTGGGGCTGCAGGGTGTGCAAAAAGGCTTGTGCCGCTGCCACCCGCGTCTGCAGCCGGGCCAGACTCTCGCGGTGCTCACTGAGGGGCGGCACGATTTGTCCGGCCAGCGGGGCGCAGGCCCGGAATACAAAGTTCACCGCAATCTCCACCTGCACGCCTAGTGGCAGCATGTCATGCGCCAGGCGGGCCTGCAGCAGCGCCGCTTCCGGGGTGCCTTGCTGTGCGCAGTGTGCGGCAGCCTTGGTCAACAAGCCTTGCAGCTGAATGAGGTAGCGGGCAAATACCGGTACGCTGGCGTCAAATAAAAAATGGGGCGACATGCGAGGAATCCTACTCTCGGCTCCGGGAATGAAAAAGGGCCCCTCAGGGCCCTTGTTTTTAGCGTATCAACCGTTTTCAGGCTTTGCGCTTGCGCATTGCGGCACCGACCAGTCCCAAGCCCGCCAAGAGCAGGGCATAAGTTTCTGGCTCGGGAACAGCGCTTACGGGCAAGCTTTGGGAGAGCAGGTCGCCCATTTTCTTCTTGTCACCTACGCTATCCAGAAACTGAACCTTGATGTGCGGTGTATCAAACACCAAAGGTGCAGCGGCGGTGAAGTCAATGCGCCATGTCATGTTGCTTGTCAGCGCCAAGGGGGTCGCAAAAGAAAAACAGGCGCCCTTAGTGCCGCCGGTTGTACAGCCCAAGTTGGCCGCTACCCCAGCAGTTACGGAGCCGAAGCTCGGTGCTGTAACACCGGGGCCACTGATGAGTTTGCCGGAAAGGACTTCGGTGCCCAATCCCTTGATTTCAAACGCCTTCAAGAAGCTCGCACCGCTCCAGTCGCCAGTGGCGTGATTGGAATTGAGGATAGAGAACTCCAGCGTATCGGCATCAACCGCCTGAGACGCGAAGGTCACGCCTTGGAAAGTCAAAGAGCTGGCGGCTTGTGCGCCGAACGACAGCAAGCCGAAAACGACGGCGATTACTTTGGTGTGAATGTTCTTCATAGAGAAATCTTAACAATTTGTAACTGCCTGTATTTTTACAAATTACGCCATTCGGCGCAGTAGTCCGAACGGATGCGTGGCGGAAAGTGTGAACAATCGCATGATTCGCGTTTTCCATCACTTTCTGGCCCATGAACCTGCCCACCCACCAACTCTCCATGACCGTGCTCATGTCGCCCGACATGGCCAACTTCTCCGGCAATGTGCACGGCGGCGCCATCCTCAAGCTGCTCGACCAGGTGGCCTATGCCTGTGCCAGCCGCTATGCCTCGCGCTATGTGGTGACGCTGAGTGTGGACCGGGTGCTGTTTTTGCAGGCCATCCATGTGGGGGAGCTGGTGACTTTTCTAGCCAGTGTGAACTACACCGGCAAGTCGTCCATGGAAGTGGGCATCAAGGTGATTGCCGAAAACATCCGCACCCAAGAGGTGCGCCATGTGAACAGCTGCTTCTTCACCATGGTGGCGGTGGACGACCACGGCAAGGCCGCGCCGGTGCCTGCACTGCAGCCCGAAACTGACGATGAAAAGCGCCGCTTCGAGGCTGCCCAGATGCGCAAAGCCCTGCGCCACGAGCTCGAAGAAAAATTCCGCAAGACCACCCGCCAGCCCGGCACGGTCTGACCCTGCAGGGCAGGCTGTGCTCAGCCGTCAGTGCTGAGAGCATCGGCGCTGTGGTGCGGCACCCGCAGCAGGCCGTCTGCCCCTGGAATAGCTTCGATGCTGATCACCGGGGTGCTGCTTTGCACGGAACCGAAGATGGTGGCAAAGGCCACGTCGGCCGCATCCCGCCCTGTGGCAAAGCGCACCAGGCCCATGGGGATGGCGGTGCCTGAGGGGTCAAACAAATACCAGCGGTCGCCCACATAGGCTTCCACATAGGCATGGAAGTCGGTCGGCCCCAGCGCGGGGTCGGCCCCGTAGTCGATGCCGGTCGTAAACCTGGCCGGCACATTGGCTGCGCGACACAGCGCAATCATCAGGTGCGCAAAGTCACGGCACACCCCCACATGGCTTTGCAGCGTGTCCAACGCCGAGGTGTTGCTGTTGGAGGTGTTGGGGCTGAAGGCGGTGTGCTGCAGCACCCAGTCGCGAATGGCCTGCACCCGGCTGTAGCCCTGCCAGCGCTGGCCGAACTCCTGCTGGGCAAACTGCAGCAGCAAATCCGACTGGCAGTAGCGGCTGGGGTAAAGATAGGGCAGCACGTTGGTGGGCAAGCGGCTGACCGGCACCTCTGCGATGGTGGCGGGCGCTGCCACCCAATGGTCCAAGTCCACCGTGGCGGCATAGGCCACTTGCAGCATACCGGGCAGGGCGCTGGTACGGAGGACGCGGTTGGTGGAGGGCGGGCTGCTCTCCAGGGTGTAGGCCAGGGGTTGGCTGAAGTGCAGCGACTCGGACACCACCCGCTGGCGTGGCGTGAAGGCCGCGTGCAGGTGAAATACAAAGTCGCCGCCCGGGGGCTGCACTTGGTAGTGCAGCTGGATGGCAAGGCGCAGACGGATCATCCCCCCTTGTAGGGTAGGCGGCGGTGCCCGTCCGTGCGCTACCGCACGGAGTGGCGGCACGCCCTCAGGTTCCTGGCAGGCGCAGGGGCTGGTCTTCGAATTCGGTGTTCAGCACCACGGTGCTGGTGGTGCGCGCTACACCGGGGATGGCCTTGATCTGCAGCAGCACCGCCTCCAGGTCGCGGGCATGCGGGGTGCGCACCTTGGCCAGCAGGTCGTATTCGCCGGCCACACTGTGCAGTTCTTGCACCGAGGGCAGCTCGCGCAGGCGGGGTGCAATGTCGCGGCAGTGGGCGCCGCCATCGTTGCGAATCGCCACAAACGCGGTGAAGTTCAGCCCCACGGTGTGCGGGTCCACGCTGATCGAGAAACGGCGAATCACGCCGCGCTCCAGCATCTTCTTGACCCGCTCATGCACCGCAGCGGTAGACAAGCCCACATCCGCACCCACCTCGGCGTAAGAACGTCGGCCGTCTTCGCCTAACGCCGTAAGAATTTTGGCGTCGATGGTATCTGTCTGAATATTTGCTTGCATTGGGCTGGTTTTTCGGTAATATCACGCCCAACGGCGCTGGTTGCCGTAAATTTTACGGACTATTCATGATTTCGGCACTCAATATTCAGCAAGGCTGGCGTTTGTCCCCCTTCTGGCGCCTCATGGTGGCGCTCTGGTTGGTCTACATCGTCTGGGGCACCACCTACTTTGCCATCGGCGTGGCGGTGCACAGCTTTCCCCCACTGTGGATGAATGCCACCCGCTTCACGCTGGCCGGCGTGATCATGCTGGCCTGGGCCCTGTGGCGCGGAGAAAAGCTGCCCAGCTGGCGCCAATGGCGCAATGCTGCGCTGGTGGGCGGGCTGATGGTGTTTGTGTCCATGAACCTGGTGGTGTTTGCGCAAAAGCAGGGCATCGGCTCCGGGCTCATGGCCACCGTCATTACCACCATGCCCATGTGGCTGGCACTGTGGACGCGACTGGGCGGTGAGCGTGTGCCAACTACCAGCTGGTTCGGGCTGGTGTTGGGTGTGGCGGGTGCTTTGCTGCTGGCCATGGAGGGCGATTTTTCTGCCAGCTGGTTGGGTGCATTGGCTGCCTTTGGCGCACCGCTGTGCTGGAGCGTGGGCTCTTACGCATCCCGCAAGCTGGACTTGCCAGGCCCTGCCATGGCCTCAGCCACCGAGTGGCTGGCCGGGGGGCTGATGGGGGTGGTGGCAGCGTCGCTCATCGAGCCACAAGGGGCGCTGAGCAATGTGTCGCACGAGGCCTGGCTGGCCTGGTGGTACCTGCTGGTGTTCGGCACGCTCATAGCGCTCAATGCCTACCTCTGGCTGCTGCAAAACACCACCGCCGCGGTGGCCGGCAGCTACTCGTTTGTGAATCCCGCTGTGGCCCTGGTGGTGGGTGTGGTGATTGGCAAGGAAGTGCTCACCGGCTGGGTGTTCCTAGCCCTGCCGCTGATTGCCGGTGCGCTGGCCATGATCATGTACGGACCGGCGATGGTGGGCTGGGTGCGCAGCCGCAGAGCCAGGTTGTGAAAAGCCGGGCGTGAAAAGTCGGTCTTGAAGGTCGGGGGCTAGCCCCCGAACAAACGCTTTACACCGAGGTCAGCCCCCCGTCCACCGTGTGGGCCAGGCCGGTCACAAAGCTGGACGCATCCGAGCTGAGCCAAAGCACTGCGGCGGCCACTTCATCAGGCTCGCCGATGCGGCCGATCGGGTGGGCACCGGCTACCGTGGCGGCGACCTTGGGGTCGGCTTGCACGGCGCGCTCCAGCATCACGGTGCGGATCACGCCGGGGCACACCGCATTCACGCGAATGCCTTTGCGGCCGTATTCCACCGCGGCAGATTTGGTGAGGCCAATCACCGCATGTTTGCTCGCGCTGTAGGTCGACATCTTGGGCGCGCCCACCAGCCCGGCCACCGACGCGGTGTTGACAATAGTGCCGCCACCTTGGGCGAGCATCTGCGCGATCTGGTACTTCATGCACAACCACACGCCCTTGACGTTCACGCCCATGATCCGGTCGAAGGTGGCCTCTTCGCAGTCGGCCAGGCGCATGTGTTCCTCTTCAATGCCGGCGTTGTTGAACGCGCAGTCCAGCCGCCCGAAGTGCGCCACTACTTGGGCCACCATGGCTTGCACCTGCGCGGCCTGCATCACATCCGCCGCAATGAACAGCGCCTCGGCCCCCAGCGCTTTCACCTGCGCCGTGGTTTCCTCACCCGCGGCCACGTCGCGGTCGGTGACCGCTACCTTGGCACCTGCACGCGCAAACGCCAGTGCACTGGCCCGCCCGATGCCACCGCCACCGCCGGTGACCAGCACCACTTTGTTGTCAAACCGAATATCCATGGAATGCCCCTTGCCGCAAAAAAAGGCATCTTAGGCCGCGGTATAGCGCCACGTCGCCGCTGGCGTAACCAGCGCGACAGGGCGCGGGCCGTACCCGCCAGTGCCGGATACTCGGGGCACGTTTTTCACCGGAGTTATTGCTGTGCAAATCCAGTCTCACGAAGTCGACCTCTCCACCCCCACCGGCGTGATGCGCTGCACCATGTACCGCCCCAAGGAGGCTGAGGGCGCAGCGCCCAAGCAGTACGCGGCGATCATTCTTTATTCCGAGATTTTTCAGCAGACCGGCCCCATTCGCCGCAGCGCGCAGATCATGGCCGGGCACGGTTTTGTGGTGGTGGTGCCGGAGGTGTTCCACGAGCTCAACCCCATCGGCACCGTGCTGGGCTATGACGACGCAGGGCGGGACAAGGGCAACGCCGACAAAGTGGCCAAGAGCCTGGAAGCGCACGACAGCGACGCGCAAGCCATCATCGACCATCTGCGCACTTTGCCTTACTGCTCGGGCCGCATAGGCGCCATGGGCTTTTGCTTAGGGGGCGGGCTGGCTTACCGCGCGGCCATGAACCCGGCCATCAGCGCCACGTCCTGCTTTTACGCCACCGACATCCACTCCGGCATGGTGCCTTCAAGTGCTGGCAACGACAGCCTGACCCGCACGCCCGAAATCAAAGGTGAGCTGCAAATGATCTGGGGCAAGCAAGACCCCCACATCCCGCCCGAAGGCCGGGCGCTGGTCTACAGCACCCTGGTGAAAGCCTGTGTGAACTTCACTTGGCACGAGTTCAATGGCGTGCACGCCTTCATGCGCGACGAAGGCGAGCGCTATGACGCGGAGCTGCAACTGCTGGGCTACCAGATGGCGATTGGCATGTTCAGGCGGGTGTTGTACTGAGCGGGGAATTCAGGCGGAAGGGATGAGCTTCAACCCGCGCAGTTGCTGCTCCAGTTCCGCCATGCTGCCCCACGGCAAGATGGGGGAGTTCTGACGCTCATCCGGTGGATTGGCGGGCAAGGACTCTGACCATCCACCGCAGCCTATCAAGGGCAGAAGCGGCCGCTTGTGCAGCCAGGCCAGGCAGACTTCAGAGATCGTGCCGGCACGGCCGCCGATGACCAGACAGGCATCGCCTGCCAGCGCCATGAGGAGGTTTCGCGCATCCCCCATGCCGCACGGCACGACCACGGTCGCTGGCCAGTCGGGTGGCGGCATTTCGTCGGGCGGCACGATGCTGAGCACAAGCCCTCCTGCGGCGATGGCGCGTTCAGCCGCCACACGGGTAGCAGGGCTGCCGCAGCCGCTGACCAGCGTAATACCGTGACGCGCCAGCAGCGCACCTGCTTGGCCGGCCCGCTCATAAGCGGCGGAGCCAGGTTCGGCACTACCGAGAACGCAGACTTGTGGTTTGCGAATGGACGTGGTTTGCAATCGGAACTCCTTGAGGGTGAGGTGCGTTACTTGTTTCGCAGCGTCACCCAGCCATTATGTAAGTGCAGTGCCTGGGTGCATGGCTGAGGTCTGCTTTGCAGAGTTTGTGTCTCTTTTATATACTGTATTTTTATACAGTTTAAATGAAAATTCCCAAGCCCATCAAGTCCTCGCTGCCGGTAGCCGCCCCAGCGCCCGCCTACGCCGAGTTGCATTGCCTCTCCAATTTCAGCTTCCAGCGCGGTGCCTCGCAGCCGGAAGAGCTGGTGGAGCGGGCGCACCGGCTCGGGTATGCGGCGCTGGCCATCACCGACGAGTGTTCGGTCGCCGGGGTGGTGCGCGCGCATGGCGAGGCGCAGCGCGTGGGGCTCCAGCTGCTGCCGGGGGCGGAGTTTGCGGTGCCATACCCGGCTGCGCCGGGTGGTGTGGCAGCGGGCACCAGCTTCACCGTGGTGGTGTTGCCGCACAACCTGCAGGGCTGGGGTAACCTGTGCGAGTTCATCACCCGCGCGCGCATGGCGGCGCCCAAGGGCGACTACCGGGTCGCTTGGTTGGGGCAGCCGGAGGCATCGCCCTGGCACACGCTGCGGCATTGCGAGGTGCTGCTGTATCTGCCGCTTGCTATCAAAAAAGAAGCTGCTTGCGCAATAGCGATAGGCGCTAGAAGCCTATTTGGCATTAATTGTTGGTTGTCTATGACAGCGGGGCTGGGCGGCATGCAGGCTTTGGAGCGGGCGCACTGGCAGCAGATTGCGGCGGTGAGCGGGCTGGCCCCTATTGCCACCGGGCAGGTGCGCATGCACACCCGCTCGCGCAAGCCGCTGCACGATGTGCTGACCGCCGTGCGCTGCGGCCTGCCGGTGGCGCAGTGCGGGTTTGCGCTGCAGGCCAATGCCGAGCACCACCTGCGCAGCCGCGCCCGGCTCGCGGCCCTGTTCACGCCCGATGAGCTGGCCCACACGCTGGTGGCGGCGGGGCGCTGCAGCTTCACACTGGATGCGCTGCGCTACCAGTACCCCATGGAGGCGGTGCTGCCCGGCCACACCCCGGCGCAGACCCTGCGCCAGTACACCGAAGAGGGCGCCTTGGAGCGTTACCCGGCGGGTATGCCTGCTAGCGTGCGCACACAGGTGGAGCATGAGCTGGCCCTGATTGCCGACATGAAGTACGAGATGTACTTCCTTACCGTGCACGACCTGGTGCGCTTTGCGCGGGGGCGCGGCATCTTGTGCCAGGGGCGGGGCTCGGCGGCGAACTCTGCGGTCTGCTACTGCCTGGGCGTGACCGAGGTGGACCCCAGCCGCATGAACGTGCTGTTCGAGCGCTTCATCTCCAAGGAGCGCGACGAGCCGCCCGACATTGACGTGGACTTTGAGCACCAGCGGCGCGAAGAGGTCATTCAGTACATCTACGCCAAATACGGCCGCGAGCGTGCCGCCATTACGGCCGTGGTGGCCAGTTACCGACCGCGCAGCGCGCTGCGCGATGTGGGGCGGGCGCTGGAGATCCCCGAGGTGCTGATTACCGCCATGGCCAAGGAGCATCCGGGCATGTACAGCCGTGCGGTGTTGGTGGAGCGGCTGCAGGCTGCTATCGAAAAAGTAGCTGGTCGCGCATATTCTGCGGACGCTAGGGGTGGTTTTGATGCTCAATCTCCGGCGGGCAGTGTGGGGGCCGGGAGCCAGAGCGGCAGGGCGCCCAGCTCCGTGTCCCCCGCCCGCGTTGCGGGCTCCTCCTTGACCTACGCTGAACGCCCTGCCGCTCCGGCTCCCTCGGGTGGCGTTGCTGCTTGCGGTCTGTTGGTGGACGGTTCGCTCCTGCCGCCTTTGCGCCGCCTGCAACTCTGGCTGGATCTCGCCACGCAGCTACAAAGCTTTCCCCGCCACCTGGGCCAGCACGTGGGAGGCTTTGTGCTCACGCAAGGCCCGCTGACCCGGCTGGTGCCGGTGGAAAACGCGTCCATGCCAGACCGCTCCGTCATTCAGTGGGACAAGGACGACCTGGACGCAGTGGGCCTCTTGAAAGTGGATGTGCTGGCCCTAGGCATGCTCAGCGCCATACGCCGCTGCCTGCACCTGATCGGCCAGTGGCGCGGCGCGCCCCTGCGCATGCAGGATGTGCCTGCCGAAGACCCCGCCACCTACGCCATGATCTGCCAAGCCGATACGGTGGGCGTGTTCCAGATTGAGAGCCGCGCGCAGATGAGCATGCTGCCGCGCCTGAAGCCGCAGTGCTTTTACGACCTCGTGGTCGAGGTGGCCATCGTGCGGCCGGGGCCGATTCAGGGCGGCATGGTCCACCCGTACCTCAAGGCGCGCGCCAATCCGCAAGCAGTGATGTACGAGTCTCCTGCACTGAAAGAGGCTTTGAAGCGCACCCTGGGTGTACCGATTTTTCAGGAGCAGGTGATGCAAATTGCCATGGCTGCCGCCGACTTCACTGCCGGCGAGGCGGACCAGCTGCGCCGCTCCATGGCCGCCTGGAAGCGCAAGGGCGGTGTGGGTAAGTTTTACGAGCGGCTGGTGGGCGGCATGCTCAAGAATGGCTACACGCAGGAGTTTGCCGACACACTGTTCAAGCAGATTGAGGGCTTTGGCGAATACGGCTTCCCCGAGAGCCATGCAGCCAGCTTTGCGCTGCTGGTGTACGTGAGCTGCTGGCTCAAACGGCATGAGCCGGCCTGTTTTCTGGCGGCCATGCTCAACAGCCAGCCGCTGGGTTTTTACGGCCCCGCGCAGCTGGTGCAAGACGCCCGGCGCCATGGCGTGGAAGTGCATGCGGTGGATGCGCTGCACAGCGCATGGGACTGCACCTTGGAGCAGCCGCAAGAGCAGCACCCCACTGCAAATGGATGGGCGCTGCGAACCCAACCCGCTATCCGCTTGGGGCTGCGCATGGTGAGTGGCTTGCAGAGAGAAGTGGCCGAGCGCATCTGCGCTGCACGCGAAAACGGCCCGTTCATCAGCACCCAAGACCTGGCTCTGCGCTGCCAATTGGATGCCGGCGACCTCAAGGCGCTGGCCAGTGCCGATGCCCTCATCAGCCTCAGCGGCCACCGTCGCCAGCAGGTGTGGGACGCATCCGCACTGCGCCCCGCGCCCGCACTGCTGCAAGGGGTGCCGATTGAAGAGGATGTGTTGGAGCTGCCTCCGGCCGACGAGGGTGAAGAAGTGACCTTTGACTACGCGGCCACCGGTCTCACTTTGCGCTCCCACCCCTTGCAGATATTGCGCGAGCAGCTATCAAAAAAGAAGCTGCTCACTGCTGCTCAGATGCGCGATTACCCCAGTGGCCGCTTGGTTAGGGCTTGCGGCATCGTCACCGCCCGCCAGCAACCGGGTACCGCCAAAGGCGTGGTGTTTGTGACGCTAGAGGACGAGACCGGCAGCGTGAACATCATCGTCTGGAAAGCGGTGAAAGAGCAGTTCCGCGACGCGGTCTACCGCGCCCGGCTGATGGCCGTCTACGGCGTGTGGCAGCGCGATGAGGCTACTGGCGGCCAGGTCCGCCATGTGATTGCCAAGCGGGTGGTGGATATGACGCACCTGCTCGGCGAGCTGGCGACGACCAGTCGGGACTTTCATTAGCAAATTTGATCCAGCGCAATGTGCCACAAGCTACAGGGCCTCTGGTGTACGAATCGCACCGAAGTCGATAGCCTCGGGCTTTTGTACACCTTGAAAGGCAGCTGATATGAAGATTCTCCTGGCGGTTGATGGAAGTGCTTACAGCAAGAAAATGTTGGCCTATCTGGTGAATCACGACACCTTGTTCACCCCTTCCAATGAGTACACCGTGCTCACCGTACCGTTTGCAGTACCCCCAAGAGCGCGTGCTGCTGTGGGCAAAGCGATCGTCGAGAAATACTATGCCGATGAGGCAGAGAAAGTCATTGCCCCGATTGACAAGTTCTTGCAGCGCCACAACATCAGCGCTAAGAGCATGTGGAAGGCTGGTTCGCCGGGCGAGGTGATTTCCAAGATCGCAACCGAGGGCAAATATGACCTCGTCATCATGGGTTCGCACGGCAATGGCGCGGTTGCCAGTCTGGTGATGGGTTCTGTCGCCACCCAAGTGCTGGCGCATTGCAAAGTGCCAGTGTTGTTGGTGCGTTGATACCGTCAAGCAGAAGCCGAGTCCGGGGCTGAATCCAAAAGCCGTCGGCGTGCGTATCCGGTGGATGAACCACCGGATCAGCCTCTTCTTTGCACTTTTGACCACCCTGGCGAACCCCGCAGCCCTGGCTGCCGGCTTTTCGCCCGTGGATGTGTTGAATTTTTTAACCCCCTCACGGACTCACACCTTGCACGAGGGCGTGACCTACGGCCCACTGCACCGCCAGCGCCTTGATGTGTATGTGCCACGCGCCGAACAGCCGGCTAAGGGGTGGCCTGTGGTGGTGTTCTATTACGGCGGCTCATGGAACCGCGGCGAGCGCGCGCAGTACCGCTTTGTGGGGGAGGCGCTGGCCTCGCGCGGAATACTCACCCTAGTGGCCGACTACCGGCTGTACCCCGAGGTGCGCTACCCCGATTTTTTACGGGACAGCGCGGCAGCCTTGTCATACGGGTTGGACCATGCTGCCGACTGGGGCGGCAACCCGGACAAGGTGTATGTGATGGGGCACAGCGCGGGCGCCTACAACGCCGCCATGATGGCGCTGGATCCTCGTTGGTTGGCAGCCCACGGGCGCTCACCCCAGCAATTGGCCGGCTGGATTGGCCTGGCCGGCCCGTATGACTTTTTGCCCCTGACCAATCTGGACGCGATGCCGGTGTTCCACCACCCGAACTACCCCGCCAACTCCCAGCCACTTGACCATGTGCAGCCGGGCGCCCCTCGTGCCTTACTGCTGGCCGCTCTGGAGGACGATTTGGTCAATCCCCAGCGCAATACCGCAGGTATTGCTAAGCGCCTGGGCGCTGCTCAGGTGCCGGTGCTTGTCAAAATGCACACCCGGGTGAACCACATCACGCTGGTAGCAGCTTTGTCACGCCCCTTGCGGTGGATGGCGCCGGTGCTGAACGATGTGGTGCAGTTCATTCAGGGGCCGGCCAGCCCTTAAAACTTGTGGCGGTAGCCAAAGCTCAGAAAGTCTTCGCCGTTGGCCCCGTAATTGTTGAGCAGGTCGTAAATCGCACAACGGTGGTGCAAGCGCACAAAAAACTCATGCGCGGTGGCCTTCGGGCTCGAGAAAGCAGCCTCCACAAACAAGTAGTTCAAGGTGCGGCTGCCGCGTCCGTCCGGCCCCGTTTCCATGGGGCCGACCCGGCTGGTGTACGACACGCCCAGGGGCGCCAGCCGGATGTCGGTGCGCAAAACATCCCGCCAAGGAAAGCCACTCCAGCGTAAAGCGGGCGCGAAGGCAACCTCTGTCAGGTTGGCCAAGCCGCTTTGCTGGCCCGCCATCGCATCCAACTCAATGGCGATAGGCCACTCTGAGTGGCGCCATACGGTTTTACTGCCGGTGACAGCGAGCATGTAGTGCTCAGCGTAATTTGCGCGACCTGCCAAAGCACCTGCAGGCTCCGCGTCGTGGTATTTGCCAACATAAGTGCCGATGCTCCAGTCGAACTCGTCAGCGTTTGCTGGGCTGATAGCCCCCACGCCGATAGCCAAGCTCCACATGAGCCAAGCGGCGGCGTGCTTAGTCCGCCTGAAGTGGGGCAGCCTTGGGGGAACAGGCAGGTGGAGAAGTGGCATAGCTTAGAAAGTCGAAGGAGTAGTAGAGCAGTTACAAATGGTAGCTACAGCCCCCAGATTGCCGCAAGCTCGACCGAAAATCCCCGCGAACGCAATGTCTTCAGCAAGAGCCCGCGCGTTTCAAGCCTGGGCATAGCCCGAATGGATGCCCCCTGCGTACGCTGGCGCACTGAGTGGAATCAGCCCACGCAAAACAATGGCTCCGAGCGCTCAAGGTGTCATCTTGATGCAGGCTCAATCAACCCATGCACGGGAGCCCCCATGAAACTAAAAGCCCTTTCCATCGCCACTTTGCTGTGCCTGTCTGCCGGCGCACAAGCCGGAACCATGAGTGTGTTTTTGAACGAAACTGCACCTGGCTTCTGGCAAGCTAGCTATGACTCCAAATTTCTAACCGGCCCCTTGTTGGGTGGCGCGGCCAATGTGGCCGGCACCGATACCATTACCTTTCAAAGCGCCAGTGGTCCTTGGCCAGAGGGTGCGTACTATGTTGAGCTGAACTTCATGGAGCAGGCCAGCGGCAACGTTCCGACCCGGGACCCGATCACCGTCACATCCGCTACGCTGAACCAGATCCCGATCAGCTACATGGCCACGCGCTCTTTTGATATTGATGGCACCACCAACCCCACATTTGTATTCAAGGTGAATGGTTACAGCAATATTGCCAGCACCGGTTATCACGGCTCCATTTCGGTGACAGCGGTTCCCGAGCCTGAGACCTACGCCATGTTGCTGGCCGGTTTGGGCCTGATGGGCGCCATTGCCCGCCGCCGCAAGGACAAGGCTGCCTGAGCCGCGTCTCAAAACCTAGCTGACGGGCGGGCCTTCGGGCCCGCTTTTGCTGTTGGCTACACAATGCCGGTGTACGATGTCACGCAGGGTTTCACAACACCGCTCGAGGCATTTTTTGATGACGGACACTACCCACCTGGAAGCCAAAGTACTGTTGCTGGAGCACGATGCCCACCAGTGCAAGTTGCTCTCTGATTTTTGCGATTCTGTAGGCTTGCTCCCCTTGTTGCGCACCTCCCATGACGCCTTGGGCTGCCTTGAGCAAAACAAAGACTTGGCGGGTGTGCTGCTGGCAGAGGACTTGCCTTGTGGCACCCATGATGCGCTGCATCTTGCAGAGTCGATCCACCGCTTGCGCCCCGAGCTCCCGATTTTTTTACGCAGGACTACCACCGGCGATTTGAATGCGCTGTACAGGGAGTTCATCCGGTACCCATGGGCTACGGGGGAGATCGAGCAGTTACGCCTCGGCGTTGAGCGCTCCATCTTCAGCCTGCGCTATCCCACGGCGTTGGTGGAGGGCATTGTGGATCTGACCTTGTCCTCCATGCGCTCCATGTTCCCTAACGCGACCGTGACTGCCGAGCCCCCGTATGTGGTGCACGACCGCATCATCCATGGCGAGGTCTCTACGATCATCCCGCTGGAGAGCTCATGGTGTCGCGGTTACATGATGCTGCAGACCGAAGAAAGCGCCCTGCGGCAGGGCATGCTCAAAGGCTTCAGTTATGACGGCGTGGGCGGGGAGCTCAACTTCCGGGATCTCAACAACATGTTGGGCGAGACCACCAACCTGATCTGGGGTGCGTTCAAGAACCGCTACATCGCCCCCATCAGCGTTTCGACCCAGTTGGCCCAAGTGCCGATCGTGATCAATCACGCCCACAAATACATCTCCTTCGGCTCGCCCGATCCTCAGCTCTGTGTGCGTTACTCGCTCTGCGAGAGCACCCGCCGGGGCGGCCAGCCGCTGGTGATCGTGCAGCGGTTTATATTCAACCTCCATTGGTCACCGGAGCAATTTGCGGAATATGCAGCCTCCAACTCCAGCGAGGCGGGTGAACTTGATTTGTTTTAAATGGCGCCAAGCGCCACTGACAGTGCGGACAGGAAGTAGGTAGAGATGGCGAATGTTTTGGTAGTGGACGATTCCAGCACGATGCGGGAGATCGTCTCCAGCTACTTACAGCAACACGGATTCGAGGTCACACTGGCCACCGACGGGCGCGATGGGCTCTTGCAGCTAGAAGCAGACCCCGGTATCAAATTGGTCATCAGCGATGTGAACATGCCCAATATGGATGGCTTGGCTATGGCCGAAAAAATCCGGACCGAGCAAAGCAACAAGCTGGTGCACATCATCATGCTGACCACCGAGGACAACCCCGTGATGCGCGCGCGCGGCCGCGCCATTGGCGTGACCGGCTGGATCGTCAAGCCCTTTCGCGGCGACGCGGTGCTCGGGCCATTCAAGAAGTTTTGCGGCTTGGTGTAAGGGCAGGGCCCCTACACCGCTTCGGGCATCCCGCTGTGGAGCGAGCGAGTGATTGCCAGCCCGATACGGGTTGCCTCCATGGCATCCGACAAGGTTAGTGTGAGCTGGCGCTCCCCGCGACAAGCCGCGACAAACTCACCCATCTCAGCGGCAAAAGCTGCCTCAAAGCGCTCGTAAAAGTCTTTGAGCACTGCATGCCGCACGCCATGGGCATCGCTGGTCACTATCCGGTCGCGGGCGGCGTGCTCACCAATCAGCAGCTTGCCTGCGGTCCCGATTACCTCTGTGCTGGTTTCATGCCCGTGGGCCATGGTGCGCGACGCATAGAAAACGGCTTTTGCGCCGCCCTCAAAATCCACGATCGCCAAGCCGTTGTCCACGTCTCCAAACTCGCTCAATCCCGGATGCAGGGCGACGGTGCCGGTAGCGTAGGCCTTGAGCGCTTTGGGGCGCCCCAGCATCCAGCGGGCCAGGTCAATGTCGTGCACGCTGCAGTCCATGAAAATGCCGCCCGATGTCGGCGCAAAGCGCACAAAAAAACCATCCGGATCATTCTGGTCACAGGTTTGTGAACGAACGATGAACGGGCGCCCGATGTCCCCGGCCGCAATACTGGCCTGTGCCGCGCGGTAGCTGGGGTCAAAACGACGCACAAAGCCCACCATGGCGATCAGGTCGGGGTGCTTTTCGGCTTCGGCCAGCACCCGCTCGCAATCGGGCAGGTTCAGGGCGAGGGGCTTTTCCACAAACACATGCTTGCCGGCTTGCAGGGCGGCAATGGCTTGGTCAGCGTGCAAAGAAGTGGGGGTGACGAGCACCACCGCATCTACATCCGGGCTGGCCAGCAAGTCCTCAAAGCGGGCGTACACCTGCTGGATGCCCAGTTCGGTGCGTGCATAAGTCCGCTCTGCTTCCACCGGGCTGCATGCCGCGGTGAGCACGCAGTTGCGGGTGCTAAAGGCCAAGGCTTGGGCATGGCGCTGCCCCAAACGACCGAGGCCGACGATGCCAAAACGCAAAGGCGAGGTCATGTTGCGGCTCAGAAGGTGATGATGCGGTTGCTGGCAGCGCTCTCGGCTGCGGCGTCGGCAAGAATCTGTGCGTCCACGCCGTCTTGCACCGTCGTCCGGAAACTGCCGCCGTTTTGCAGCTGGGTGAAAAAGTGCTCAATCTCTAAGCGGTAGGCCGCTGCATAGCGCTGCAGGAAAAACGCTTCGGGGTTGTCTTGGGAGGTGCCTTGGGCAGTGGCCTGGGTTACCTCGCTGGGCTTGTGGTTACCGCATTGCAGCATGCCCGCAGAGCCGATCACTTCAAAGCGCTGGTCATAGCCGTAGGCGGCGCGGCGGGTGGTGTTGATCTGGCACAGGCGGCCTTTGACGGTCTTGATGGTCACCGCAGTGCAGTCAAAGTCGCCCGCTTTGCCGATGGCGGGGTCGGTTAGGCAGGAGCCGGTGGCGCTTAGCCACGCCGCCTTGTCGCCATCGCCGCACAAGATCCAGCGGAACACGTCAAAGTCGTGAATCAGCATGTCGCGGAAGATGCCGCCAGACTGCTTGATGTATTCCACCGGTGGCGCGCCGGGGTCACGGCTGGTGATCACCAGCATTTCGGGGTTGCCGATATCGCCGCGATCCAAGCGAATCTTGGCTTCGTTAAACGTCGGGTCAAAGCGGCGCTGGAAACCGATCATGCAAGCCACACCGGCCGCTGCCACTGCTGCGCCACAGGCTTTTGCCCGCTCGGCAGACAGGTCTACCGGCTTCTCGCAAAAAATATGTTTGCCGGCTTGGGCCGCG
>DGQR01000268.1:0-1876 GCA_002390825.1 Rhodoferax sp. UBA4409
GTTGATGAAGATGACCATGCAATTGGTCTTCTTGATGTGGGCGGTCAGCTTGCGCAGCGCTTGGCTCATCAGGCGGGCTTGCAGGCCGGGCAGGCTGTCGCCCATTTCACCTTCGAGTTCGGCCTTGGGGGTCAGGGCTGCCACCGAGTCCACGATGATCAGGTCCACCGCGCCGGAGCGCACCAGGCTGTCCACAATTTCAAGAGCCTGCTCACCGGTGTCGGGCTGGCTGATCAGCAAGTCTTGCAGGTTCACACCCAGCTTCTGGGCGTACTGAATGTCCAGCGCGTGCTCAGCATCCACGAAGGCGCACTGGCCGCCTTGCTTTTGCATTTCGGCCACCACTTGAAGCGTCAAGGTGGTTTTACCGGAAGACTCCGGGCCATAGATTTCCACCACACGGCCGCGGGGCAGGCCGCCCACGCCCAAGGCAATGTCCAGCCCCAAAGAGCCGGTGGACACGACCTGGATGTCTTCAATCACCTCACCCTCGCCCAAGCGCATGATGGTGCCCTTGCCGAATTGCTTTTCAATCTGCGCAAGCGCGACTTGAAGGGCTTTGGCCTTTTCTGCGTTGGCGGCGGGGTTCTTCACTGCGTCCATGGAAATCTCCTGAAAAATCAAGGGTGGGGTGACTGTTTATCCATCTGTCATTAACAACAGGCTGGATGCTTGAACAGTAGTCTAAGCGCCCCGTTAAATTCAAACAAGCCGATATTTAGTCAGTTTGCATTACCATTTGCCGCATGTCGATTCCCGCCTCTCTCGAACCCTGGCGCAGCAACCACGTCGGTCATTGGTTGCGGCTGGCGCTGGAGCGCTTTGATGCCAGAGTCCTCGAGCTCATGGCTCGTCACACCGCAGCACCCTTGGGTTTGGCCAACCTCGCTGCCCGCGGGCAGGTCGGGGCAGCCCATATTCACATCACCCGGCACCTCGGACTCCAGGGCAGCCGCCTCACCGACCTTGCCACCCGCGCCGGCATGACCAAACAGGCCATGACCACCCTGGTCAACCAATGCGAGGCCTGGGGCATGGTGGAGCGCACCGACGATACGAGCGATGCCCGTGCCAAGCACATCCGCTTCACCGCCACCGGGCTGGCATGGCTGCAGGCGTATGAAGATGCTGTGGCCCAAGCCCAAGATGAGCTGCAACAGGCAGTAGGCCCCGAGGTCGCCACCGTGATCCATCTGGGCCTGGAGGCCTACTGCGGCCATTGAGCCTGCCGCAAGCCGCCGCCTTGCACAGCAGCTGCACGCCTAGAATGGCGTCAAGCGGACACAGTGCCGCACCCTGCCAGGAGACACGCATGCGCATACTGATAGCTGAAGACGATCAAGTTCTGGCCGATGGCCTGTTACGCGCACTGCGCGGCGCAGGTGCAGCGGTGGACCATGTGGCCAGCGGCACTGAAGCCGACGCCGCGCTCATGACCAATACCGAGTTCGACTTGTTGATTCTGGATTTGGGCTTACCAAAGATGCACGGCCTCGAAGTCCTCAAGAAACTGCGGGGCCGGGGATCCTCATTGCCCGTGTTGATCCTCACTGCTGCGGACAGCGTGGACGAGCGGGTCAAAGGCCTGGATTACGGTGCAGACGACTACATGGCCAAACCCTTCAGCCTGCAAGAGCTGGAAGCCCGGGTGCGCGCCTTGGTCCGCCGCGGCATGGGTGCGACGAGCAGCAGCATCAAACACGGCCCCCTCACCTACGACCAGGCCGGCCGGGTCGCCACCATCGACGGCAAGATGGTCGAGCTCTCTGCCCGCGAACTCGGCCTCTTGGAAGTGCTGCTGCAGCGCGCAGGCCGCCTGGTCAGCAAAGACCAGCTGGTAGAGCGCCTGTGTGAGTGGGGCGAAGAGGTGAGCAAC
>DGQR01000268.1:1999-41090 GCA_002390825.1 Rhodoferax sp. UBA4409
CGCCTGCGCAAGAAGATCGAAAAAGGCCCCATCCGCATCGCCACCGTACGCGGGCTGGGCTACTGCTTGGAAAAAATACCGGGATGAAAATATTCCAGCGGGAGCAACGCAGCCTGTTCGGGGAAATCCTCGACTGGATGCTGACCCCGCTGTTGCTGCTGTGGCCCGTGAGTCTGGTACTGACCTGGCTCGTAGCGCAGGGCATTGCCGGCAAGCCGTTTGACCGCGCCCTCGAATACAACGCCGGAGCCCTGGCCCAGCTGATTACGGTCAGCAAAGACCGGGTGCAGTTTGTGCTCCCTCTGCCTGCCCGCGAGCTCCTCAGGGCAGACGATGCGGACACCGTCTACTACCAGGTCCTCGGCAGCCAGGGTGAGTACCTCAGCGGCGAAAAAGACCTGCCGGCGCCGCCCGACGACGACCGGGTACCGCAGGGCGAAGTCCGGATGCGGGAGCTGGACTACAAGGGGGTCGACTTGCGGGTCGCCTCCATGTGGGTGCGCACCGACATCCCCGGCGGCCGGCCAGCGCTGGTTCAAGTCGCGGAAACGATGGACAAGCGCTCGGTCCTCGCGACCGAAATTGTCAAAGGGGTGATGCTGCCCCAGTTTGTCATCCTGCCTCTGGCGGTGCTGCTGGTCTGGTTGGCGCTGGTGCAAGCGATCAAACCCCTGAACCGTCTGGAAGAGCGCATTCGGGCCCGCAGCCCGGACGATTTGAGCCCGCTGGACGTAGAAGCAGTGCCCTTGGAAGTCGTGCCGCTGGTGTCGTCGGTCAACGACCTGCTGATGCGACTCAAAGACTCGATCTCGACCCAGAAGCGCTTCCTCGCCGACGCAGCGCACCAGCTCAAAACCCCTCTGGCGGGTCTGCGCATGCAAGCCGATCTTGCGCAGCGGCAAGGCGCGAGCGCAGACGATTTGAAACAGTCACTGCGCCAGATCGGCCGCTCCAGCATCCGCGCAACCCACACCGTCAATCAACTGCTGGCCCTTGCACGCGCCGAGAGCAGCGGCACCGTGCTGGCTCACCAGCCCTGCGATCTGGCAAAACTCACCATGGAAGTGGTGCGGGACTGTGTGCCCAAGGCCTTGGAAAAGTCCATTGATCTGGGCTACGAAGGCGTGGAACCCGGGACACCCGGCGTCGCGATTCCGGGCAACGTCACCCTCCTCAAAGAAATGGTGCGCAATCTGGTCGACAACGCCATCAACTACACGCCGTCCACAGCAGACCGTGCAGGCGTGATCACAGCCCGGGTCTTGCTGGATCCGTTCAGCGGCGCGCTGGTACTGCAGGTGGAAGACAACGGCCCCGGCATCCCGGCGGCCGAGCGGGAACTCGTTTTTCAACCGTTCTACCGGGCACTCGGCAACGAGGCCGATGGCTCCGGCTTGGGTTTGCCCATCGTTCAAGAAATTGCGCGCCAGCACCACGCGGAGATTGCGGTGGAAGACAGCCGGCCCGGTTACTCGCCGCCGGGCACCACGTTCACCTTGCGGTTTTCACCCTCTGCGGTCAACCCACCCGCCGAAGCCGCTTAGCTGCAGCTCTTGAGCCCGTGCCCTTGCAAAGCGGCCTTCACATCCTGAAGCCGGAGTTTGATGGCCTCGGTGGCCGCCGGCACTCGCAACTGCTGCACAGTGGCCGCCTGGCGCTCTTGCAGCACTTTGATGCCACGGATGCCTCTGGGCGCCAGACGGGCGAGCTCCGCCTTGGCGGCCGCTTCCGTTTCAAAGCCTGCCAGGACCAAACCGGGTTGTAGATCCGGGTTCGCCACCGGTATCGCCTTGATGCCCAAAGCCGCCAGATCGGCGGTCTTTTTGGCCAGCGTCTCGCCTTTGGCCAGCTTGCCCACGTAAACCACCCAACGCGCACTCACTTTGACAGGGTCCACCTGCCAGCCGCCTGCGGGCAGCGCTTCATTCAGCACCCGACGAAGGGCCGCAGCTTCCTCGTCACTGAAGGGGCCGGCTTGCAGACACTCCTTGGGGCCCGCATCGGCGAGCATCTGGGCTTCCACCTTCTTCAACTCTGCAGCGGTCAACAGCTGCACCGCATCCGGCTTGATCTGCTGCTGCACCCGTTGCGGCTCACTGCTGGTGTGCGGGGCAAAGCCGTACATCTGCAGATAACGGTGACTCCACGCAAAGTACAGGCCGTTTGCCAAAAGGAGTAGCAGGACAATCAGTCGCAACATAGAAGTCAGGAGGGGTTGAGGGGGGGTGCAGATACCGGACGCACGCTCACTTCCGCGCTGTTGATTCTGACAGTTCCCGCCCCGGTGTCGACCAGCAGCACCCCGCTGGCGTCTACACCCAGTGCGGTACCTTGTGTGCCATCGGTACACACCACCGCCTGACCCGCCAACAAATCACGCGCATGGTAAGCACCGCGCAACGGTGTAAAACCTTCGGTCGCAAACGTCAGCACCGCTTGCACCAAAGGCGCGATCACCCGGTGCAAGACCTCTGGCGCATCCACATCAGGCAGCAATTCTTGCAAGGCCGCAGGCGGGGTGCGCAAACCATCCCCCTGGCGCGGCGTGATGTTGATGCCCACACCAATGACGGCGTAGCGTTGCGTGCCAGCGCTGGCGGTTTCAATCAGAATGCCGGCCAGCTTGCGGCCCTGCCACCAGACGTCATTGGGCCACTTCAGCTGCAACTCCGGGTGCAAGCTCTGCACCACGGACAGCCCCACCGCCAGCGACAGCCCCGACCAATCCGCAGGCTGCAAAGGCAGGCCTAACGAGAAGGTCAAAGTGCCCCCGTCGCCCTGGGTGTCGCTTTGCCAGTCGCGCCCCAGGCGGCCCCGGCCGGCGGTCTGCCGCTCTGCGACCAGCAGCACCGGCTCGCATTGGCCTGCCCGTGCGCGCCGCATCAGTTCTGAGTTGGTGGAATCAATTTCCGGCAACACCTCGACACTGAAACCGGGAAGGACCGCAAACACCGCTTCCCAAATCGCTTCCGCAGGCCAGCGGGTCACGTTCATCGCTTGGGGGCCAACAAGGTGCCACGGCAGTTGCTGCTGCCACACCAGCAGGGGTATTCCGCCTTGAGCTTCTTGGTGTAGCGCTCCTCCAAAATCAGGCCGTAGTCGTAGTTCAGCTCTTCACCGGCGCGGATGTTGCGCAGCGCCTTGATGAATACACGACCCTCTTCTTCGTCAGCAATGCAGTTGCCGTCGCAGGAGTGATTGATCCAGCGCGAGGAGTTGCCGCCGAACAAGGCGTCGATCACGTTGCCATCTTCGAGCGAGAAGTAAAACGTGTGGTTCGGGTCTTTGGGGTCGTGGGGGTGGCGGTCCTGGGCTTCCTGCCAGCTGATGATCTCGCCCACATACTCAATGATGGTTTCGCCTTCGGCGATATCCTGCAGCGCGAACACCCCTTTGCCATGTACCCCGGAGCGCCGTGTCTGGATGCGCCGTGCCGGCGAGGCGGGCACACTGGTGGAGGATTTCACTGGGGTTTTTGCCACGGCCGGAAAGTTTGGTATGGTGAATCGTATGGGCGCGCATGTGTGCGTGCCTGCGTGTGCAAGTGCGCGCCTGCGCGCACGCGAGAATTGGATTGTAGTCAGATGAAAAACACCGTTTTGAACAAAACATTGGTTATTGCTGAAAAGCCGTCGGTCGCACAAGACATCGTGCGTGCACTCACTCCGGTGGCGGGCAAATTTGAAAAACACGACGAATATTTCGAGAGCGACAGCTACGTGGTTTCCAGCGCCGTCGGTCACTTGGTTGAGATCCAAGCGCCCGAGGCCTACGACGTTAAACGCGGCAAATGGAGCTTTGCGCAGTTGCCCGTCATTCCGCCCCACTTTGACCTCAAGCCGGTCGACAAAACCAAGACGCGCCTGAACGCGGTGGTCAAGCTGGCCAAGCGCAAGGATGTCGACAAGATCGTGAACGCCTGCGACGCGGGCCGCGAAGGAGAGCTGATCTTCCGCCTGATTGAGCAATACGCCGGTGGCGCCAAGCCGCTGGGCAAGCCGGTCAGCCGCCTGTGGCTGCAGTCCATGACGCCCCAGGCCATCCGCGATGGCTTTGACAACCTGCGCACCAACGCCCAGATGCAGCCCCTGGCCGATGCCGCCCGCTGCCGGTCTGAAGCCGACTGGCTGGTGGGTATCAACGGCACCCGTGCGATGACCGCGTTCAACAGCCGCGACGGCGGTTTCTTCCTAACCACCGTGGGCCGGGTGCAGACCCCCACGCTCTCAGTGGTGGTAGAGCGCGAAGAGCTGATCCGCAAATTTGTCAGCCGCGATTACTGGGAGATCCACGCCACCTTCGCCGCCCAAGCGGGCGAGTACGCGGGCAAGTGGTTCAACCCCGCTCACAAAAAAGATGCGGACGACGCCGAGAAAAAGGCCGACCGCGTCTGGACCCAGGCCGAGGCCAAGGCGATTGCAGACGCGGTGCGCGGCCAGCCCGCCACCGTGACCGAAGAGAGCAAGCCCACCACCCAGGCTTCTCCCCTGCTGTTCGACCTGACCAGCCTGCAGCGCGAGGCCAACGGCAAGTTTGGTTTCTCGGCCAAGACCACCTTGCAGATTGCCCAAAGCCTCTACGAGCGCCACAAGGCCCTGACCTACCCGCGTACCGATTCGCGCGCCCTGCCCGAAGACTATGTGCCGGTCGTCAAAAAGACCTTCGAGATGCTGGCCGACAGCGACATGCGCCATCTGGCGCCGCACGCACTGGTCGCACTGAATAACAACTACATCCGCCCCACCAAGCGCGTGTTCGACAACGCCAAGGTGTCGGATCACTTTGCGATCATCCCCACCCTGCAAGCGCCCAGCGGCCTGAGCGAGGCGGAGCAAAAGCTGTACGACTTGGTGGTGCGCCGCTTCATGGCGGTGTTCTTCCCGAGTGCCGAATACCAGGTCACCACCCGCATCACCACCGCTGCACAGCACGCCTTCAAGACGGAAGGCAAGGTGCTGGTCAAGCCGGGCTGGCTGGCCATCTACGGCAAAGAAGCCGCCGCCGAAGTGGAAGACGCCAAGGAAGGCGACAAAGGCCAGAACCTGGTGCCCGTAGCCCCCGGCGAAAAGGTCAAGGGCGACCCGGTAGACCCCAAGGGCCTCAAGACCAAACCGCCTGCACGCTACTCCGAAGCTACCTTGCTCGGTGCCATGGAAGGTGCCGGCAAAACCGTGGAAGACGACGAGCTGCGCGAAGCCATGCAAGAGAAGGGTCTGGGCACACCAGCCACCCGCTCCAGCATCATCGAAGGCCTGATTGCCGAGAAGTACATGCTGCGCGAAGGTCGCGAGTTGATCCCGACCGCCAAGTCCTTCCAGCTCATGACGCTCTTGCGCGGCCTCGATGTGCAGGAACTGACCAAGGCCGAGCTCACCGGTGAGTGGGAATACAAGCTCGCCCAGATGGAACAGGGCAAGCTCAGCCGCGAAAAGTTCATGGCCGAGATCGCCGCCATGACCGAGCACATGGTCAAAAAGGCCAAAGAATACGACCGCGACACCATCCCCGGTGACTACGCCACCCTGGCGGCCCCTTGCCCCAACTGCGGTGGCATCGTCAAAGAAAACTACCGCCGCTACACCTGTACCGGTGCAGACGGTCACAGCGAAGGCTGCGGTTTCTCGTTCGGCAAATCCCCCGCGGGGCGCACCTTCGAGCCCGCAGAGGTAGAGCAGTTCCTGCGTGACAAACACATCGGCCCCTTGGACGGTTTCCGCTCCAAGGCCGGCTGGCCTTTTGTGGGCGAGATGGTCATTAAGTTTGACGAAGAGGCCAAGAACTACAAGCTCGAGTTCGACTTCGGCGATGACAAAGCCGGCGAAGAAGACGGTGAACTGGTCGACTTCGGCACCCAGACCGCCTTGGGCGCTTGCCCCAAGTGCGGCGGCAACGTGTTTGAACACGGCAAAAACTACGTGTGTGAAAAATCGGTCCCCACCGATGCGCAGCCCACCCCGAGCTGCGACTTCAAGAGCGGCCAAATCATCCTGCAGCAACCCATCGAGCGCGAGCAGATGCAAAAGCTGCTGGCGACCGGCAAGACCGACCTGCTCGACAAGTTCGTCTCGATGCGCACCCGCCGTGCCTTCAAGGCCATGCTGGCCTGGGACGCGGCCGAGGGCAAGGTGAACTTCGAATTCGCACCCAGCAAATTCCCGCCCCGCAAGACCGCTTTCAAGGCAGCCGCCAAGACCGGCGCCGCTACCAAAACAGGAGCTGCTCGCGCAGGAACCACGGGCGCTGCAGCCAAAAAAGCGCCTGCAAAGAAGGCCGCTGCCGTCAAAGAAGCCAAGCCCAAGGCGCCGCGCAAAACCACCGCAGCCAGCGGCAAACAGCCCAGCGCCGAGTTGGCCGCGGTGATCGGCGCCGAGCCGATCGCCCGCCCGCAAGTCATGAAAAAACTGTGGGATTACATCAAGGCCAACGGCCTGCAGGACGCCAAGGACAAGCGCAGCATCAACGCCGATGCCAAGCTGCTCGCAGTGTTCGGCAAGCCGCAGGTCACCATGTTTGAGTTGGCCGGCATTGCCGGCAAGCACCTGAGTTAAGGCCACCGTCATCTTGGTCGGTCACACTGCGCACCATGCAATTTACCGAACAAGAAGACGAGCACGCCCCCCACAGTGCCGCTGAACGCGCGGCAGCTGCGAGCCGCAGCACCTGGGTGAGCGTGGTGGTGAACGTGGTGCTGGCCAGTGCCCAGATCATTGTGGGCACGCTCACCAAGTCACAGGCGCTGTTCGCCGACGGCATCCACTCCTTGTCTGACCTCGTGTCGGACTTTGTGGTGCTGTTCGCCGGCTACCATGCCAAAAAAGATGCGGATGACGACCACCCTTACGGGCACCAGCGGTTTGAGACCGCAGCGTCTTTGGCCCTGGGCCTGATCCTGCTCGCAGTGGGTGGCGGAATGGTCTGGTCGGCCCTGGGCAAGCTGGAGTCGCCCGACACCATTGCCCCGGCCCACACCACGGCCTTGTGGGTGGCGTTGGGGGCCATCGTCACCAAAGAGCTTTTGTTCCGCTACATGCTGCGCGTCGCCAAGGCCGTCAAATCCAGCCTGCTGGTGGCTAATGCCTGGCATGCGCGGTCGGACGCCGCCTCGTCATTGGTGGTGAGCCTGGGCATTCTCGGCAGCATGGCCGGCTACCCCTTGCTGGACCCGATTGCCGCCCTGATTGTGGGCTTCATGGTCGGCAAAATGGGCTGGAGCTTTGCGTGGGACGCGCTTCACGACCTGATGGACCGCGGCCTCGATGAAGCCGAAGTCCAAGCCATTCGCGCCACCCTGCTGGCCACGCCCGGAGTATCTGGCGTGCACGATGTGCGCACCCGCAAGATGGGCGACATGGTGGTGGCGGATGCCCACATTGAGGTGGACGCACAGCTCACCGTGGAAGAGGGTCACAACATCGCCGTAGCCGCCCGCCAAGCGGTGCTCCAGCGCCACCGGGTTTTGAATTTGATGACCCACGTTGACCCGGCGCACCGGCCCGACGCGGACCACGCTCGCCCTTAATCTGCCCGGGCGCTGCGCAGGGCAGCGGGTGAGCCGGCCGACCAGCGCCAGGCCACCAGCCCTGCCACCACCACCAGATGCAAGGCCATGCCGAGCCAGGCGCTCGCACCGAGCGACTCTTCTCCCATTGCCAGCGCTTTGACACCGAAAAACGGCTCCAGCCAAGGCGCCAAACCGGGCGCTGCGCTGGCCACCAGGGCCGGCAGCACCACCCCTAGCACAAACAGGGTGAGCAGCGTCATGGCGGTGGGCTTGCGGCTGGTGTTGCGCAAGGCAAAGAAGTGGTAGATGCCGCAGTCCCGCAGGGTGTGCAGCAGGGCCATCCACATCAGCCCCTCGAGCGCGGGCACATCGCGGGCAGCCTCACTGGCAGCACCCCCGGTGAGCGAATAGGCCACCAGGCACACGGCGGCCAGCGCCCAACTCACTGGCCACAAGGGCAGGGCCTGCCAGACCCGGCGTGCCGGGCTGTGCGCGCGGTGGTAAAGCACCGCCTGCCAGACGAGGCGGTTGTTGGACTCGGTGAACAGCGCCCCGTAGGTGGATGCCAGCGCGGTACACGCCAGCGTCATCCACAGCGGCGCGCCCCAGCCGGGGCTCGGCATGAAGCCGGCGATCACCCAGCCCAGGCCCAACACGCCCAGTGCCCAGGCCCAGGGCACACCGCGCACCATCAGCTGCTTGCCCATGCTGCGCCACAGCGCCAGCAAGCCAAGCGCCAACAGCAGCAAGGCCACCAACAACGACTGAATAGACAGGGGCAAGCCCCAGCCCCACCAGCTGCCCAGACCCTCGCGGTCCGGCGAGCTCGGGTCGCGCAGCACCATGAAAATCACCGGCAAGGTTTGCAACACCAGAAACACACCAAACAGGCGCCCGGCCATGCCACTGGCTTTTTCCGAACGGATATCCAGGGTGTGCAAGCGACTCGCCATCAACCACGCGTGCAACGCCACCGTGCCCACGGCGCCCACCAACAGCCAGACACAACGGCTCCAGAACGCCGGCCCCGACAAGGCCGCCACCACGGCGACGAAGGCGCACAGCAAACCGCCATACCAGGCGTAGGCAGCGCTGCCGAACAGCTTGCCCCAGGCCATGTCCCACGGGCTCAGGGCACTCAAGCGCTGCTGGTCCCAAGTGCGCTCGCTCACTTCGTTGTTGATGCTCGACACCACCAGCAAACTGCCCCAACCCACGGTCAAACCGACAAACAGCACCGAGAACGCCACAAACAAGCTGCGCTGCGGATCATCCGGGTTCAACACATAGACCAACAGGCCAATCAAGGCCAGCACCCCCGGCATGATGGCCAAACGGGTGGGCGACATTTCCAGCCAGAGATTGCGTTTGAATTCGGGGTTCATGCGGACTCTCCTGGGCGGCCGGATACACCGGTCTGGTCATAACTGACTTGCAGCGTGGTGCGCACCTCCTGAAAGCCACACACCGGAACACCGGCAGCCGTCAGGCGCGCCAGCAGTGCAGCGCGTGCGGCCAAGTCGCCCGCGGGCAGGTACACCGTGCTGGGGGCTAGGCCTTGCACATCCAGATGGGCCACCTCATAGGCGTCCAACAGCCCGGCCAATTGCGGTGCGGGCGCAGCCAGCTGAATCTGCACCAGCGTCTTGATCACCCCTTCAGCGCCGGTCGCCGTCGCAGCCAGGCTGGCAAAGCGGCTGACCCGACCATCGCGGATCGAGAGGATGTGGGTGCAGTACTCGTCGAGCTCACTCAAGATGTGGCTCGACACCACCAGCGTCATGCCCTTGGCCTGCAAGGTGCGGAACAGGGCCGACAAATCGGCCCGGGCTTCGGGGTCCAGGCCGCTGGCGGGCTCGTCGAGCAACAGCACCTGCGGCATGTGCACGATGGCCTGGCCGATCGCTACCCGCTGGCGCTGGCCGCGCGAGAGGTTGCTGGCCAGGCTTTGCAGCTTGTCGGTGAGGTTCAAAAAGCGGGCCACGTCCTGCACCCGCTTGGCAATGTGCTTGTCTGCAATCCCCTGGGCGGCCGCGGCATAGCTCAGGCACTGCTGCACCGTGAGCTCTTGGTAAAGCCCGAAAAAGTCTGACAGATAACCCAGCTTGGTGTGCACTTCGCGGGGGTGCTCTTGCACATCGACCCCGCCCACGGTGATGCTGCCCGAGAGCGGCGTATCCAGCCCCGCCATGCAGCGCATCAGGGTCGATTTGCCGGCCCCGTTGGGACCCACCAGGGCAGTCACCGTGCCCTTGGGGATATCGACCGACACGCCGTGCAGCGCACGGTGGCCCAGATAGTCGAACACCAGATCGCGAACTTGAATCATGAGAAACCGTCCCTTTTTACGCTACTTTTGCTATATTTTTAGTAGCTATTTGCGTAGTATTTACGTGGGCAAAAGGCTTATTTGATTCAAAACCCTGCACCCCGAGGGCAGGCCACTGCCTAGTGGCCTGCGGCGAACCCGCCTTAGTGGCTGGTGTTCTGGTGGCTGCTGTTGAGCAGCTTGTCGGTGTAGGCAATCGCAATCGCCGACAGCAAGAAGGTGATGTGAATAGCCGTCTGGGCGATCAGCACTTTTTCATCGTAGTTGGCGGCGTTGATAAAGGTCTTGAGCAAGTGGATGGAGCTGATGCCGATGATGGCAGTGGCCAGCTTCACCTTGAGCACCGAGGCGTTCACATGGCTCAACCACTCGGGCTGGTCGGGATGGCCGTCGAGATCCATGCGGCTCACAAAAGTCTCGTAGCCGCCCACGATCACCATGATCAGCAGGTTGGAGATCATCACCACGTCAATCAGCGCGAGCACCACCAGCATGATGATGGTTTCGTTCAGCGCGGGCACCGGCACATCCGACTTGTAGCCAATGCTGGTCACCAGTGCCTGCAGCGCAGTCTGGCTGCCGAAAGCGGCTTCCAGCAGGTGCACCAGCTCCAGCCAGAAGTGAAACACATACACGCCCTGCGCAGCGATCAGGCCCAGGTACAAGGGCAGCTGCAACCAGCGGCTCGCAAAAATGAAACGGGGAATAGGGCGCAACTTGGCGCGCTTGGGAGTGGATTCAGGAGAGGTCATGGGAGTTTCCGTGAGAAGGTGCCGGGCACCGTGTGCGCCGGCATTGTAAAAAAATGGGGTTTGGCCCTACGCGGTGGTAACCAAGTACTGGCTACCTTGCCAGTGCGCGCCCGGTGCCAGCTGCACCGGCACACCCACTGACGCCGCCTCCACACACAGAAAGCGGGCATAGCCTCCGGCGGGCAGATCGGCAATCACTGCTTGCGGCCCGGGGTTCCAGACCACTGCGTCGGTAAAGCCTTCGTGGGCCATGTCCAAGGCACTGGCGGGGCTGCGCAGGGCAAAGGGGCCGGGCACAGATTCAAACAAGTGGTCAATCGGCTCGGCCAGCGACAAGACCTCGCCTTGCGGCAACACGCCGGCCAGCGTGGTTTGGGTGACGTCACCCACCTCGAGGTAGGTGTGGAGTGCAGCATGAAAGCTCAAGGGGCTGCTGCCGGTGTTGTGCACCGCCAGCGTGATGCGCAGGCCAGCCGCCTCCAAAGCCACGGTCAGGGTGCACACACAGTCATGGGCCCACAGCGCGGTTTCTGCGGCGGCATGCTCCATGCGCAAGACCAGCGTGGGGTGCGCAGCACCGGCGGGTGTGTCGGCCAAAGCCCAGTCGCGGGTGCGGGCAAAGCCATGGCGCATCAGGGGGCCGCGCCCACTGAATTGCGGAAAAATCACCGGCACCCCGCCCCGCACGGCTTGCGGGCCGGCCAGTGGCGAGAGCGGGCTGCAATACAAGCGCTCGGTGCCGCTTGCATCGATCCACGAGATCACCTGGCCACCCCGCAGCAGCGCGGTGACAGAGTCCCCGTGCGGGCCCTCCAGCCGGACGGCAGGCGCACCGTCTATCGTCAAAGTTTCAAATGTCATTCCCCCAGTTTATCGGGTGCTTGTGACTTTCGAGAGATGGGGCGGCTGGTCCGGGTCCAGCCCGCGCGCACGCGCGACCGCCTCCACCAGCAAATAGAAGCTCTGGATGGCGGTGATCGGGTCCAAGTCCTCCTGCGGAGCGATGGAGAGTGTGAGGTCCCGCTCTGCCACATCGGCCGGTGCAGCCAAGAGCACCCGTGCGCCACGGCCGCGCATCTCGGCGGCCAAAGCAATCAGGCTCTGCTGGGCCGGACCGCGCAGGGCGAAGATCAGCATCGGGTAGTTGTCGTTCACCAGCGCCATGGGGCCGTGTTTGACTTCGGCGCCACTAAAGGCCTCGGCCTGGATTCCGCAGGTCTCCTTGAACTTGAGAGCGGCCTCTTGCGCAATCGCCAGGCCCGGACCGCGGCCGATCACCATCAGCTGGTTGGCGGTGCGCAAGGGCTCGATGGCAGCGCTCCAGTCCTGCTGACAGGCCTCTTCCAGCGCCGCTGGCAGTGTCTTCAAGGCTTCCAGCAAATCTGCGTGGGCACCCCAGTGGGCAGCCAACCGTGCACCGGCCACCAGGCCACAGATAAAGCTCTTGGTCGCCGCCACACTCTTCTCCGGGCCGGCGTGCAAGGGCATGGCCCAGTCCACCGCCTGCGCCAGCGGCGAGCTGATGTCGTTCACCAGCGCCACCGTGGTCGCCCCGGCTTTTTCAAACACCTGCATCGGCTCATACAAATCCGGGCTGCGGCCCGACTGCGAGATGGACACCGCCAGCACCCGCTGCCGCGCCATGGGCGCCTTGTAGAGGGTCAGCAGCGACATGGGCAGCGAGGTCACCAGCTGACCGGTGCGCGACATCACCAGATAGGCAAAGTAGGCAGCCGCATGGTCTGAGCTACCGCGGGCAATGGTGACAGCTCCCTGGGGCGGCAATGCCCGCAATGCCTTGCCGAGGGCGGCGTAGCGACCTTCGTCGCAGGCCAGTTGTTGCGCTACTTGGCGCGCTGAGGACAGGGCCTCTTGCAACATCAATGTTGTCATTACGGAATCTCTTTTCATGTCATTGCATACACAGGGTCAGGGCACCGTCCATGGCGTCACCCTGCGGTGGCACCACACACGCACCCACCAAGCCACTGAGCCGGGGCACCAGGCGCTGGCCGATGCTGCCGGCCACCACCAGCGGCAGCGTGTGGGTGGGGTCTACGGCGCGGGCGAGTGATTCGAGCTGCTCCAAGGAGTAGCGGATCAGGCCAGCGGCCTCCGGGTCCTGGTGCTCATGGGCGAACACGCAAGGCACCAGCGTGGCGTACTCAAACTGGCGTGCGGCACCCGTCCATGCCAACAAGGCGTCGGGGGTGCCACCGGTGGCCTGCAGAATCGCGGTGCTCAAAGGCCCGGCCACGGCTCGCCCATCCAACGAGCGCTGGGTCAGGTTCACGGCGCGCAGGCCGATATCGGCGCCGCTGCCGTCGTCCCCGCACGGAAAGCCCCAGCCACCGCTGACGCGCTGTTGACCATCGGGCAAAAGTGCCAGCCCGATAGCGCCGGTGCCCACAATCACCAAGGCCCCGGCATTCCCGCCATGGGCACCCCACAAAGCGGTCACCGCGTCCGACTCCAGCTTGAGCCTGGCATAGCCCGGATCGGCGGCTAAAAAGTCTGCATGCCACCCTCGGTTGTTGGCACCGGCCAAGCCCAGCCCCAAAGCGCAGTTGGCCGGCACAGGCTGCGGCCAGCCGGCCTGCAAGCGGCCCTTGGTAGCGTGCGAAATAGCCTGCGTAATGTGGCGCCAGGCTTGCGGGATACCTTGCATAAGGCCCGAGGCACCAGCCTTGCCCTCACCCACCACCACACCACTGCGGTGCACCACCCGCCCACGGGTGCTGGTGCCGCCGCCATCAATGCCGATGGCGTAGTGAATGTGTGCCGGCAGCGACTCAGCGCGCATGGGCCGAGCGCATGTTGCCGGGGTTCAAGCGGGTGCAGGCCATGCCGTCAGCGCGGAAGAGGTACAGGGCCGAAGGTGCCGCACGCACGATGACCGAGTCGCCCAAGCGCACTTCGGCATTGCCGTCACCGCGCACGATCAGCTCTTGCCCGTCGTCCATCTTGAGGTACAGCAGGTTGGACTCGCCCAGGTGCTCCACCAGCGTGATCTCGGCGTCCAGGGCAGTGTCGTCCGCCGCAGGCGCCACGCCGGCGGGCAGCACTTCGCAGTGCTCGGGGCGCAGGCCCACTTCCACACTTTCACCCACTTGCAGCTGGCTGCTGTCTACGGTCGCCAGCACCTTGCTGCCATTACCCAGCAGCAAGCGGGCGCCACCGTCGAGCACCTCCACCACGCGAGCCGGCAGCAGGTTAATGGTGGGCGAGCCAATGAAGGTCGCCACAAAGCGGTTGGCTGGCTGCTGGTACAGCGTGAGCGGGGTGCCCGCCTGCTGCACATGGCCTTCGCTGAGCACCACGATCTTGTCGCCCAGCGTCATGGCTTCCACCTGGTCGTGCGTCACATAGACCATGGTGGCGCCCAGGTCCCGGTGCAGGCGGGCCAGCTCGATGCGGGTCTTGGCGCGCAGCGCAGCGTCCAGATTCGAGAGCGGCTCGTCAAACAAAAACAAGCGCGGCTCGCGCACGATGGCACGGCCGATGGCCACGCGCTGGCGCTGCCCGCCCGAAAGCTCGCGGGGCAGTCGCTCCAGCAGATGGTCGATGTGCAGCACCTTGGCGGCATCGCGCACCCGTTTGTCAATGTCGGCCTTGTTGGCACCGTGGATCTTGAGCCCGAAAGACATGTTGCGGTACACCGTCATGTGCGGGTAGAGCGCATAGCTCTGGAACACCATGGCGATACCGCGCTCGGCAGGCGGCAGGTCGTTGACCAGGTCGTCACCGATGCGCAGCTCGCCGCTGCTGATGTCTTCGAGCCCGCAAAGCACGCGCAACAGCGTGGACTTGCCGCAGCCGCTAGGGCCGACCAGCACCACCAGTTCGCCGTGCTCGATCTCGAGGTTGATGTTGTGCAGCACCGGCGCGTTGTTGCCGTAGCGCTTGCTGATGTTGGTGAGGGAAACGCTTGCCATGGTGGTTCTGCTTTACTTGACGGCACCCGCGGTGATGCCGCGGATCAGTTGACGGGAGAAGAGGGCGTAGAGGGTGACCACCGGCACGATGGCCAGCGAGAGCGAGGCCAACACGGCATTCCAATCAGTGGCGTACTGCCCCACGAATTGCTGGATGCCCAGGGTGATGGTCTGCGTCTGCTCGGAAGGCGCGAGGATCAGCGGGAACCACAGGTCGTTCCAGATCGGCACCATGGTGAACACTGCCACCGTGGCAATCGCCGGGCGGATCAACGGCACCACTACCTGGAAAAAGATGCGGAACTCATCGATGCCGTCACAGCGCGCCGCATCCTTGAGCTCACCGGGCACCTGCCCCATGAACTCCGACAAGATCATGATCGCCAGCGGCAGGCCCTGCGCCACGTACACCAGCACCAGCGCAGTGAGGGTGTTGACGAGGTTGAGCTCCACCATCAATTGCAGGATGGACACCGTGCCCAGCCGGATCGGCACCATGATGCCGAAGGCGAAAAAGAACTTCAGCCAGCGGTTGCCCTTGAAGCGGTATTCCGACAAGCCCCAGGCCGCCATGGCCCCGAACAGCAGAATGAAAAACAGCGATGCAATCGTGACGATGAAGCTGTTGCCGAAGTACATCAGCACGTCCGAACGGCCCAGCACCTTGGTGTAGCCGATGAGCGAAAACGTCTCGGGCGTAGGCCACGACAGCGGGTCGTTGAAGATCGCGTCACGGCTCTTGAACGAGTTCATGAACACCAGCAGGATGGGCAGCAGCGCCAGCAGCAGATAGCTGATGAGCGTGAAGTGCACAAACACGCGGCTGGGCGCGAAAGGCAGCGATTTGGAAGAGGTGTGGTTTGCCATGTGCGGCCTCACATTGCAAAGCGCTGCAGCTTGCGCTGCACCGCGAGGAAGTACACCGCCACGCCCACCAGAATCACCAGGAACATGAGCGTAGCGACGGCCGCACCCATGGTCGGGCTCGCCACTTGCGACTGGTAGCCGAAGAAGGTGCGGTAGAACAGCGTGCCCAGAATGTCGGTGCTGTAGTTGGGGCCTGCCACTGCGCCCTTGACCGTGTAGATCAGGTCAAAGGCGTTGAAGTTGGCCACAAAGGTCAGGATGGTCACCAGCCCCAGCGTGGGCAGGATCAGCGGCAGGCGGATCTGCCAGAAGATGCGCCAGGGCGAGGCGCCCTCGACCACGGCGGCTTCGATGATGTCCTCCGGAATCGCAATCAGCGCGGCATAAATCAGCATCATCGGCACGCCGATGTACTGCCACACCGACATCAGCGACACGGTGATCAGCGCCGAGCTCTCCAGCCCCAGCCAGGGCTCGAACCAGTCGCCCAATCCGACAAAGGTCAGCAGGCGCTCAGACACGCCCCACAGTGGCGACAGGATGAGCTGCCACACAAAACCGATGATCACCACCGACAAGAGCGTGGGCAAAAAGAAAACGGTGCGGTAGGTGGCCGCAAAGCGCACATTGCGTAGGGACAGCAGGGCTGCCAGCAGCAAGCCCACCGGGTTTTGCACCAGCATATGGATGCCGAAGAACTTCAGGTTGTTGCCCATCGCATTCCAGAAGCTGGCTGACCACTGCGGGTCGCTCAAGATGGTCTGGTAGTTCGAGAGGCCGGTGAAGCTGCGCAGGCCGGTGTCGTCTGCGCTGTAGAGGCCTAGGCGCAGGGTGTCCAGCAGTGGCAGGGCACTGAAGGTGGCGTAGATCAGCAGTGCCGGGGCGATAAACACCAGCACCCGCCAGGAAAAGCCGAGTTTCATGGGAGACCTTGTTGGTCAAAGAGACAAAGGAGAACGGGGGGAGCGGCGGCTGGAGGGGCGCCGCCGGAGTGCAAGCCACCGGCTCGCACTCCTGACTCATACGCTGCGCTTTACTTGGCAGGCGTGTACCACTTGGCAAAGCCGTTCTGGATCTGCGCAGCAGCATCCTTGGGCGCCATCTTTCCGTTCATGACCTGGGAGTTCACGTTCCAGAACTCGTTTTCCATGCTCGGGGTACCGCGGCTCATGATCTGTGCGTTCAGGCGGATGGTGCTCTTGCACTGCTTGCGCCAGCCGATCATTTCCTTGGCCACCGGGTTCTTCACATCGATGGCGTGGTTGGAAAGCGAGAAGAAGCCGGTCACCTTGTTGGTGTACAGGTCGGCAAATTCTTTGCTGGCCAGCCAGTTCAAGAACACTTGGGCGTCTGCCTTGTTCTTGCTCTTGCTGTTCACACCCATGGCGATGTCGGTGTGGTCCGAGATGTAGCAAGGATCACCGGCCTTGGCCACGGGCGGCTTGAAGGCACCGAACTCCACCTTACTATTGCCCTCAAAGTACGAGATGTCCCAGGATCCGGTCGGGTAAATCGCTGCACGGCCGCTACCGAACAGGTTTTGCGAGTCGCCATAGGTCTGGGCTTGGTAGCCCTTGGGTAGGTAGTTGGCCCATTTGCCCATCACGTCCCAGGTTTTCACAAACTCGGGGTCGGTGAACTTCTTCTTGCCGGCGATCAGCGCCTTGCGGCCTTCTTCACCCTTCCAGTAGTTCGGACCGATGCCGGTGTACACGATCTGGTGGGTTTCCCACTGATCAGCAGTACCCATGGCGATCGGAGCCACCTTGCCGGCGGCCTTGACCTTGTCCAGCACATTGAAGAAGTCGGCTTCGGTCACGGGCGGGTTCAGGCCCAGCTCGGCAAACACCTTCTTGTTGTAGAAGAAACCGTGAATCACCGACGCCATGGGCACGCAATAGGTGTCCTTGCCATCATCGGTCTGCCACGCCACTTGGGCGGACTCGGGGAAGTTCTTCAGGGCTGCATTGCCATTGAGCTTGTCCAGATGTCCCTTTTTGTACAGGTCCAAGGACACGTCAAACGGGCGGCAGGTCACCAAGTCACCTGCAGTGCCAGCAGTCAAGCGGGCATTCAGCGCCGAGTTGTACTCAGGGGGCGCGGTGGGCGCGAACTTGACGGTAATGCCGGGATTGGCTTTGTAGAAGGCGGGCAACAGCACGTCTTCCCAGAGTGTTTTGTCGTCGACACGCCAGCTCTCAATGGTGAGGGTACCGGCACCGGCAAAGCTGCTGCAAACCAGCGCTGCCGCAGCGGCGGCGAGGCGGAGGGAATGGGACATGGAATCTCCTGATCATTTGTTGAATGAAACTGCCGGCTCCGTGCATGGCGGTAGCCGTTCAGTGGGGCGGAGGTTATGCTTTGACCCCTGTAATATCAAACCGCACCGGGCGGGCCCGATTACAAAGATAAGTCGTTGATTTCATTAAATTTTTTCACCATGTACCGCACCTGCGCATTACGCTTTATTACCTGCCGCGCGGCCTCCGTAGAGGCCGCTGGAGGGGGTGCGGACAGCCTGGCATACACAACATTACAAATCGACAGGAAATGAAAGGTTTCGCCCGCCTCGCCACCCTGCTGCTGTGTTGTGTCTGCCTGCACGGCGCACAGGCGCAGCCCACGGGGGTGCCCATGGACGTGCTGCACTGGTGGACCTCGGCCAGCGAGCGCAAAGCTGCCGACCAACTGGCCCTGCAGCTGGCGCAAGCCGGCGTGCAGTGGAAAGACGCCGCCATTCCCGGAGGCGGGGGCATGGCGGCTGTCAAAGTGCTCAAGAGCCGGGTGCTCATGGGCGACCCGCCGGATGTGGCGCAGCTGATTGGCACCACCCTCACCGACTGGGCCGATATCGGATTGGTGATGCCACTCAACGCGGTGGCGCAGCGCCAGCGCTGGTCGCAGGTGTTGTTTCCTACGGTGCTTGAACTCGTCACCTACAAGGGCGATGTGATTGCTGCGCCGCTGGGCATTCAGCGCATTAACACCCTGCTCTACAACCGCAAGGTCTTCAGCAAGCTGGGCCTCACGCCGCCCCGCAGCTGGGCCGAGTTTGAAATGGCCGCCCGCAAGCTGCAGGCCAAAGGCATACGGCCGCTGGCCTGGAGCGACGAGCCCTGGCAGATTGCCACCGTGTTTGAGACGGTGCTACTCGGCGACGCAGGCCCTGCGCTCTACCGCGAGCTCATCGTGCAACGCAAGAGCAGCGCCTGGATGGACGCCCGCGTAGAGCGCGCCCTGCAGCGCCTGCGCTGGCTGCGCGCGCTGGCTACCGATGCGCCGGTGGAGCGCCCCTGGACCGAGAGCACCCGCGAGCTCATGGCCGACAACGCCGGCATGATGATCATGGGCGACTGGGCCAAGGGCGAGCTCATGGCCTGGGGCGCCAGCCCGGTGCGCGACTTCGGCTGCGCCGTAGTACCGGGCACTGAGAACATGCACCTCTACAGCGTGGACACGCTGGCCATGCTGGTGAGCGCCCGCCCGCGCGAGGCGGCGCAAGAGAAGATGGCCGAGGTGGTCACCGGCATTCCTGCGCAGCTGGCCTACAACCGCATCAAAGGCGCAGTGCCGGTGCGCCGCGACATAGACCCCGCCGCACTCGACAGCTGCGCCCGCGACTCGTGGGAAACCTTTGCCCTTGCGCGCAATGCGCGTGTGCCCAGCCTGGCCCACCGCATGGCGGCGGACGAAGCCATCAAAGACGCGGTGGCCCAGACCCTGTGGCGCTACCTGACCGACTCCCGCATGGAAACCCCGGAGGCCCAGCGCCGCCTGGCCTCCGTGATCCGCGCAACCAGCACTGAGCGCTAAACCCGCACGACCAGCCCATGACCCGCACCCTGCTTGTCGTTGACGACGACCAAAAAACCCGCAACCTGCTCAAGACTTACCTAGAGAAGCACCAGTACGAAGTCCGCGTGGCCCACGACGGTGCCAGCTTCAACGCCGAGTTCGAGCGCTTCAAGGACGAGCTGAGCCTGGTCATTCTGGATGTGATGCTGCCCGACACCGATGGCTTCACCCTGTGCCGCAGCGTGCGCAGCCAGTCGCCGGTGCCCATCATCATGCTGACCGCCAGCGCGGACGACACGGACCGCATCGTCGGGCTGGAGCTGGGTGCGGACGACTACATCGCCAAGCCCTACAACCCGCGCGAGCTGCTGGCCCGCATCAAGGCGATTCACCGCCGCATGCAACTGGGTGCGCCCGGTGCGCCTGTGCGGTTTTTGAAGTTCGCCGGCTTCAGCATGGACGTGATGGAGCGCGTGCTCACCGACCCGCAAGGCCAGCCGGTGGTTCTCACCAGCATGGACTTCAACCTGCTGCGTTTTTTTGCCGAACATGCGGGCGAAACCCTGGACCGCGCCCGCCTGATGGAGCAAACCCGTGGCCGCGACCTCGGGCCTTTGGACCGATCGCTCGATGTGCAGGTGAGCCGCCTGCGCCAACGCCTGCATGACGATGGCAAGCAACCGGTGTTGATCAAAACCGTGCGCGGCAGCGGCTATGTGTTCTCGGCGGACGTGAGCGCCCATGCCGAACCCTGAGCGCCGCCGCTGGACGCGGCGCTACCTGCCCGACAGTCTGCTGGGGCGGATCGTCGTGGTCATGGCGCTGGGCGTTATCAGCGCGCAGCTCGTAGGCACACTGCTGTGGGCGCGGCAGTTGCGCGAGAGTGCGCGTGCCGAGGCGCTGAGTGCTGGCCACGCGATTGCGCTGAATGCGGCAGGCTCTATCCGCTTCTTCCGCGACCTGCCGCCGCAGTTCAGGCCCATCCTCATTGAGCAGCTGCGCACCATGGGCGGCACCCGCTTTTTCATCAACGTAAACAAAGCGCGTGTGCCGGTGCAGCCGGTCGAAGGCAACGGCCTGGTGGATGCGGTGGTGGAGGCCATGGAAGGCGACCTCACCCGCAACCTGGCTGGTAACACCCAAGCCCCTAGCGTGGCCTTTGCCTGGCCCGACACGCTGCAGGTATCAGACGACGGGCGCATGGTGCGCGACCTGCCGGACTCATGGGTGGAGGCCACCCTGCTGCTACGCCCGCGCCCCGCGCCGGTGCTGGTGATTCAGGCGGAGTTTGAGCCCGGGCGCTGGCTGTACCTGGCCACCACCATGCCCGACCCCTACTTTCTGGAAAACGCCAACCCCCTCACCTGGGACCGGGTGGCCCTGCAACTCGTGACGCTGGTAACCGTGCTGGTGCTGAGCGTGCTGCTGGTGCGCGGGCTCATACGCCCGCTCAACCGGATCGCCTCGGCCGCCAAGGCCTTTGGCAGCGACACGGCGCCCGAAAGCGTGCCCGAAACCGGCACTGCCGAGCTGCGCCGCACCGCGCGCGCCTTCAATGAAATGCAGGCCCGCATTCAGGGCTATCTGGTGGACCGGGAGCGGCTTTTTCTGGGCATTTCGCACGGTCTCAAAACACCCATCATGCGGCTCAAGCTGCGCACCGAATTGCTGGACGACGACACCCTGCGCGCCGAGTTCCACGAAGACCTGGACGACCTTGATGTCATGGTCAAAGCCGCGCTGCAAAGCGTGAAAGACACCGACATCCACGAGAACCTCACCCCCGTGCGGCTGGACACCCTGCTCGCCCGCCTGGCGCAACGCCCGATCCACCCCGACGCCACCATCGAATGCAATGCCGAAGCCGTGAGCGTGCTCGGTAAACCGCTGGCGCTGGAGCGCGCCCTGAGCAACCTGCTGGACAACGCAGTGCTCTATGGCGAGCGGGTGCAGGTGCGCCTGAGCTTGCAAGGCAGCCGCGCGCTGGTGGAGGTGCGCGACTTCGGGCCTGGCATAGCGCAGGCCAGCATGTCGGCCGCGTTTGAGCCGCATGTGCGCCTCAGCCACGGCCAGCAACAAAACCGCACCGGTACCGGTTTGGGTCTGGGCATTGCGCGCAACATCATCCAGGCCCACGGTGGCGAGATCAGGCTGCACAACCATGCCGAGGGCGGGCTGGTGGTGACGGTGCTGCTGGCAGCGCTGCCTGCGGAGTGACCGGCTCGCCGGTATGTCCACCAACGAACAGACCGGCCGCCCCATCCCCCTTACTGTGAAGACTCTCAGGCCTGCATGGCCTGCCACAGTTTTCACTTTAAGGATTCCCCATGAAAACCACCCCCACCTTGATGCGCAGCGTCGCCATGGCTGCGTGCCTGCTGTTTGCCGGCACTGTCATGGCGCAGATGTCTCCGATTGATTACAAGGCCAGCAAGGCGCGTATCAAAGACGACTACAGCGCCGGCAAGAAAAACTGCAACGCCCAGTCCGGCAATGCGCGCGACATCTGTGTCGCAGAAGCCAAAGGCAAAGAGTCGGTCGCCTTGGCAGAGCTGGAAAACAGCTACAAGCCCACGCTCAAAACGCAATACAAAGTGCGCACTGAGCAGGCAGAGGCCACCTACGACGTCGCCAAGCAAAAGTGTGACGACCTCTCTGGCAACCCCAAAGACGTGTGCGTGAAAGAAGCCAAAGCCGCTCGCACCGCGGCCAAAGCCGATGCGGAGGTGCAAATGAAAACCACCAAAACCAACGCCGATGCCAAGAGCGACAACAAAGAAGTCCGCACCGACGCCGCGGCCGACAAGCGCGCCGCCGACCTGAAGGTGGCGGAAGAGAAGTGCGACGCTTTGGCCTCCAGCACCAAAGACGCCTGCATGGCCGACGCCAAGGCCAAGTTCGGCAAGATGTAAACCGCCAGACGCAAAAAAGCCGGCTACCAGAGCCGGCTTTTTTGTGGGCGTTTAGCGCTTAGTAGCTGCTACGGCCGCCGCGGTAGCCATCAGAGCTACCACGGTCTTCACGCGGACGGGCCAGGTTGACCACAATGGAGCGGCCATCCACGGATTGACCGTTCAAACCGTCAATGGCGGCTTGGGCAAATGCGGGAGTGCTCATTTCCACAAAGGCAAAGCCCTTGGAACGGCCGGTGTCGCGGTCCATCATGACCTTGGCGGAGGTCACTTCGCCGAATTCGGCGAAATTGCTCTGCAAGCTGTCATCGGTGACGGAGTAGGGCAGGTTGCCCACGTAAATTTTGCTGCTCATGGTGAGCCTTTCAGTGAGTGCGCTGTCAGCCCGGGTGGCTGGGGTGCGCGGGTTTGCAGCCTTTGCGGGCGGCGGAATAGGGTGATGTGTGTGGAGTGCGTCCGGCCTGCTTCAGCAGGTTTGCGGATTGGCACTGCCGGTTTCAAGCCAGCCTTGGGTAATGGCGTACACGCGGGCGGCTTCGCGGGAGACAAACTCGCAGTCGAAGTTAAAGACCCGGCAGTAAGCGCCTTTGCTCTGGCTGCGTTGGACAGCGATGGAGGCACGGAACAGACCGGCGCTGGTTTCTTGCGTTGCGGGCGAAACAATGTAGTTGCCCATCGGGATAGCGGATTCGAAATTCTGATTCATTTAAAGGGAGAGGTGCGGGCCACGTTGTAAGGCCGGCTTGAGCAAAAAGAGATTCGGTTGGCTGCTGCTCTGCAGATCAACGCGGTCGACAGGTGTCGAATAAACCGGGAACCAACGGCAGGAGACATCTCGTGGTGGTTCTCGTGGAACAGGGGTGTGTTGGGAGGTACACCGCATTCCTGCATCGAATTATATGCATGCAGGAATAAAAGTCAACTCATTTATTCTAAATGGTTATAAACAGCGCTTCCGCCCCAGGTACGACAGCGCACCGACAGCCCCCAACGCCCCGCCTAAGGTGCAGCTTGTGCAACCTTTGTTGCATGCCGGTGATGAGCCGGACCACCTTTTCAGGAGCGAGTCATGGGTATCAACAAAGACCAAATCAAAGGGCGCACACAAGAAGCCAAGGGCAAGGTCAAAGAGGTCGTGGGCAAAGCCCTCGGCAACAAGTCGCTCGAGGTCAAAGGTAACGTCCAAAAGAACCTGGGCGCGGTGCGCGCCTCGGTGGGCGACGCCAAAGAAAGTGTCGCCAAAGCCATCAAGCGCTCATAAAACTTGCGGCAGGAGCGCCCCCAGAATCACCTATGCCACTCCTCTCGATCCAACAGAGCCGTTTCGCGTACTTTGCAGACTTCGGGGTTTATGGCGTGTGCGTGGCAGCGCTGGCGGCGTTTCTGGGCTTGGCGGCGCCCCACGCCTTGCAGTGGCAGCTGGTGGCTTGGGCCTTGGGCGGGCTGGGTGGCTGGACCTTGATTGAGTACGGCCTGCACCGCTTTGTGCTGCACCGGCTGCCCCCGTTTCAGGCCATGCACGAGCAGCACCACCGCCACCCGCACGACTACATTGGCACCCCCACCTGTGTCACGCTCACCCTGTTTGTGGTGCTGGCGTTTCTGCCGGCGTGGTGGCTGGCCAACCTGTGGATTGCCAGCGCGCTCAGCTTGGGTTTGCTGCTGGGGTACATCGCTTATTCGATGACCCATCACGCGGCCCACCACTCCCGCTCGTCCAGCGAGTGGATGAAGCGCCGCAAGCGGCTACACGGGCTGCACCACCAGCGCGGGCACACCCACCATTACGGCGTAAGCACCAGCCTGTGGGATCACGTGTTCCGCACCGCATAACCCTCAACCACCACCGCCTGCACCTGCAGGTCGCGGTTAAGCACTACCGCATCGGCCCAGGCGCCGCGCTGCAGGCGGCCGCGGTCTTGCAGGCCCATGTGGTCGGCCGCGAAGGTGGACACACGGCTGCTGGCATCCGCCACGCTAAGGCCCAGTGTGTTCACCAGATTGCGCAGCGCCTGGTCCATACTCAGCACCGAGCCGGCCAGCGTGCCATCAGCCAGGCGTACACCGCCCATGCACTTGGTCACGGTGTGGCGGCCGAGCTTGTAGTCGCCATCAGGCATGCCGGCGGCTGAGGTGGAGTCGGTCACGCAATACAACTTGGGTATGGCCCGCAGCGCCGCGTGAATAGCGCCGGGGTGCACATGCAACAGGTCGGGGATGACCTCTGCAAACTCGGCATGCGCTAGCGCCGCACCCACCATGCCGGGCTCGCGGTGGTGCAGCGCCGACATGGCGTTGAACAAATGGGTAAAGCCCGTGGCCCCACAGCGCAGCGCGGCCACGCCCTGCTCGTAGCTGCCGGTGGTGTGGCCCAGCTGCACCTTGAAGCCCTCGGCCACCAGCTGCGCAATGAGTGCATCGTTACCCCCCACCTCAGGCGCGAGGGTGATCAGGCGGATCGGCGCGAGTGCATGCAAGCGGTGGATTTCGCCCAAGCTGGCCGGCCGTGCAAACGGTGGCTGCGCGCCCAAGCGCGCCTCGCTGATGTACGGCCCCTCGAGGTGCACACCCAGCACACGGGCAGCGTCGCGCGCGGGCGCGGTGCACAAGGGCGCGAGCGCGGCAAAGGCGGCGTCGAGGTCGCTTTGCGGCGCGGTCATGGTGGTGGCCAAGAGCGAGGTGGTGCCGTGCTGCGCATGCAGGCGCGCCACGTGCCAAGCGGCATCGCCACCTTCCATGATGTCGTGCCCCGCACCACCATGCACATGCAGGTCTATGAAGCCGGGCAGCACGATGGGCGCACTGCCCTCACGCACTTGGGCCTCGCTCACCGGCTCACCGGTGATGCCGGCAATGCGGCCGTCTGCACCCATGTGCAGGCTGCCATGCACAAAGCCGGCGGGGGTGAGGATGTGGCCTTGCAAAGAGGTGGCGCTCATGGGGTGCTCCGGAGTTCGGCCACAAAGGCGTAGTAGTCGCTGCGGCAATAAGTTTGGGTGAATTCAATAGCTGCGCCATCGGCACTGTGGGCCACGCGGCTCACCCACAAGAGCGCGGCGCCCTCGGGCACTTGCAGGTGGGTAGCCATGTCGGCGGTGGCGTTGATGGCGCGCAGGTGCTGCACCGCGCGCACGGGTGCTACGCCGCTGCGGGCCAGGTGCAAATACAGCGAGCCGTCCAGCTCTTGCGGGCGGGGCAACACCGGCAGGGGCAGCGCGCTGTGCTCGTAGGCCATGGGCACGCCATCGGCCAGGCGCAAGCGCAGCAGCCGCGCTACCTTGGCCCGGCGGGGCAGGCCCAGCGCCTCGCGCTCTTGGGGGGTGGCATTGCCGGTTTCGCGGGTGATCCACTGGCTGGCTGGCACATAGCCGCGCTGGCGCAGCTCTTCCGAAAAGCTGGCGAGCTTGCTGGTGGGCTGCTCGATGCGCGGGGCAATAAAGTTGCCCGAGCCATGGCGGCGCAGCACCAGGCCCTGCTCCACCAGCACCGCAATTGCTTTGCGCGCCGTAATGCGCGACACCCCCAGCGACTCGCACAGCACCCGCTCTGACGGCAGCGCCTGGTCTACCCGGTAGGTGCCCGCAAGAATGCACTCCGTCAACTGGCGCGCCAGTTGCTGGTACAGCGGGGAGGTGTCTTCGGGGCTGAGTTCAGCGTTGGGTGAAGTGGCAGACAAGGTGCAGGGGCGGGCTGGTGTGAAGTGGCCTTTATTGTATTACCACTTCAATACCAGTTACCAGCCCGAGGGCTGGGCCAGCACCACCCGGTTGCGGCCCTGGGCCTTGGCCTCGTAGAGGGCGTTGTCTGCATTGCCGAGCAGGTTTTCGGGGCTGCTCTCGGGGCCGGGCACCGTAAACGCCACCCCGCAGCTCAGGGTTACAAAGCCCTCTTCCGACAGCGGGTGCAACATGGCCAGCTCGCGCACCGCATCGCAGGCGCGCTGGGCCATTTGCAGGGCTTGCGGGCCATCGTTGCCGGGGGCGATGATCACAAACTCTTCGCCGCCATAGCGGGCCACCAAATCGCTGGCGCGGCTCACACCGCTGATCGCCAGGGCCACTGCGCGCAGGCACTCGTCGCCGGCCTGGTGGCCAAAGTGGTCGTTGTAGCGCTTGAACCAGTCCACATCCAGCATCACCAGCGCCAAGGGCTGACCCACCCGCTCCAGCCGCGCCCACTCTTTGTGCAGCACCTGGTCAAAGTGGCGGCGGTTGGCAATGCCGGTCAGGCCGTCCACCATGCTCAAGGCCTCTAGGCGGGCATTGGCCGCTTGCAACTGGCGAGTGCGCTTTTCGACCCGGTAGGCCAGCTCTTTTTCAGAGGCCTGCAGGGTGTCGACCAGCTGGTCTTGAATGGCTACCAGCTCGTTTTGCACACTCATTTTTTCGCGGCGCATTTCGTTAAAGCGGTCTGCAAGTGCCAAGGCTAGCACCAGCATTTCAAACACCGAGCCCAGCTGCAAACCGTCTACGGTAAAGATATTGGTGGGCGCCCAGCCATAGGCGCGCAACACGGCCATCAGCGTGCCGGCCAGCAGCACACAAAACGCCCCCAGCTGGAAATAAGCCGCCCGCATCCGCCGGATGGAGCCCCACACCGCCACCCCGCCGTAAAACAAAATCGTGAACCCGAAAAACGCAGTGCCGTAAGGCGCCACCACCGGCAAGGCAAACCAATAGGCTACGGGCGCCAGCACATGCACCCAGGTCATCAGCTGCATGACGCTGTCGACCCGGGGCATGGTGCGCGGGGTATCCAACATGCGCCGGGTAAACGGATAAAACGCCGCCAGGGTGAGAGAGATCGCCGCAAAGAATGAGAAGTTGCCCCACACCAAGCTCGCCGGCCACACATATTGCGCACCCAAGCCGGTCTTGGAGGCCACGGTAACCGCCATGGCCAGCACAAAGGTCACGTAGTAGATGTAGATGCGGTCCCGAATGGCGAGCCACAGCAACAGATTGAACAGCACCATGGCGCTGGCCATCCCGAAATACCAGCCCTGCACCATGTACTCCGGGCGGCTGGCAACATCAAAATCATGCGGATCCCACAGGCGCAAGGGCACGATCAGCGAAGTGCTGTTTTGCACCCGCATGTACACCACCTGCTCGGACTGCGGGCTCACGGTGAGCGGGAACACAAAGTGGCGGTGCGGGTAAGGCCGGTTGGCGAAGGGGGTGTCACCCCCGGTCACCATAGCCTTGTAGTTGCCCGAGGCATCAGGCAGATACAGCGACACGCTGGAAATGCGCGCGTTGCTCACCTCCAGCAACTGCTCTATGGGCCGCAGCTCGGGGTTGCGGATTGCCAAGCGCAGCCAAAACGCCGAGCGGCTGTAGCCGAGCGAGAGGCCTTTGGCGACCTCGGCCCCTTTCTCAAAACCACCTGCACGGTCTGCGGTCAACACCTCGGCCAGGGTGAATGCGCCCGACACGTCTTCGAGCACCGCCACCGCCGGGCCCGGGTCCACGCTGCCGGAACCCGGCGCTCGCACATCGACTGCGGCTGCCGACACCCAGAGTGGCAGCAGCATCAGGCAATAAGCTATAAATTTGATAGCTACCCGCGCAGAAGAAATGAGCGCCAGAGGCATATTTGGCTCGAAGTTTGATGGCGTTACCCGAATGGTAGCGGAATCAAGCCCGGAGAGGTGATCGACTATCGCCCGCGCAAAATCAGTGAAATTCGCAAGCGCCAAAACTGGAAATTGTGCTTTTATGCGGGCATGATGGCAGCCATCTAAAAAAATGCATTCAGGGTGGCAGGTAGTTCATGGCGACATTGATTCCGGCAATTAGCGCGTGCGTTTCGCGCATGACCAGTGGTGAACGCAGGGTGGCCGAGCGGCTGGAGCAAAAGCTCGATGACGACTACCTGCTCTGGTACGACGTGCCCATGGGCCCGCGCAACACCCACCCTGACTTTTGCGTGCTGCACCCACGGCGCGGCCTGCTGGTGCTGGAGATCAAGGAACGTAGTCCGCTCAGTTTGAATTTCTTCGTAAGAAAGAAAATTTTTAAAAAAGCAGAGTTAATCACCCAAGACGCTGTTGGAAAGCGCACACACACCCGCTAAATTTGGTGTGCAAATCTTAAAAAATGAACTTCAGGGATAACTCATGGTGAAGATGGTCACTATCAATTTGTTTGACGTCGACATGACACCTCAAACATGTCAAAGGCTAAGTGATACTCTGGATGAGTACAAAGCAATGACGTTAGATAAACGTTGGCGCAACGATATTCGACTGGAGCAAGTCGTAAAGATGCCCAAGAATCCTTCATTGGGTTTACCAGATTTCTATCAATTGGACTTTGCAAAAAAACGAGAAGTTGGTCCTGGAAAGCTCGGTAACGCCATTCCAGTTTCCGGCATACAAATGCAAAAAGGTGAGGACTTCGGAGAGGAAACAGCCGCTATCTACGTTCCCTCTAAAAAGTGGCTTCTCGTCTTGAATAACCAAGCAGGAATAGGCCCAACAAGGATGAGTGAATATTTCAATGCAGTTGATCCGGGCAGCTCGAGGCACTTCGCATACTCAGCCAATCCACGACTTGATCCCACTATTCTTAACCGATTGAGGGGCATGAGCAATCTAACATCCCTGAATATCACTGCGACTGTGGATGCGCTCGATGCAACACAAGACAAGGTTGGGCTTGCTGTGGCAATGGCTACCCGCCCACTAAAAGCCGAGCGGATATCTATTACCTTGGGCGCGAACAAGGGCCGAGCGAGGGGAAGCTTTCTAAATAACAAAACCGTGATGACTTTGGTGAGAAAGCTACGCGGCCAAGGGAGTGATGTGACAGTATTGAAAATAAAAGGTGAAGATCCGACAACCGGCAAGAAAGATCAAGTTATCGATCTCCTCGAACATAAGATCAAGCGACAATTTAACGCAGATGAACTCAAGGTGATCGATCATCGTTACACCATTCAATCGCGCTGGGATTTGTTAAGCCGAGCACTTCGCGGCTGGGTTTAAATCGTACCAATTCATATGAAATTCCGCCTAAAACTTGAGCAATGGGGTCCCGCATTAGTGGCGGCCGCGCTTGCGGCAGTTTGGTGGAAGGCCAACCTTACGATCCCAGGCTCGTATTCAAAAGAGCTATTGGGTGCTCTACTGTCGGCTGCATCTATATGCGCCGGCTTCTTGACAACGGCACTATCAATTCTTTTGCCAATAGGTGCAACGGAAACTGGTAGGCGAATGCACCTTAGCGGGAATATGCAGAGCGTGCACCGCTACCTTCGCTCAGCAATTCTTGGTAGCTTAGCTTTAGCTGCTATTTGTGTGATGCTTTTTTTCCTACTGCCATCGGATGGATCTGAAATCACAAATGGATACTCAACTGTTTTGGTCGGTGGTACGACTTATGCCGCGTTTGCACTCGCACGGATCGCTGAAATTTTGCTCAATCTCTTTGAAAGGATGAGCGCTCCTGAGGATTTGGACGGCTGAGGCACGTGCTGAACCAACTTATACGAGCAAATTCGAACGCAAGATGCCTCGAACCAGGTAGCTTTTTGTCTGAGTCCTAGAGCGGTAAGTCCATTGGGCTATTGAAAACGCTGATGGTCGGTAAATGGCATTTCCTCTTGGACCGAAATCGCTGCTGGGCTTTTCTTGGCGCACAACAGTGAGTTTAGAAGTGGCAACACAGACTCCTGTGCTCTTATTTGTCTAGGCTGCTGATTTTGAGCACACGCATTTAATGCAAAAAAACAATTGGCATCCAACTCGGCTACACCATCCTTTGCCGCCCGTATGTTTCCGCCATGCTCAAGTTATATGAGGTGGCCTTTGGGCTTAGCCCCCGCTTTGTATAACGGTGACGACTAAGGCAAGCTGGTGACAGGTAGCACGGCGCCAGCGTTTTCAGCCATAGCCTGATGCAGCAGCTCGGCAAGAACCCGAAGGCAGCCCGCCCCACGCGCCTTGATTTGAAGTTGCGCTGTGCACCCTCCATAGGCTGAACTGGCGCCACATTCGCTATGAATTGAATAGCTGCTTATGTATATTACACGAGCGCTAGAGCCCTATTTGACTAGAAAATAGCTGCATTCCTCCCCCTGCATCAGCCTCCGCAAGCTGGCCCAAAAGCAGCCCAACCAACACGAAGAGTCCCACTCCCCATGCACGAAATCATCTGCCCCCACTGCAGCAAAGCCTTCAAGATCGACGAGGCGGGGTACGCCGACATCCTCAAGCAGGTGCGCGATGGCGCGTTCGAGCAGCAGTTGCACGAGCGGCTGGAGCTGGCCGAGCGCGAAAAGCGCGACGCAATCGCTTTGGCCGAGGCCAAGGTTGCCAATGAGCTGCAAAAAGCCGCGGCGGCCAAAGACACCGAGATTCAGGCACTCAAAGCCCAGCTCGACGCGGGTGATGTGGCCAACAAGCTTGCACTGGCCGAGGCATTGGGCACGGTAGAAAAGCAGCGCGATGCCATCGCCAACGAGCTGGCGCAAGCCAAGCACGACCAGCAAGCCGCGCTCCGGCTGGCCGAGGCCCAGCTGGCCCATGAGCTGCAAACTGCTGCGGCGCGCAAAGATGCAGAGATTCAGGCCCTGCAGGCCCAACTCGCGGCCGGTGAGGTAGCCCGCAAGCTGGCGGTGTCAGAGGCTTTGGGCGCGGTGAGCAAAGAGCGCGATCAACTGGCCAACGAACTCGAGCAAGCGCGTAACGCACAGCAAGCTGCGGCGGAGTTGGCCGCCGCCAAGCTGGCCCATGAGCTGCAGGCGGCTGTCGCCAAAAAGGACGCCGAAATCCAGGCCATGCAAGCCAAGCTGGAAGCCAGCGACACTGCCCGCCAGCTGGCCGTGAACGAGGCCGTGGGGGTGGTCGCCCGCGAGCGCGATGGGCTCAAAAATGACCTGAGCCTCATCACCGTCAAAAACCAGCTGGAAGAGAAAGCCATCAAAGAGCAATTCGCCTTGCAGTTGCGCGACCGTGAAGGCGAAATTGAGCGCCTGCGGGACATGAAGGCGCGGCTATCGACCAAGATGGTGGGCGAGACGCTGGAGCAGCACTGCGAGATTGAGTTCAACCGCATTCGTGCGGCGGCGTTTCAGCGCGCGCATTTTGAAAAAGACAACGACGCCCGCTCCGGCAGCAAGGGCGACTACATTTTTCGTGACATGGACGAGTCGGGCAACGAGATCGTTTCCATCATGTTCGAGATGAAGAACGAGAGCGACGAAACCGCCACCAAAAAGCGGAACGAAGACTTTCTGAAAGAGCTGGACAAAGACCGCAACGAGAAGGCGTGCGAATACGCGGTGCTGGTGTCTTTGCTGGAGCCGGAGAGCGAGCTGTACAACAGCGGCATCGTGGATGTGTCGCACCGCTACCCCAAGATGTATGTGGTGCGGCCGCAGTTTTTTGTGCCCCTGATCACGCTGCTGCGCAATGCGGCTTTGAACTCGATGAAATACAAGTCCGAGCTGGCGCTGGTGCGCTCGCAGAATGTGGACATCACCAAGTTTGAGACCCAGCTGGACGAATTCAAAACCGCGTTTGGCCGCAACTGGCGCCTGGCCTCTGAAGGCTTTGAAGAAGCCGTGAAGCGCATTGACGAAGCCATCAAGGACCTGGAAAAAACCAAGGAAGCGCTGCACAAGTCAGCCAATAACCTGCGCCTGGCCAACGACAAGGCCGACGACCTGACGATCAAAAAGCTCACCCGCGGCAACCCCACGATGGCAGCCAAGTTTGCGGAGTTGGCAGGCCCCACCACCCCAGCGGGCACGGAGTAAAAGCGCAGCAAATTGCTTCGATATTGATAGCTGCTTGCGCTTATTTCACCGGCGCTATCGGCCTACTTTGTCTTAAACCCATCCTCTCGCTGCGCTCGCACTGCCAGCACAAACACGGTGTCGATGGCCGCTACATAGCGGTACAGCGCCACATAGCCGCGAGTGGCGCGGCCAATGACGAGTTCGCGTTTGCCGACTTTCACGGGCCGCCCGATCAGAGGGCTGTGGGTCAGGATTTGGATGGCTTCCAGAATGTCGCCAATGCGCTGAGGCGCAGATGTAGGGTCGAACTGGGCAATGTGTTCAAAGAAGCGGTCGAAATCGTCAAAGACTTCCGGGGCCAACTCGATGCGGGTCATGCCCGGGGTCACTTGGCCAGTTTGCGGGCCGCCGGTTTGCGCGCTGGCTGACCATTAGCCCGCGCGGTGAGGTAGGTTTTTGCGGCGTCCCACGGCACGGTTTTGCCGCTGGCTTGTATGTTGGCCCAACGCTGATCAGCCAGCGCGTTAAAAGCGTTGTCCAGCTCCACTTGCTCCACGGTTTGGGAGATCGCATCCAAGATGAAAGCATGCGCAGTTTTACCAGCATGCTGTGCGGCGGCAGCGACGCGGGCTTTGAGCTCGTCTTCAATGCGGATGGTGGTGGTGGACATGCTGCAGTCTCCTTGTTGAACTGAAATAGTAGCACGTCCGTGCTACATAAATCATTTCACCGGAATAGGCAGCTCCGCAGGCACCGGCACTGCGGTCACGCTGTTTTTGGGGCTGCCTTCGATGATTTTGTCGGAGTACGACAGGTAGACCAGGGTGTTGCGCTTCGCGTCCACCATGCGCACCACGCGCACGTGTTTGAACAAGAAAGAGGCGCTGGCCTTGAAGACTTCGTCTTGCTTGTCGACCTTTTCTTTGAAGCTGATAGGGCCCACTTGGCGGCAGGCCACTGAGGCATCAGACGTGTCTTCTGCCAAGCCCAGCGCGCCGGCGTAACCGCCGGTTTTGGCGTGCGACAGGTAGCAGGCTACGCCGTTGACGACCGGGTCGTCAAACACATCGACCACCACTTTGTCATTGGGGCTGAGCAGTTTGAAGGTGGTGCTGACGGTGCCCACGGTTTCGGCGCTAGAGGCCAGCGCAAGGCTGCTGAGCAGCAAGGCGGCTAGTGTTTTTTTCATGACAAACTCCCTTGGTAAAAATGAGGCGGGTGCTTCATTGTGTGCCCATTACCAACCCCAGGGAGACTTGCCATGCAACTCGGCTACACCATTCTCTACGTCCCCGACGTGCCTGCCACGCTCAAGTTTTACGAAGCGGCCTTTGGGCTGACCACCCGCTTTTTGCATGAAGGCGGCGATTACGGCGAGCTGGAGACGGGCAGCACTGCACTCGCGTTTTCAGCCCACCGCCTGATGCAGCAGCTGGGCAAGAACCCGCAGGCGGCCAGCCCCACGGCGCCCTGCTTTGAGATTGCACTCTGCACGCCCGATGTGGCCGCCGCGCTGGAGCGCGCCATAGCCGCCGGCGCCACGCCCATGCGCCCCCTGGAGGTGATGCCTTGGGGCCAGACGATTGCTTATGTGGCCGATATCAATGGCTTTTTGGTGGAGCTGTGCACGCCCATGGGCTGAGCACGGCGCAATGTTGCCACGCGTGTTGCTACGTTTTTAGTAGCAATCTGCGCAGGCTTTACGTGGGCTAGGTGCCAATTTGGCTTAAATGTGTGGTCAACACTGCGCGGGTTGCCTCGTCCGCCGGGAACACATGCTCCACCCGAAGAGACGCCAGCGTGATGTCTTGCGGGGTGCCGAAGGTAGAAAACATGCTGAAGAAAGCGAGCTCGCCATGCCGCGTGGCAAAGCGGGTGGTGAGCACCGGGGCCATCTGGCGCGGCCAAGCTGCCAGCACCCGCTTGCCCAGGCGCTGCTGCATTTGCTGCGCCAGCTGCTCGACGCGGGGCAGGATGTCGGGCACCACGCTGGCGTCGTCGCGCATGTGGGCCAGCAGGGCGGGGGCCACTTCTTCGAGGTTGGTGATGTGTTGGGTCATGCCCTCAGGGTGCAGCATGGCGTCGATCATGTTTACTGGCGCGCCGGGTGGCAGGTCGGCCACCCAGGGCATGAGGGTGGTGGCCAGCCACTGGGCGCCGCGGTTCATGTGCAGCACGTTCCAGGCGGCGTCCATCACCATGGCGGGCATGGGGTCGTGCGCTTGAAGCAGCTGGGCCAGCGCGTCGCGCACCGGGGCGAGCACGGCGTCGGCCAGCTCGCTGCCGCGGTAGACCGGGGCAAAGCCGGCCTGCTGCAGGGCCACATTGCGCAGGGCGAGCGGGGCTTGCAACTCGTGCAGCCAGTTCAGCAGCAGCTCGCGGCTGGGCTGGGCGCGGCCGCTTTCCACAAAGCTCACATGCCGCTGGCTCACGCCCATGCGCAGGGCCAGCTCCAACTGGCTCAGGCGCTTGGACTTGCGCGCGGTTTGCAAGGTGGTTTGCAGGCTGTCGGGCTGGGCGTTAGGCGGGTGGATGGTGCTGGTTTCCATGCGGGCATTGAATCACAGCGCTACGCTTTCGCAATTACCTGACACGTAATTGCGCGCATGCAGGGCGCTGCGCAAACTTGGCCCCGTCAGCGTTGTTTGCTGGCGCCACCACTCACAAGGAATTCTCATGAACAAGGCTGTGTTGATCTTCGTACTCGTTGTTTTTGGTGCCCTGACCGGCTACACGCTGCTGCACTATGGCGGGCTGTTTGCGTGGCTGGCGTTTTACACCCGCGACCCGGCGAGCTGGCAGATTTATACCGACTTGGTGATCGCCATGTGTTTGCTGCTGGTGTTTATCAGGCGCGATGCGCAAGCCAACGGCCGGCCGTTTGTGCCGTGGGCGGTGTTCTGCCTGGCGGTGGGTTCGTTCGGGCCGCTGCTGTATTTCATTACCGCTAAAAAGCGCGCGGCGGGCTGAGCCATTCAGGGTTAATGCCGGGGGGCAGTCCCGCAGGTGCGGTCGGGCACAAGCGCTTTCTGGTAGAACTCTGTTCGGCCATGGCACACAACAAAGGAGCCCCCATGTTCAGTCACGTCATCCTCGGTGTTAACGATCTTGAAGCCTCGCGCAAGTTTTACGACGCGCTCTTGGGCGCCCTGGGCATCAAGCCCGGTGTGCACAACCACAACGGCGAGGCCGGGCGCTACTTTTACCGCACGGCCACGGGCCTGTTTGGTATTACTACCCCCATCAATGGCGAGCCGGCCACTGCCGGCAACGGCAGCACCATCGGCTTTGCCATGAGCAGCACCGAGCAGGCCGATGCGTTTCACGCAGCCGGTGTAGCCAACGGCGGCACCACCTGCGAAGACCCACCCGGCTGGCGCACCGCAGCCTCGGGCCAGCTGTATCTGGCCTACCTGCGCGACCCGGACGGCAACAAGATCTGCGCGCTGTTTCGCCCGCCTAAGGTGTAAATGGAGCCGGATTCACAGATACGGGGAGAACACACCATGCAGCGACAACACCGTCTCTTGGCATTAGCGGCCTGCTGCTTGGGCATCATGGGAAGTGGCGCCACGCACGCGATGGAGCTGGCGACACACGGCAACACCCTCATTCTTTCCGGACCTGTGATGGGCACCGAACTGGTTATGGTGAAAGATGCCTTTGCTGCCAACCCGAAGATTGATTTCGTGGTGTTGCGCAATTCGCATGGCGGTGATGCGTGGACCGGCTATCGCATCGGTGAGTTCTTGCGCGATGCCGGCGTTACCACTGCGGTGTCGGGCTATTGCATTTCGTCATGTTCACGCATGTTCCTCGGTGGCAAGTACCGGCTGTTCACCGACGACTACCCGGCGGACCGCACCTTGGTGGGCTTCCATGGGCACTACGGTACAGATGGCAATCTGGACCGGGCTTCCGTGCAAAAAAACGGGCTCTATGCGTGGACCCTGCGCTACTCCGATGGAAAAGGGGACCCGGATTTGGTCAAGCGCTGGATATCCATCGAAAAGAACCGGGGCGCAGCGAATTTCTTTCATCCGGATGTGGGTGCACGCTTGGGCAACAGCGTGTTTTTCTGTGACGGTTTGACCCCACAGAACCCCACCAGCTGCGAGCCCATCGCGACCAACGCGCTGGAACGCGGGGTGATCACGGATGTTCGGCGCGTAGCCAGTCCGGACCAGGGCAAGCTGCCCGGGCGCCAACGGGCGCTGCAGTTTCCGCCCAGCGGATATGCCGCATTGGCAGACCTGGGCAAGCTACCGCTGGAGTCTGCTGCTGGCACAGAGCAATACCAACGCTATCTGCAAGCAAAACCGCCAAAGGCGTTTGCCGTGGCACCCACCCGCCAGCATTGGGGATGGGTGTCGGGTGGCACGGATGATGTGAACGCAGCAGCCCTGAAACGCTGCGAGGAACGTGCCAAACAAGCCTGCACGTTGTACAGCGTGGATGACAACGTGGTCTATCACTAAGCCAGATTTTCTACCCGCAGCACATTCGCGTAGCCCAGCACCTCGGGCCTCGCTTCTACCGCTTGCAAGGCGGGGCGCAGGGTGCGCAAGGCCAGCGGGGCGGTTAGCAGCACCAGGCAGCGCAACTCGGGGTCGTTGGGGTAGGGGTGCTGCGCCATGCGCTGCACCTGCACGCCGTCAGCGGCCAGCTGCTGCAACACACGGGGCACGGTAGCGTCCGGGCGGCTCAGGTCCAGGCGGACATAAAAGGCGCTCTCCACATCGTCTGCGCCCACGACCGGCAGGCCGGGCTGCACTCCGCTGGCAAAGCCGAGTGCGGGCACCCGCTGCGCCGGTGCGAGGCTGGCACTGCGGGCCAGGTCTACCAGGTCGGCAATCACTGCCGAGCCGGTTTGCTCGGCCCCAGCCCCGGCGCCGTAATACAAGGTAATGCCCGCCGCATCGCTCTTGACCATGACGGCGTTCATGCTGCCATGCACCTGTGCGAGCAAATGGCTCTCCGGCAGCAAGGTGGGGTGCACCCGCAGCTCCAGCCCAGTGCCGTGGCGCTTGGCAATGCCCAGCAGCTTGAGGCGGTAGCCCAGTTGCTCTGCAAAGGCGACGTCGGCCGCGTCTACCGCGGCAATGCCTTGCACCTGCACTTGCGGGTATTGCGGCAGCGTGCCAAAGGCATTGGCGGCCAGCAGGCTGAGTTTGTGCGCGGCATCGGTGCCTTGCACATCAAACGCGGGGTCGGCCTCGGCGTAGCCCAGGGCTTGGGCCTCGGCCAGCGCGGCGGCAAAGCCCAGCCCCCGCTCGCGCATGGCCGACACAATGAAGTTGCTGGTGCCGTTGATGATGCCGGCCACCCACTCGATGCGGTTGGCGGTCAGGCCCTCGCGCAGCGCCTTGATGATCGGGATGCTGACCGCTACCGCACCCTCGTAGGCCACCACCACGCCGCGGACTTGGGCGGCGGCAAAAATCTCGGCGCCGTGCTCGGCGAGCAAGGCCTTGTTGGCTGTGACGATGTGTTTGCCGTGGGCAATGGCTTGCAGCACCAAGCTGCGGGCCAGCCCGGTGCCGCCCATGACCTCGACCACCACATCGACCTCGGGGCTGCAGACCAGGGCCTGCGGGTCGTCGGTCAGCAGGGGGGTGCCCGGCTGCGCGCCCAACACGGTGCGGGCCCGGGCCAGGTTGCGCACGGCCACCATGCGCACCTCGATCCGGCGGCCGGCGCGGGCGGCAATCAAGGCCGCGTTGCGCTGGAGCACAGCATAGGTGCCGCTGCCCACGGTGCCCAGCCCGAGCAGGCCTACGCGCAGGGGTGCGGGCGCAGCAGGCGGTGCCGTGCCGGCCGGGCTGCTGGCAGAGAGGGAGAAGTGGTCTTGGTACATAAGGTGTCTTCCGGAACAGTTGCGGGCCCGGCTGCCGGGGCCTGTTCGCTCTGCGGGAGGTACACCAGGTGGCAGCCGGAACGGCCACCTGCACGACTCAGGTGGCCGTGGTGGTAATGGTGGTAATGCTGCGCACGGCCTCGCCCGGCAGGGCACGCGCCAAAGCGCGGTGGGGGTTCAGGCAAAAAGTGCACAACATGGGCCGGAGCATAGCACAGGCAAAGTACTCCGCGCGGAGCAAATTAAAACTACGCCACCGACCGTGCAAACGTCACATCGAAGGTGTTTTTCTGGATGTCTTGCAGCGTCGGGTCGGTGCCGGCCCAGAGCACCAGCACCGGGCCGGGCAAGTCGAGCGAGCGCTCGAGGCTGCGGCACAGCGCATAGCGCTCGCCATCGGGCAGGCCGGGTAGCTCCACAAACAGGATGTAGCAGCGGCGGTAGGCAAACTCTTGGAGGTTTTTGCGCACCAGCCAAGCGCGGTGCAGGGGCTTGCAGCGCGCCAAGTCGGCCTGCAGTTCGCCGGTCTCAAAGTCGTTGAGGTCGTGGCGGGTGATGGACTGGAAATACGGGGTGTCGACCATCTCGTTCCAAGCACGTTGCTCGGCCTCGTCGGCTTGTTTGAGGCGGGCGCGCCATTGCTTGAGCAGCGTGTCATAAGGCTGGCCTACGGCCACCAGCGGCTCCAGCATCTGCACCGCGGTGCTGGCCGCCCACCAGGTGCTGGCGACGTGGACCTCGACCAAGCGGTTGAGCCCGTCGAGGCGGCCGGCTACATCAGTGTCGGGCAGGGTGCGCACCATGCCGCGCAGGGCGCCTGAGTGGTTGGGCGCCAACTGCAGGGCGCGGGCATAGCAGTCGCGCACATCGGCGGTGGCGTCGAGCCGGCGCTTCAGGTCGCCGAGCTGGGCGAGCTCATCGGCGTTGTTGCGCAAGAGGCTGGCTTGCAGGGTTTGCACCCGCTCTTCGACCCGGCGCAAATAGGCGTGGTGAAGCTTCCAGTCGGAGGCGTTGTCGCGGCACCATTGCTGGTCCATGCGCTGGAGCCAGGTGTTGGCGCTTGCGCCCAGCAGGTCGATCGCCGGTTTGGCCGACCACTGGGGCAGCTCTTTGCGCGCGCCCATGGCCTCGAGCCGGTCGCGCAGCACAGGGTGGGTGTCGTCAAGGTTGCTCATTTCCTTGAGGAATTGGCGCAGCGCGTCGCGGGCAAAGTCGTCGCGCACCGGTTGGGTGAGCAGCACCCGCATGGCCGAAAACGGCCCCATGGGCTGGAGGCTGCGCCCTGCCGATGCCCAGTGCAAAGGCCAGAACTCGCGGCCCAGCCAGGCGCCTTTGACGGCAATTTCGGCCAAGGCAGCGCCGGTTACATCGCGCCCCAACAGCTTGCAGGCGATGC
>DGQR01000267.1 GCA_002390825.1 Rhodoferax sp. UBA4409
TGGTGGATCTCGCTGTCCACCTTTGCGGTGCTCGTGTCGACCTTGCTCTTGCTGACCCAGATGGGCGATGCCTTGCGTGATGCCTTGGATCCAAGAAAGCAGGATCTATGAACCCATCGCCGGTATTGCTGCAAGTCGAGCAGCTCAGGGTGTCATTTGACGGCAAGGACGTAGTCCAAGGTGTTGATTTCATGATCCGGGCCGGTGAAAAGCTGGCGTTGGTGGGGGAGTCCGGGTCCGGCAAAACGATAACCGCGCTGAGCCTTTTGGGCCTGGCGCAAGGGGCTCGCACTTCCGGGGCTGCGCATTTCGCCACCGCGTCAGGGGCCGTCGATTTGTTGGCACTGTCGGAGCAACAGCTCCGCGGTATCCGCGGGCAAGATATCGCCATGGTGTTTCAAGAGCCCATGACGGCCCTGAACCCGTTGTTCACCATTGGCGAGCAGATTGCTGAGGTCTTGCAAGAAAAACAGGCTGTATCCCGCGCAGAAGCTGCGCAAATGGCTATCAATTTAATAGCGGATACCGGGATCGACGATCCCGCTCGCCGTGCTGGTGCCTACCCGCACCAGCTATCGGGCGGGCAGCGCCAGCGCGCCATGATCGCAATGGCCTTGGCCTGCTCCCCCCGCTTGTTGCTCGCTGATGAGCCGACCACCGCCCTCGACGTGAGCGTTCGCCAGCAGATTCTCGATTTGTTGGCAGAGCTGCAGGTGCGCAGAGGCATGGCGATTTTGCTGATTACCCATGATTTGCACCTGGTGCGCCGATTTGCAGACCGGGTGGCGGTCATGGAGCGGGGGCATATCGTGGAGCAGGGCAGCGTAAGTGAGGTGTTTGCCGCCCCCCAGCACCGCTATACCCGCGAGTTGCTGGATAGCTTGCCGGTGCGGGATGTGGCGCCGCTCCTGCCGGATGCGCCCGTGGTTTTGGAGCTGGCAGATGTCGGCATGGACTACCCGGTCGCCCGGCCTGGCTGGCGTGGATGGTTTTCCCGTGGCCGATTTTCTGCGGTGCAACAGGTGGGCTTTCAGCTGCACCGCGGCGAAACCCTAGGAGTGGTCGGCGAATCCGGCTCGGGCAAATCGACTTTGGCACTGGCCGCATTGGGCTTGGTGCCGTATGCGGGCGATGTGCGCGTTGGTGGGGTGGCTTGGACGGGGCGCTCCCGGGCAGACGTCTCTCTCAGGAAGAAAGTACAAGTCGTTTTTCAAGATCCTTTTTCCTCCTTGTCGCCCCGGTTGACGGTCGAGGAGTTGGTGGGGGAGGGTTTGGATGTCCATTGCCCGGGCATCGGCCGGGAGCAGCGGCAACAGCGAGTGGTCGATGCACTGGCAACCGTGGGCATCACAGAGACCCAGTTTCCCGGCATGCTCGAGCGTTACCCGCACCAGTTCTCGGGCGGACAGCGGCAACGTTTGGCTATTGCGCGGGCTTTGGTTTTGGAGCCAGAGGTTTTGGTGCTGGATGAGCCCACGAGTGCCTTGGATGTCACATTGGCACAGCAGGTGCTCCGCCTACTGCAAGGGCTGCAAAAGGCGAAAGGGCTTTCTTATCTGCTGATTACCCATGATGTGGCGGTGGTGGAGGCCATGGCGCACCGGGTAGTGGTGATGCACCAAGGGCGGGCGGTGGAGACGGGGCTCCTCTCGGATGTGTTCAGTGCGCCCCAGCATCCCTACACTGCAAAATTACTCGCTGCCAGCCGGTAATTTCCTTAAGAATCAAGGGCTTTGGGGCGCTTTTCAGGTACAATCCAAGCTTCACGACCAAACGGGCGGGTAATTACCGCCCGTTTTTTTTGGTCGATCGTTTTTCATCCCTACATCAGGCAGGCATTACAGACGTGGCATTACAGGACATCGTTGAACAAACCGTAGCAGGGCTGGGATATGACTTGATTGAGATCGAGCGCTCCGCCGGTGGCTTGCTGCGCATTACCATCGATTTGCCCTGGGTTGCCCCTGTTGAAGACCAGCCGGTTGCGGAGCAGTTCATCAATGTCGAGGACTGCGAAAAAGTCAACCGCCAGTTGCAGTTTGCGCTGGAAGTGGATGGCATTGAATACAAGCGCCTAGAAATCTCGTCGCCGGGTATCGACCGGCCCTTGCGTCATGTGCAGGATTTCGAGCGTTTTGCCGGCCAGGTGATTGACATCACCTTGAAGGCACCCATGGGTGCGGCTGCCAACGGGCAGGTCAGTGCCAATCGGAAAAAATTCCGCGGCACGTTGGAGCGGGTTCCTGCCGCTGACGGCAGCATGGGTTGGCAAATCGTCTGGAGCGATGCCCCTGAGCCCAAGCCCGGTCAAAAAGTAAGTAAAAAGCGCATTCCGCCACCTTTGCAGGCTTTGGGCTTTGCACTGGATGAGCTGCGCGAGGCCCGTTTGGCGCCGATTGTGAATTTCAAAGGCCGTAACGGTCAGGCGCAAGTGGACGAGGTCTGAGTTCCTTGCCCCGTATTCGATTTGTATTGGTTGATTAGAGTGTTCAGGAGAGTCATGGCATGAATCGCGAACTGTTGATGCTGGTTGAAGCAATTTCCCGTGAGAAAAACGTGGAGCGTGATGTGGTGCTGGGCGCCGTAGAGGCTGCTTTGGCGCAAGCCACCAAAAAGCTGTACGCCGGTGATGTGGATATCCGCGTCGCCTTGGATCGCGATAGCGGCAATTACGAGACGTTCCGCCGCTGGCACGTGGTCCCCGATGAGGCCGGTCTGCAGTTGCCTGACCAGGAAATTCTGCTGTTTGAAGCCAAAGAGCAAATCGCCGACATCGAGGTCGATGAGTACATCGAAGAGCCTGTGGCGTCGGTGCCAATTGGCCGTATCGGTGCGATGGCTGCGAAGCAAGTGATTTTGCAAAAAATCCGTGATGCTGAGCGCGAGATGTTGCTCAACGACTTTATGTCGCGCGGCGAGAAGATTTTCGTGGGCACCGTCAAGCGCATGGACAAGGGCGACATCATTGTCGAATCCGGCCGTGTGGAAGGGCGCTTGCGTCGTGGCGAAATGATCCCCAAGGAAAACCTGCGCACAGGTGACCGCGTTCGCGCCATGATCATGGAAGTGGACCTGACCTTGCGTGGCGCACCGATTGTGTTGTCCCGCTCTGCGCCCGAATTCATGATTGAGCTGTTCCGCCAGGAAGTGCCTGAAATCGAGCAAGGCCTGCTGGAGATCAAGTCGTGCGCCCGTGATGCCGGCTCCCGCGCCAAAATCGCCGTTTTGTCTCACGACAAGCGTGTGGATCCCATCGGCACCTGTGTGGGTGTCCGTGGTACCCGCGTCAATGGCGTGACCAATGAATTGGCCGGTGAGCGTGTCGACATTGTGTTGTGGAGCGAAGATCCAGCCCAGTTTGTGATTGGTGCTTTGGCTCCGGCCAACGTGTCGTCTATCGTGGTGGATGAAGAGCGTCACGCGATGGATGTGGTGGTCGACGAAGAAAACCTCGCGATCGCGATTGGTCGTGGCGGTCAAAACGTGCGCTTGGCGTCCGAGCTGACCGGTTGGAAGATCAACATCATGGACGCTGCTGAGTCCGCCCAGAAGTTGGCGAACGAAACAGACTCCGGTCGCAAGCTGTTCATGGAAAAGCTGGATGTGGACGAGGAAATCGCCGACATCCTGATTGCCGAAGGCTTTACCAGCTTGGAAGAAGTGGCTTACGTGCCGCTGCAAGAGATGCTGGAGATCGAGTCCTTCGACGAAGACACCGTGCATGAGTTGCGCAACCGTGCCAAAGACGCACTGTTGACCATGGAAATTGCACACGAAGAAAGTGTGGAAGAGGTCTCGCAGAACTTGCGTGACTTGCAGGGCTTGACCCCTGAATTGATCGGCAAATTGGCAGACGGCGGCGTGCATACCCGTGACGAACTGGCTGACCTTGCCGTTGACGAATTGACAGATATTACCGGCCAGTCTGCGGACGAGGCCAAGGCCCTGATCATGAAGGCGCGTGAGCATTGGTTTACCAATGACGGCGCTTCTCAAGAGTAACGGTCATGAAAGGTTTCACAGAATATGTCCAGTACGACCGTTGCCGAGTTTGCCAATGAACTCAAAAAATCTACCGATACCCTGCTCGAACAGCTGAAGTCCGCCGGAGTGCCTAAAGCCTCCGCCGCGGATCCGCTGACCGATGCCGACAAACACAGCTTGTTGAGCTACCTGCAGAATAGCCATGGCACTGCCAGCCCAGAGCGCAAAAAGATCACCTTGGTGAAAAAGCAAACGACCGAAATCAAGCAGGCCGATGCCACCGGCAAGGCCCGCACTATCCAGGTGGAAGTGCGTAAAAAGCGCACGTTTGTGCGCCGCGATGATGGCGTTGAATCCACGGTAGAAGTGGAAGAGCAAGACATGGCTGCCGCCAATGCTGCGCAAGCCGCTGAAGACGCCGAGTTGGCTCGCCGCGAAGAAGAAGCCAGCCGTCAGGCCGAACTGATTCGCCGTCAAGAAGAAGAGTTGGCCCAGCGTCGCCGCGAACGCGAAGAGCAGGAAGCGCGTGCCAAGGCTGCTGCTGAGCAAGCCGCTGCACAAGAGCGTGAAGCCCAAGCCGCTGCTGCCCGTAAAGCGCAAGAGCAGGTGCAGGCGACGGTGAAAGCCACACCTGTAGCTGCCGCTCCGGCCGTTGATACCGCCGCCGCAGCGCAAGCTGCAGATGCCGCTGCGAAGGTCGCTGCTCAAGAGCGTGCGAATGCTGCAGCCCAAGCATCCAAGGCAGCCGCTGCTGAAGAAGCTGCGCGTGCAGCGGATTTGGGTGAGCGTCGTCGCAAGGCAGAGGCCGAGGCTGCTGCTATCCGCTCGATGATGGCTGCTCCCAAGAAGGTCATGATTGCGCCCAAGAAGGTGGAAGAGCCCAAGCCGGCTGCTGATGCCAAGGCGGGCATGAAGGGTACGCTGCATAAGCCGGCCAACGGTTCGGCAGTGGCCAAACCCGGTAAGCCTGCGCCCGGCGCAGCCACCACTACTGCACCTGCTGGCAATGGCAAAGAGGTGAAGTCCGCCAAGCTGTCCAGCAGCTGGGCTGGAGATCCTGCCAAGAAGAAAGAATTGAAAACCCGGGGTGATACGTCTGCCGGTGCTGGTCGTTCCAGTAACTGGCGTGCGGGTCCCAAGGGACGCCGTGGCAATGACCGTGACCGTGATGACCATCACAACCAGCAGGCAGCGCCTGTGGAAGCACGCGTCATTGAAGTCCACGTGCCGGAAACCATCACCGTGGCCGAGTTGGCGCACAAGATGGCGATCAAGGCTTCTGAAGTGATCAAGGCGCTCATGAAAATGGGCCAGATGGTCACGATCAACCAGCCGCTGGACCAAGACACCGCCATGATCATGGTGGAAGAGATGGGCCACAAGGCCATTGTGGCTGCGCTGGATGATCCGGAAGCGTTTACCGACGACGAAGTGCAGGGCCAAGAGTCTGTGTCGTTGCCGCGCGCTCCTGTGGTGACCGTGATGGGTCACGTGGACCACGGTAAGACATCCTTGCTGGACTACATCCGTCGTGCCAAAGTGGCTGCGGGTGAAGCCGGTGGTATTACCCAGCACATCGGTGCTTATCACGTGGAAACTCCGCGTGGCATGGTGTCCTTCTTGGATACCCCCGGTCACGAGGCCTTTACGGCCATGCGTGCACGCGGTGCACAAGCCACTGACATTGTGATTTTGGTGGTGGCGGCCGATGACGGCGTGATGCCACAGACCAAAGAAGCGATTAAGCACGCCAAAGCGGCTGGCGTTCCTTTGGTGGTTGCGATCACCAAAGCGGACAAGCCCGATGCCAATTTGGAGCGCGTCAAGCAAGAGCTGGTGGTGGAAGAGGTGGTGCCGGAAGAATACGGTGGCGATTCGCCATTCGTTCCCGTGTCGTCCAAAACCGGCATGGGCATTGATGACTTGCTCGAGCAGGTGCTGTTGCAAGCCGAAGTCTTGGAGTTGAAGGCTCCTGTCGACGCCATGGCCAAGGGTCTGGTGATCGAAGCCAAGCTGGATAAAGGCCGCGGCCCGGTTGCCACGGTGTTGGTGCAGTCCGGCACTTTGAAGGCGGGCGATGTGGTGTTGGCAGGTCAGACCTATGGCCGCGTTCGTGCCATGCTGGACGAGAACGGCCACAAGATCGAAACCGCAGGTCCTTCCATTCCAGTGGAAATCCAAGGCTTGACCGAAGTGCCCCAGGCTGGTGACGAGTTCATGGTGTTGTCCGACGAACGCCGGGCGCGCGAGATCTCGACCTACCGTGCTGGTAAGTTCCGCAACACCAAGTTGGCCAAGCAACAAGCAGCCAAGTTGGAAAACATGTTTGCAGACATTGGTGGTGGCGATGTCAAGATGTTGCCGATCATTGTCAAGGCCGACGTGCAAGGCTCGCAAGAAGCATTGGCTCAGTCCCTGCTCAAGCTGTCGACCGACGAGGTCAAGGTGCAGATGGTTTACTCCGCTGTGGGTGGTATCAGCGAATCCGACATCAACTTGGCGATTGCATCCAAAGCTATCGTGATTGGTTTCAACACCCGTGCCGATGCCGGTGCACGCAAGTTGGCTGAAGGCAATGGCGTGGACATCCGCTACTACAACATCATTTACGACGCCGTGGATGAGTTGAAAGCAGCCATGTCCGGCATGTTGGCGCCCGAGAAGCGTGAGGAAGTTATCGGTACCGCCGAAATCCGCACGGTGTTCGTGGCGTCCAAGATTGGTACGGTCGCGGGTTGTATGGTGACCAATGGTTATGTGACGCGCAGCGCCCATTTCCGTCTGTTGCGCGACAACGTTGTGATCTACACCGGCGAGTTGGACTCCTTGAAGCGTATGAAAGACGATGTGCGCGAGGTCAAAGAAGGCTTCGAGTGCGGTATCAAGCTCAAGAACTACAACGACATCAAGGAAAGCGATCAGCTCGAGTTCTTTGAGATCAAAGAGATCGCCCGTACCCTGTAAGCGAGAGTCACTGCGTGCGTAAAAAGTCTTCTACCCCCAATCGGAGCTTTCAAGTAGCCGACCAGATCCAGCGTGATCTGGCGGAATTGATTGCTCGCGAATTGAAGGACCCCCGGGTCGGCATGGTCACCATTCAAGGCGTGGAAGTGACGCCGGACTATGCCCATGCCAAGGTGTTTTTCAGCCTGTTGGTGGGCGATCCTGTAGGTACGGCTGAAGGCCTGAACCAGGCGGCGGGCTTTTTGCGCGCGGGCTTGTTCAAGCGTCTTCACATTCACACGGTGCCGACACTGCATTTCATTTTTGACCAGACCACTGAACGGGCTGCAGACATGAATGCATTGATCGCCCGTGCGGTGTCTTCCCGCGCCAAAGAGGATTGACACCATGAATGCGCCGCGTGCACGGGTTGCAAGGCGCCCCGTTCACGGGGTGTTGTTGCTGGACAAGCCTTTAGGTTTGTCCAGTAATCAGGCTTTGCAGAAAGCCAAGTGGTTGCTCAGGGCCGAGAAGGCAGGGCATACCGGCACCTTGGACCCCTTGGCGACGGGTGTCTTGCCCTTGTGTTTTGGTGCGGCGACGAAATTCAGCCAGATGCATCTGGATGCCGACAAGGCTTACGAGACAACCGTCCGCCTAGGTATCAAGACCAGCACCGCGGATGCCGAGGGTGAAATATTGCTTGAGCGCCCTGTGGCGTTCACGCAAGAGCAACTGGATGACGTGCTGCTGCGGTTTACAGGCCCGATTGCACAGGTCCCGCCGATGCACAGTGCCTTGAAGAAAGATGGCAAGGCCCTGTACGAGTATGCGCGGGCCGGTATCGAGATAGAGCGCGAGGCTCGCCATGTGGTGATTCATGGGCTTAAACAGCTTTCCACCCACGTGGATAGTGCGGAGCCTGCTATCAGATTGGTAGTGGATTGCAGCAAGGGGACGTATATACGGACTCTTGGCGAAGACATTGGCGAGGCCTTGGGTTGCGGCGCGCATTTGAGCGCCTTGCGCCGTGTGCGGACGGGTGGATTTGACACCACGCACTGCATCACGCTGGAGGCCCTCGAGGCTATGACCGAAGCTGAGCGCATGGCTTGCCTGCTGCCGGTGGACGCCTTGCTTGCGCAGCATGTCGCTGTCACATTGGACAGTGACAATGCGGCACGATTTTTGAGTGGAATGCGGCGGCGCGGGAGTTGGGCCGACGCAGAACAGGTCGCGGTGTACGCCGCTTCCCCCAAAGCCTTGTTGGGTACGGCGCAGGTCAAGGCCGGGGAGCTGATCCCGGTGCGGTTGTTGAGTCCGCTGGAAATCAGTGAAACCCTGGGGCAGCAAGCCGCCATGGAAACAAGTTTGAAACAGAGTAGCGAAAACTGGGCCCCTGTGGCTTAAGCAAGAAAGTGAACCATGAGTAAACAAATCCGAAACATCGCCATCATTGCGCACGTTGACCACGGTAAAACCACCATGGTGGACCAGTTGCTGCGTCAGTCCGGCACCTTCGCCGAACACGAAAAAGTGGTCGACACCGTGATGGACAACAACGCCATCGAAAAAGAACGTGGCATCACGATTCTGGCCAAAAACTGCGCGGTGAGCTGGGAAGGCACCCACATTAACATCGTCGACACCCCCGGACACGCGGACTTCGGCGGTGAAGTAGAGCGCGCCTTGTCCATGGTCGACAGCGTGTTGTTGCTCATCGATGCGCAAGAAGGCCCCATGCCCCAGACCCGCTTCGTGACCAAAAAGGCCTTGGCCCTGGGTCTGAAGCCGATCGTGGTGGTCAACAAGGTGGACAAGCCCGGTGCGAACCCCGACAAGGTGGTAAACGCTGCGTTTGACTTGTTCGACAAATTGGGTGCGACTGACGAGCAGTTGGACTTCCCTGTGGTTTATGCCTCCGGTATTAATGGCTGGTCTTCCCTCGAAGAAGGCGCTCCTGGCGAGCAGTGGGGCCCCGACATGTCGGCCCTGTTCAACACGATTCTGAAGCACGTTCCACCGAACTCCGGTGACCCAGCGGCGCCTTTGCAGTTGCAGATCTCCGCACTGGACTTTTCCAGCTTCGTGGGCCGTATCGGTGTGGGCCGTATCAGCCAAGGCACCATCAAGCCCATGCAAGACGTGGTGGTCATGGAAGGCCCGGACGGCAAGGCAGTCAAAGGCCGTGTGAACCAAGTGTTGACCTTCCAAGGTCTGGACCGCATGCAGAGCCCCTTGGCGGGCCCTGGAGACATCGTGCTGATCAATGGTATTGAGGACATCGGTATCGGCGTGACAGTGACGGACCCTACCAACCCCCAGCCCTTGCCCATGCTGAAGGTGGACGAGCCTACCCTGACCATGAACTTCTGCGTGAACACCAGCCCATTGGCCGGTCGTGAAGGCAAGTTTGTGACCAGCCGCCAGATCTGGGATCGCCTGCAAAAAGAACTGCAGCACAACGTGGCGCTGCGCGTCAACGAAACCGACGAAGAAGGCGTGTTCGAAGTGTTGGGGCGCGGTGAATTGCACCTGACCATCCTGCTGGAAAACATGCGCCGTGAAGGCTACGAGATGGCTGTCTCCAAGCCCCGCGTGATGTTCAAAGACATCAACGGCGAGAAGCACGAGCCTATCGAATTGGTGACTGCCGATATCGAAGAGCAACACCAAGGCGGCGTGATGCAAGCCATGGGCGAGCGCAAGGGCGAGTTGATCAACATGGAACCGGATGGCCGTGGCCGTGTGCGTTTGGAATACCGTATTCCGGCCCGTGGCTTGATCGGCTTCTCCAACGAGTTCCTGAACTTGACCCGCGGTTCCGGCTTGATTTCCAACATCTTTGACAGCTACGAGCCGCACAAGGGTGAAATCGGTGGCCGTAAAAACGGCGTGCTCATCTCCATGGAC
>DGQR01000181.1:0-20740 GCA_002390825.1 Rhodoferax sp. UBA4409
CGGCTTGAATATATTCAGCCTAGCAAGCCCCAACAAAATGCCTATGTCGAACGGTTCAATCGGACAGTTCGCTACGAGTGGTTATCCCAGTATTACTGCTCCAGCATTGAAGAGGTTCAGGACTTCGCCACCCAGTGGATGTGCTCCTAGAATCACGACCGCCCGAATATGGCCCTGGGCGGTTTCACCCCAAAGCAGCATCTGGTCATGGCTGCATAACTGTTCTACTTTTAGGATCAGTGGAAATAGGGGGGATTACCATGTGCACTGGTCTGTTGCGCCACGTCAGCTCAGGCGGGCGCAGCCGAGTAGTGGTAACCCCTTCGGCCGATGATGTTGCCGAAGTGGGACTTCTCCCGCGGGCGCTGGCCGACAACTTGGCGGGGCTGCTCAATCGAGCAGTGCCGTGGTGTCGGGCGGTGTCGCTCAGTGCATTCAGGAATCGATGGACGATTGCCGTTTTTCAACCGTGAATCTAGCCTGTTAATGCGAGACCACTTTCTCCAGACTCCTCTCCTCCTCTTTCTCATTCTGCAGACTCTTAGCCATCTCATTCTGCAGACTCTTAGCCATCTCATTCTGCAGACTCTTAGCCATCTCATTCTGCAGCTTTTCCCCAAAGGCCTCCTGCAATGTCTGCGCAATTTTTTCCAGAAGACTGAGATCTCCTTTCCCCGCTGCATCTTTCAGATTCTGCAGAACATCATTGTTGGGGTACTCCAGGCCGTAGAGCACGAACTGGTTTTTAATCCAATTAAACGAAACTGGATCACTCCTCTTGAGAGCGCTGCTCAGGTCTGATGTTTTCATAGAATCCATCTCATTGACCTTCTTCACGAGAATCTTGTAAGAATCTTTTTTGCTCAACCAGTCATAACGCGTAGTCATTCCTTCCATAACCTCACCCTGCAAACCAGTTTGAGTTTTCAGAAACTTTGCCGACCAGAAGGGGTTAGCGGCTAATCCACCTGTCTTCAGGTTATCGAACTCCCATTTAATGGCCCTGATGTTTTTGGCGCGTGCCGTTTTATTATCCCATTCAAGCGCAGCGCTATAATAGTCGAGCCGGCCTTTCAATTCAGTAGGCAACACCGGGTCCTGTACAGCGACATTCTCTTTGTAGTTGCCTGCGATTTTTTTCAGCGAGAAAAATTCCGTCAGTTGCGTGACGAAGCGGGAAGAGTCATCTTTCGTCCACTTTGTATGGTCTTTCAGAACAGATGCGGTTTTGCTCAATTCATCTCCCGCGACTTTCAGCCTATCTTTAAGACAAGTTATCTCTGGGCCATCGGCTGAGAGGTCATTGCGTTTGAGTGCCTTTTCCAGTTTCCCCGGCGTTCGATACAAGTCAAGCCTATCCGCAATTTTCGTCAGATCGGTCTCATCTCCTGTGTCAATAAACTTCTTCGACCAATAGGTGAGTGCATTGATATGAGCTGACTCCTCGATCTGATTCGCGCGCAATTGCTTGGCCAAGCGGCTGGCGGCGGAAAATGAGTTGATGGATGAGACTGGGGAAAGACACCGTTCCACCAGCTCTCGGATGAACTTGCCCTTCTGGTTCAGGCGGTAGCCAAAAAAGGAGAGCACGCCCCCCCCTTCGCCGGCTGCGAAAGCGGTTGTGTGCAGTTTTTCGCTCGAGAGCTTCTTGGCCAGCGCCAAGGTATGCCCAACATCGGTCATATCGGCTTTGGCTGTATCACATCTGTTTCGAAGTTCGCGGATCGCCGCGATCCGGGCAACGTCGTTTGGTATGCTGAACCCGGTCGGGTACTTATACAGCGAAGCAATCACTTTTGTCAGTGTTTGGTCGTGAAGCTTCTTGGAGACGAGAAGAAACTTATGAATCTTTCCCAGGATCGCATCCATCTCTTCGAGTTTTAATTCACGGAAAATACCCCCCTTGAAGCCGAGCATATTGGTGAATTCTCCTTGATCGTCTGGATGCATCTCATCGTGGGTCTTCTGCAGGAATTCATTCATCTTCTTGAGCAGCGGTACTTTGTCAACCGCCGAAGTTGCCTTGTAAACCGACATGAAATTCCCGATGGTATTGACGTTCAAGTCAATTTCGCTCACTTTGAGCCGTAAAGCTGCCTTAATGCTCTCTTTGTCTTTGCAATTTTCCTTAATGCCAAAGCGTTTCTTGAGTACATCTTTGCACGCACCCGTCAATGGATCCTCATTCTCGGAATTCAGACATCTCTGGATGCTGTCGACCTTCATTCCATTGATCCAGGCGGCAACGGTCGCACTCGCCTTCTCCTGCGTCTTCGTTTTCTCGCGTCGGGATTCCAACAGCTTCCATGCATCATCCGCACTAGAAAGTAACTCACCATCCGAGGGATGCAGTGAATTCCGCATGTAACGCTGGAACGCTCCATCATTCCAGTTCTCGTCTATGATCTCCCGCGTCAAACTAGATTTGCAAGGATCTCCCATGTTTTCGCCCGGTGCCAGATGCTTGCTCCAGTGCGGCGTGTTCTTACCGGTTTTTTTGGCAATAGTTTCAAGTTTAAGCTCTTTCTGATCCGGGTCGGCCAACCACTCCTGTACAGCGCGCAGCTGCTGCTGCGCAGTGGCTTTGGACCGTGAATAAACGTTGCGCAACGCATCACTCTTTGTCACGTGGATGCCGCGGTCAGGTACGAGGTATTCGGCCAGTTGCTTGCCACCATCAGTGGCTGCCGACTCGGCAACCCATTTGGGAATGCCCAGAGCCTCCAACATTGTTTTTGTTTTTGTTGCCGAGTCTGGGTTATTAATTCTTACAGATAAGGCTTTGGCGATATCCCGGATCGATGGATGGCTTTTATCCGGGTGAAGTCCGTAGATACCTTTCGCATTCTCGTTGTTGGCATTTATGGCTCTCAACATTTTGTCGTAACGCTTCTGTACATTCAGCGCGATGGTGGCACGAATATTGACCCACAGCAGATATAACCCCCCAGCCACCCCTGCAACAATGGATGCAGCGCCCGCAGTGGCGCCTCCAGCGACAATAATGATTGTAGCCAAACCCGCACTAGCGGCGATGATTCCATTCCCAAGCCTTACGCCGCCATGGCATGCGAGTAATGTGGCCAAGAAGTCCTGTGAGTCTCGCAAGATCTGGCGATGCCAGATCAAGGCCGCCAACTCCGGACATTCATGGCTATATTCGGCAAACACCTGCTTATCTAAATCAGCGGCCGCCGACAAGGCTTCCTTGGATTTATACGCATTATAAATCTCGAACCCCGCTTGAGCACCGCTCATAAGGCCAGACAACAAGCCAGCCCCCGCCGAGATATATGGAACAGTCTCGACGAAATTTTTGGGCGCGCCGAGCAGGTCCGGATTCTTGGGGAAATTGATGATGTGAGTCGCGAGTGTATTCACTGAATTAAGAGTATTAAAACTTGCCAAGTGCTTATCGCGCCATAACGCCAACCAACTCCGGAGCCAGTAGTCATTGGCAACATACTTTACGAACGTTCTTCCTGTGTCTTCCGCCAAGCTTTGAGCTTCTTGTTTAGCGCTTTTAATGAGCGCAATGTTCGCTTCGCCGGTAGCAGACTTCTCAAGCTCCGTAAGTGTCAATATTGCCCATAGAGCATTCAAGTGATCGTGGCAGTCCTGCCGGTCTTGTTCATTTATAACGCGGGCATTATTGGCATCTTTATCGGCATAATTGCGATCACCAAGCCGTCCTTGCCCAGCCACCCAATTGATATATGGGAATACGGTTGAAGTTCCAGTCCCTAAAAACGTGGCCGCACTCCACATCGCGTAATAGTTTTTCTCAGGGATCAAAGACCTCGATGTGTCTTGCTTATTACCTCTATGGAATTGACTCCGGATCTGCTGCACTTGAGCGATGATATGGGGAGCTTCTTGGGAAGGTACTTTGTTTTCGCTGCCCACCTCGCTTAGGCTTGGATCAATGTCGTCGTTTTTTACCGGCAGGCTTTTGCCTAAAAAATTTTCTATTTTTTTTTTGAAATTGATTTCATCTTGTTTTCCCTGCTCATATGATATCAACGACTTATCATTAATCGGGGCTTCTTCGTCCAAATAGGGGCGTGACTCCTCAACGACAGAATTCACCTTATTCAGGTCGTAGATCGAACTTAATGAGTTTCTTCGAGGGAGGCTAAAGCTGATTGAACCTATCATGAATTGACCTTTGTTACCATATCAGAAAATATGAATACCTTTACTTAGTGGAGATGGCTCGTCCACAAGTTCATTGGTAGACATGAGTGTTTACCCCGATCAGAGATACACCGATCTACCCACGAGACAATGAAGGCACTGGTAGATGAGCCTGGCCTGAAACCTTGATGCAGGCTTCGTCCATGCGCCAGCTTCTACCCACGGGGCGCTTTCGTCGGGGGAACATGGCGTCCAGAACTGGCAGCACATTGATCGCCCAGCGGTGAACCGTGACGTGATCCACAAAAACACCGCGCTCCAGCAGCATATTCCTCGATATGACTGAGGCTCAGCGGGTAAGCCGCATTCCAGCGCACACAGGTCAGCATCATCCTAAGATGGGTAGTGCAACCGTTTGAGCAACTTGCGCAGGGTGCTGCTGATCAGACCTTGGCAAATATCAAGCATGGGCAAGATAGTCGTTTGCGCTTATTGCGGCTGTGCCGCACTTTACGCGTCATGGCTGAGGCCGTTCGGCTGGCGCAACGTCTTTCACCGCCTTCAGCACGTCGATCACCAATTCAAAGAGGTGTGCGGGCACGAAGTCGTCCACATCCACCTGGGCCGTCAGCGCTCGGGCCAGCGGAATGTGCTGGATGATGGGCACGCCTTCGCGGCGGGCCTCGGCAACAATGGCCTGGGCATTCAGGCCCACGCCCTTGGCCAGCACCTGGGGCAGTGGGGTTTCGTCCTCCACGTACAACAGCGCCACGGCTAAGTGCGTAGGGTTGGTTACCACCACCGAAGGCTTGCGCTTTCCCACAGGGCCGTTCACGATCTCCTGGTGGAACGAGCGCCGCTCGCTCTTTATCTCAGGCGCACCTTCGGACTCCTTGTGCTCGCGCTTGACCTCGTCCTTGGTCATCATCTGCTGGCGGGTGAACAACCTGCGCTGGATGATCATGTCGAAACCCGCGATGACGGTAAAGACAATGGCCGTTGACATTAGCAGCGACTTCATCAGCAGGCCAAAACCCGCCATCACGGGGTGAATGCCGGCACCAGCCAGCAGCATAAGCGTGCCGAGGTTGTCGTGCACCAGCTTCCATACAACCCCGGTAAGGAGCAGCACCTTGACGATGGATTTCAACCCTTCGATGGCATTGCGCGCGGAGAAAATATTCTTTACGTTGGCGATCACATCCATCTTCTGGAAGCTGAACTTCATCTTCTCCGGCGCAAAGATGGGACCCGCCGTCATGAACTCGCCAAAGATGCCGACCACGATGACCACCAGCATCCATGGCAACAACACGGCAATGAGCTGGCTGGCAGCCAGCCGCAAGAAGTCGGGAAGCACTTCGCGAAACGGGCCATTCACGTGCGCACCTGACCACTCGAGCATGAAGAGAATCGAATCGATCAGCTCTTTCGCAGAAAACAACAGGTAGCCTGCACAGGCCCAGATCATCAGGGCCTTGGCCGCATCTTTGGAATGGGCAACGTCGCCCTTCTCGCGCGCATCGGTCAGGCGCTTTTTGGTGGGCTGTTCGGTTTTTTCACTCACCGCGCCAGCCTGCCGAGATCGGGAAGAATCACCGCCATTGCGCGCGCATGGTCGCCGAGGTACCCCATGAGCGTGGCGAGGTACAGCGTCAGCACGAACAGCGCAATACAGGCTTTCACGGGCATCGCAAGAAAGAACACCGGCAACTGCGGCGCAAACATGCTGACGATGGCCAGGCCAATTTCGGCCAGCAACATGGCGATCATCGCGGGCGCAGCCAGCATCACCGACAGGCGCATCATTGCGTCGAACAGCTTCAGCCAGTGCTCCGGAAAGCCAGCGTCCAGCGTGGGCCAGGTCGCCGCCAGCGGCCACACGGTGTAGCTCGCGTAATATGTATCCAGCACCGCGTTAGCGCCGCCGTGCAACAGGAACAGCACCAGATACAGCTGCAGCAGGATAACGCCCAGGGGCGACGTCTCGTTGCCCGTGATCGCATCGGTCGAGTTGCCCACGGTGGCGCCGTATTGGTTGGAGATGATGAAGCCGATCGCCTCCGCCGCCCAGAACGGCAGTGCAATGGCCCAGCCTATGCATAAGCCGATGAAGACTTCCTTGAAAAACAGCCCGAGAAAGAGGGTGTCGGCAGAAATGTTCTGGCTGTACTGCGACATGAGCATGGGCAGCGCCGGAAAGGTGAACGCCATGGCGATTGCCACGCGCATCAGCGCTGAGCTGGCCTGTTTGGAGTAGTAGGGCAACAGGGACAGCAGCGCCACGAGGCGGGCCATGCCAAGCATCAGCCCGAGAACGGCCCCTTGTACCTCTTGCATGCCCAGCATACAGCCCTACCTTCCTATGACCGGGATAAGGTCGAACAACTGGCGCGTGTACTGCAGGAGTTCACTTCCGATCCAGTTCAGCGTGAGCGCAAGCGCCACGGCGGTGGCAATCAGCTTCACTGCATAGCCCAAGGTCTGCTCTTGGATCTGTGTCAGGGCCTGAATCACTGCCATCAGGGTGCCAACGATGGCGGCGGCGGCCACCATCGGCATCGACAACACCAGACTCAGGTAGAGCCCCTTGACGGCGAGGGCAACCAAGTCAGCAGCTTGGATCATGTGGCCTCCGCGGCTATTGCGGCGATGAAGGCGAGCCTAGGCATACGACAGCACCAGTCCATGCAGCAGACGCGTCCAGCCGTCCACCATGACAAACAGGAAGAGCTTGAGCGGCAGCGAGATTGTAGAAGGCGACACCATCATCATGCCCAGCGCCAACAGCACGTTGGAGACGATCAGGTCGATCACCACGAACGGCAGGTACAGCAGAAAGCCTATCTCGAACGCCGAAGTGAGTTCCCCCACGACGAAGGCTGGCAGCAGGATCAGGAAATCAGTATCGCGCACGCGCGCGGCCTGCCCGGGCGGCCACATCTTCTGCGTGGCCTGCAAGAAGAAGGCCCGCTGGTCGGGCTTGCTGAATTTAACCAGGAACTGACGCATCGGCTCCGAGCCGACGTCTGCCGCTCTGATCATGGCCCCGATGTTGGCGAGCGGCGCTTTCTCGCTGCGCAGCCGGTCGGCAGTGTCTTGCACGACAGGCGCCATTACGTATAGGGTGAGAATCAGCGACAGCCCATACAGCGCCACGTTGGGTGGTACCTGCTGCACGCCCAGTGCATTGCGCACCAGCAGCATGACTGTGGAGATCTTCAGGAACGCTGTGCCCACCACCATCAGCAGCGGCACAACTGACAGCATCGCCACTAGGACGACGAGCGATAGCGGATCAGAGCCGTTCATACGCGGGGCGGAACGATTCGCGTCACGGCAACCCCGATGCGTCCGTCGATCTCGACAATTTCCCCTTCGCCCACGCGCAGCCCGTTCACCCGCAAGTTCACGCTGCCCTGTGGCGAAAGCCCCAGGTCGAATACATAGCCGGCGCTGATGGTGGTGAGTTCCTGCAGCGTGAGGCTGTGCTCGCCCAGATCGAAAGTGAGGCGCACCGGCAGGTCACCAAATTCACCTACATTCCATGATCCGGCACCGGGGGGGCCACCTGTTGGTGGATTGACGTCCAAATCATGGTCATTGTGGGGTCCGTCCCCACTGAATGTCTCTTCCGGTAGATTCTGTTCCATTTTTTGCAGTCCTTTCACCCTAATGTGTTGGTTCTCTTCGTCGAGTACACCTTCGTAGCCCAAGCGAGAGCCCCCATGTGACCCCACACGCACACTGACGCGGCTTTTCGCCTTCTGCGCCCACCAGCAATCAGGCAGCAAAACGTCCTCATTCCTGAGGTCCCGTAGCTCGCTGAGTGGAAGATCCACCCAACCAAGTTCAAATGCAACCGGCACTGGCAGCCCCCCCCACTTCGCCAGTTGGCTCCACGTCATCTCATTGCGCGCCGGTGAAACACTCAGCGGAGAGAAGTTTCCAGGGTCGACTCCGTCGGCGTTCACCAGCCAATCGAGACAGTTCACCTCGCCACCGTCTTCGAGCGTGACGCTCAACCTCACCGCGAACAGAGGCCCAGCGAGCGCCCGAGCGTCTTGCATCGCCTGAAACCGGACAGGCCCGAGGTGTGTATTCGCAGGCGCCTTGCTCAATCGGTCTGTAGCGTCCTGCAACAAGGCCAACGCCACCGCGGGCGGCAGGGCCTCCCATAACACCACACCGTAGTGACCGCCCAGCGCGGCTTCTGCCCCCAGGTAGGTCAGACCGAGATAACCTGCCACCCCGCGCCAGTGCATGCTGGCGAGCAGGTCGTAATGGCATGACGCGGATTTGTCGACCCATTGCACCCCGGCGACGCGCACCTGTGCGGACACGCCGAACCAGTCTAGCCCCCATGGGGGTTGCCGGCCAAGCGCATTGGCCAGGGCCACCGCGCGCGCGTTCAATCGGCGCACGTTCAACCGATGCTCAACAGACGCCCTTCCGCCTCGATCCTGCGGAGCAGGCACCAGGTCGTTCGGCGCATCCAGCGTGGTCAAACCAAAGGCTCCTGAATGTCCAGCTGCACGTCACGCCCGGTGAGTCCAGATATGCGTCCAACGAGCGCCTCGTGGTTACGGCCGAACCATTCACGCTCGGAAGCGCTGTCGCTCTCGCAACACACCTCGAGCCGATGGTTGTCGCCCGTGCGCACCCGCAAGCGCGTGCGCACAAAAAATGTGGAACCCAGCTCCACCTGGTATTCGCTGCTGCCTTGGGTCATGCTGGCCTTCAGCCCAGCATCCACTGCTGCACGGGCCAGCGTGTCCAGACGCACGCTATCCTGCATCCGTGCCTGAACGGCGTCCGCATCCACCACGGGCTCACTGGGCAGGGTGCGGGCCAAGGCGTCCGTGGGCAAAGCATTGTCCTGACAGATCATCGGGGCGGCCGCCTGCAGCGCAGGTTCCGGCTCCCTCTGGCGCAGCGGGTCCATCAACTCGAAGACCCCGCCGATTGCGGTCTGCGCCAGCATCTCTTCATCATGGCGGCGCTGCAGCTGCTTCTTGAAACTGCGGGCCTTGTCATCGTCGGCGACGTCGCGCTGATGCAGTTCGCGCGCTCGCTGGGTGCGGGCCTCGGTGCGTTGCGCCTCAACTTTCATGTTCTTCTCCTTGGAATGTCTTCCAGCTCAAGCTCTTCGCGGTAGAGCAACTCAACGTTTCGCTCTTCGCGCTTGAGTTGCACGATGATGTCGAACTTCTCCACCTGGGCGGCTTGCATACGCCATGCCCGCACAGCCTCTTGCGTGCGCAGGGTAGCCGCAGCCACATCGATCTCGGCAGCCACCACAGCCTCCCTGGCCGCAACCACAGCTTCCTTGGCCGCAATCAGTTGGTGCTGTGCGCGCCCAATTTCGGGGCGTTTCACCGCACTCGCGAACAACACCGCATCGACGTCGCGTTTGACCTGCAACCCGTGCTCACGCGCTTGCACCTCCGCACGTTGTTGCTCAAGCAGCACCGTTTCGAATTGCGTCTGCGCAGCGCGCGCGTCCTTCAACGCGGACTCCCGTGTGCTCAGCCGACGCCGATGCAGTTTGTCGATTTCAAAGAGTTTCTTCATGCTGCGGCCGCTCCCAGCTGCCTGAGCATTTCGGCGGCGCTGGTGTACTCGGAAGGACGCTGGCACAGGAACGCCCGGATGTCGGCCATGCGATCAATGGCATGGTCGGCCAGCGCGTCGGAACCCCGCTTGTACTCGCCCAGGCGTACCAGCAGTTCGACCTCGTCATGCTTGGCCATCAGTGCACGCACGGCCTCCGCCCCACTGCGGTGGTGTTCGCTGATTACCGAGTTCATCACACGGCTCACGCTGGCCAGTACATCCACCGCTGGATATTGCCCCGCAGCCGCCAGCTTGCGCGACAGCACGATGTGACCGTCCAGGATGGATCGGCTCTCATCCGCCACCGGCTCGTTCATGTCGTCGCCTTCCACTAGCACGGTATAGATGGCGGTGATGGAACCACGCTCGTTCATGCCCGCGCGCTCCAGCAGACGGGGCAACATCGCAAACACCGATGGGGGAAAGCCTCGGCGTGTGGGTGGCTCACCAGCCATCAGGCCGATCTCGCGCTGCGCCCTTGCAAGTCGTGTCAGCGAATCCATGAGCAGCAGCACGCGCATGCCTCGGTCGCGGAAGTATTCGGCGATCGCGGTGGCCACGAAACCCGCTTTCAAGCGCTCCATCGGGGCTTTTTCGGAGGTGCTGCACACCACGACCGCGCGCTTCATCCCCTCAGCTCCGAGTTCGCGCTCAACAAACTCACGCACCTCACGACCGCGCTCACCGATCAAAGCAATCACGGTGACATCAACCTCGGCATTTTTCGCCAACATGCCCATCAGCGTGCTCTTACCACAGCCCGCGGCCGCAAATATGCCAAGGCGCTGCCCCTCACCACAGGCAAGCATGCCGTCCAGCACCCGCACACCCATGTGCATCGGGCGGTCAATCATGCGCCGCTGTAAGGGGTGTGGTGCATCAGCATAGACGGGGTAGAAGGCCTCTGCTTGTGGCAGGCTTCCCCCGTCTAAAGGGCGACCGAAGCCGTCGACAACCCTACCCAGCAAACCCATTCCCACGCTCACCCTGTGGGCATGACCAGCCGGTATGACAATGGTGCTGGACGACACGCCGCGCATGTCGCCCACGGGCGCCAGCAATGCGTCACCATCACTGAAACCGATGACTTCCGCTTCCAGGCGAAAGACCTCGCCAGGCGTGTGCAGCACGCACATCTCACCGATGCGGGCGCTGGAGGCCGTCGCACGAATGACTGTACCCAGCACTTCCTTTACGCGGCCGCGCACACTGACGATTGAGGCCGTCTCCAGAGCGTCATTGAGCGACGCAGCAAATGCCAGAGGCTTTCGCAAGCGCGAATTCGCATGGACCCGTTCTGCATCGGAGCCATTCAGCATGGCAATTCGACGTCATAGCGCCCCCGCAGTCGCAACCGATTCGCAGATACTCTTTCGAGTTTGTAGCCCATTTGACTCGCACCTTCGAAGAACTTGATGCCCTTTTCGGTGGTGATGCTGGACAGGTTTCCACATGCCACTTGCCGGACCACGAAGGGCAATCGGGCCAAACCTTCCGCAGATGTGGTGCTGCGGTCTGGCTGTTCCGGAACATCGGTCACATGAGCCAAGGCGTGGTGAGTGTTTCTCAAGGGAAACCCCAAAGTCGGCCGACCGGGAACGGATTCAATCGACGCTGCAGCCGTAGGCGGCAACAAAAGGAGCTCCTGTGAAGGCGGCTTCGGCAGAGGTTCCACTGCAGCAACCGGCGGCGCGAAAGACGGGCTCGCATCAGGGTTCACAGACCTCGAAGCAGGGTCGAGCTGAGGATGAAAGAAAGACCCCAGAGACAGCGTTCGCATGTTGGAAAAGTATTCATGGCCAAATTTGATCCAGACCTGCGACCCCAGCCCTGCGAGAACACACAAGACGACGGACGCCCCCGTCCCGATCAGCCACAGCCTCCTTCTCGAGGGGGCGTTCATCTGCACGGAAGGGCTGGGCGCTAGCACTCTTTGCTCTTCCTCCGCACCACCGATCACAGAAACATCCGGGATCATGAAACCCTGTGGCGGGACCAACCACGAGTGATTTTCCGGCCATGCACGGTTTTGATGGTCAACGACCAACCAGATATCGCCTATATGGAATGGAACGCCCGGTGCCAGCATAAAAGGCTCGCTCAAACTGTCACCGGAAGCGATGCCACAACCCGGCTGGCCGGGCTTCAGACGCAACTGCATCCCTTCCAACACGATCTCCATGGCCTGCGGATCGATACGCGGGCCGACCAGAACGATGTCGCACGCCTCGCTGCTGCCCAGCACATGCCGCCCCTCGGTAAGGGTCAGGCGTGCACCTGCCTGCAGGCCCGCCAGCACCCGAAGCTCGATCAATCCAGTCATTTCTTCCATGGGCCGGTGTTCCTGCATTTATCCGAACTCAATGCGGGCGAGCGGTTGCACGCTAATTTCCGGTGACAACTCCTGGTACGACAGCACCGCCACTTCATACAGTTCTTCTTCGATCATCTTGCGCACATAGCGCCGGATGTCCATGCTGGTCAGGATCACGGGCTTGTGGCTGATGGCGGACAGGTCGCCCACCGTCGCTCGGATGCGGTCCACGATGTCGCTAGTCACCGCTGCGTCGAGTGCCAGGTAGCTCCCCATCGAGGTCTGGCGGATACCGTTGCGGATGACATCCTCGCCTTCCGGCGAGATCAGGTACGCGGCCAGCATCAGTTGCTTGTCGGCGAACTGGTGCGAAATTTGGCGCTTGAGCGCCGTGCGCAAGTGCTCCGTCAGCAGCACCACATCACGCTCCTTGGCGCCCCACTCCACCAAAGCTTCGGCGATGGCGCGCAGGTTGCGCACCGAAACCCCTTCGCTCACCAGCCGCTGCAGCACGTCGGCCATCCGCTGACCGGGCACCACACGGTGCAGCTCAGTGATGAGGTCGGGATAGTCCGCCTGCATCTGCGACACCAGGAAATGTACTTCTTGGATGCCAATGAACTCCCGTGCATGGCGCTGGAGCGTCAGCCGCAGGTGGTGCGCCAGTATCTGCATCGTGTCCAGTGACTGGATGCCGTATTCGCGCAGCTGGGCCGCCCCTTGCGCTGGCGTCCATAGGGTGGGAATGTTGGGCAGAAACGGTGCAGCCTCCTCAATATGAATGTCCAGGGCTTCCAGATTCTCTGGGGCCTCACGCACCAGCAGATGCCCAGGACGCAACAGCCCATGCGCAGCGGAAATCTCGTGTACAAGGATCTGGTACGCGTTGCGGGCCAGGCCCTTGTTGTAGCGAAGATGCACAGCCGGCAGTGGAACGCCAAGCTCTAAATAAGTGTCTTCGCGCACTTTCTGCAGCGCGGGGATCAGCACCTTCGCGTCAAGCGTTTGCTCGAGTTCGTGTGCCAGATCCAGCACCAATGGCATGGTGGGCGTGTAGGAAGCGGCTGACTTCTCCTCGGCATCACCCTGGTCCTTGGAGGCCCCCGCACGCGCAGTGGGACCGGCGGTTCGATCAGCAGGCGTTGCCACGCCATTCAGTCCACGGCGTAACAACACAAACCCGACCCCGCCTGCGAATAGGGCCAGCACCATAAACACCGAGCCCGGCATGCCCGGGATCAGGGCAAAGCCCAGCATGATGGCGCCGGCCACCAGCAGCGCATTGGGCTGTGCCAGTATCTGCTCCGCAATGTCGCGGCCCACGTTGCTTCGCCCACTGTCCTCGCTGGTCACGCGCGTCACAATCATGCCGGCGGTGATGGAAGTCAGCAGCGCCGGAATCTGGGCGATCAGTCCTTCGCCGATGGTGAGCACAGAGTAGATCGTCATGGCCTCGCTCGCCGACAGGCCGCGCTGCATAGTGCCGATCAGCAGCCCGCCTCCCAGGTTCACGACGACGATGATGATGGAGGCAATGGCGTCTCCTTTCACAAACTTCACGGCGCCATCCATGGCCCCGTAGAGCTGGCTCTCTTTCTCCAGCCGTGTGCGGCGGCGCCTCGCTTCATTCATGTCGATAGCGCCAGCACGCATGTCCGCGTCGATGGACATCTGCTTGCCGGGCATGGCGTCTAGCGAAAACCGCGCAGCCACTTCTGCCACCCGCTCGGCGCCCTTGGTGATCACGATGAACTGCACGATGGTGAGAATAAGGAACACCACCAGTCCCACCACCAGATTCCCACCTACCACGAAATTGCCAAAGGCCTCGATGATGTGCCCCGCATCGGCCTGCAGCAGGATCAGACGCGTGGTAGCGATCGACAGCCCAAGACGGAACAGGGTGGTGATCAGCAACACCGAAGGAAACGATGTGAATGCCAGCGGGCTGGGCAGGTACATCGCCACCATCAGCAACAGCGCCGACACCGCGATGTTGATGGCCACCAGCACATCGACCAGCAAAGTGGGTAATGGCAAAACCAGCATGAACACCACGGCCATGAGGATGACCGCAAGCACCAGGTCGGCGCGACGGGCAGCAACAGCAATGAAGCGCTGAAGGGATGACAGAGCGTTTTCCATGGACAACCCAGCGTCAAGGCAGTGCCTTGCGGCACTCCCTGTATTTGTTGAACGCCAAGCGAGCGTCGTCCATATGCCCCAAGCGCGCCAAAGCCCTGCCGCGCAGAAAATGGGCGACCGGATCGTGCGATGACTCCAGCACGCTGAGTGTGGCAGCGGCATCGGCTGGCCTGCCACATCCCAGCTGGGCATTCGCTAGTGCCAGCCGCAGCTCGCTGCTCGCGGGCATCAACTTCACCAGTAACTCGAACAGAATAGAAGCCTCCTGATGGCGTCCACAAGAAAGATGGCGCCATGCCAGCACAATGACGGCCTGGGCTTGCGATAGATCAAAGGTCATCACGTCACACCCCGAGCAGTGCGTTTCGTCCCTGCAAGACCACGCGGTAACCGGTCAATGCATGGCTCAGCACGCGCACGGCATCGGCCTGCACCGGGTCAGCTTCCAGCTGTGTGATCGCGGAACGCAATCCGCTGAGGTGTTCGGCCTGAGAAGCGGGCGGTCGTGACAACAGTCTGCCCTCCAGTTCCGCTAACATCTGGTCTTCGATCCAGCCTCGCCCCAGACCAGCGTCCGCCGGGCTGCCCACGGCCGACTGGCCGGCGGGCCCCTGCGCAACGCCTGGCGACACGGTAGCACGGGAATGCGCGCTCTCGGGCAGCCCGGAGGCTCTCTCCCGGCCCCTCCGCGACCCCGCGGCCAAATATGGCAACCGGGAAACGACCCAGTTGATCGCGGGACCGATGCCGACAGGGTTCGAAACGGGGCCCGTCATGTTCAGCAACAGGCTACAGCAAACCGCAGCAGATCGGCGCGCGCGCTGTCCACAGCGCTGGCCGTGAGACAGCAACGCTCGAGGCGGATGGTCAGCAGCAGTGAATCGGCATACACGCCAACGGCCACTGCGACACTCTGGGGTCCGCGCAGGTTGGCCTTTTCAAGGGCGCTGCACGCCACAGCCATGAGATTTGGGGCATTCGATATGACGCGTGTAAGAGTCAGGTCTGCATGATCCCGCGCCTCCAAGGTAGTCCACCCGGCGGCACTCTCATCCAGGCGAACACAAAGCGCACCACGAGAAAACAGATCGGGCGTGTCAGGTGGGGGTCTGCGGTGATTCATCTGCATCTCCCAGAATCATGGTGTCGAGTAGGCTGGCCAGAACCTGGTCGGCATTGAGTTTGTGATCGCCGTCAGGGAACAGGCGCTCGGGCACTTGCCGCAAGATGGCCTTGAGGCCATGCAGGAACACAAGAACGCGCTCGGGCTCGTTCAGGCTGCCAGCGGCGGACAATTCCCCTGCGGACTTTTTGGCTCCATCTGACGCATAGCCAGAGGCCAGCGCATCGCCGTAGGTCGAAGCGGAATGCTCCGGCTCCAGGTTCATCCCGTACTGGTACAGGAGGGATCGAACATCACCCAGCGTCAACCACTGCGACACCCATTCGGCGAGATCGCCCAGCAGCGAAGCGCCCTCGTCTGCATCGGCTGCGCCTGCCCCGTCCTGGCTGGAACGGCTGCTCTGCGGGTGACCCCGCCTGCGCAAGCGTGCACGGCGACCCAGGTCGCGGCAGTTCTTGAGGAGAGGCAACAACGCCCCCATAAGGAAGAGTTCATGCAAGATGGCTTGCAACCGTTCGGTGGGCAGCGACGGGCGGGCCGCCCCCATGTCGGCACCCAGCGCACGGCGCAAGCGCTCAACCGCAGCCTCGATGTTGTCGCCATAGCGTTCCAGCAGCATCGACAGCGTGCGCGACACCGTGCCGCCGTCCAGCACCGCATCGTGGTAAGCCTTGCGGTCCTTCGCACCGCGGTCATCGGCGTCCGCGAGTGCCGGGGCGATGTTGACATCGGCACGGATTCGAACGCCATTACGCGCCCATAGTACGTCGATGCGATCGCGCAGCACCTCCAGCGCGGGATTGCTCTCACCTTGCTCTTCGCCCTGGGCCAGTGCATGTGACAGCAACAAAAACTGTTCCGTGGAGCCATTGATGGACTTCAGCGCCAGCTGCAGGGAGCCCGGATGGCGCGCAGATTCCAGCAATTGCGCGGCAAGACGGCGCGCGTCATTCTTCTTGTGCTGTGGGTCGTGCCACAGCACCTCCAGCATCGCTTCAATCTGCTCTACGCGGCGCAGCGCCGGCGATTCGTAAGGCAGTAGCGCACGCTCTTGCAGCGAACGCTCCTGCCGGCGGGCCTCAGAAAAGAATTGCGCCATCTCCTCCGCCATATTGGTGAGAGAGTCGGCCGGCGGCGTGTTAGAACCACGAGAAAGCAGGGACGCCTGCTGAGCCAGCTCGGCAGCATGCGTCCATGAAGTGGTTAGTGAGTGAGTGCCGAGCATAGCCATGGCTCCAGACTGGTCCGGCAGATCAGACGTTTTGCGCGGTGTTCATGTTGACTTGGTGTTCGCTGTCGATTTTCGACTTCAACTGATCCAGCAATTGCCTTACCATTTCGGCCAGACCGCGCTCGAACTCTTGGTTGTTTTGTTGAGCGCCTTGCAGATACTTCTCCATGGCCTCTATCAGCATCTTGTCTTTCTCTACCCCTGAAGAGTAGTACTTGCAAATACTCTCCAAGAGCTCGCCGAGATTCTTGGTAAATGCGGCCCACCCCGTCCACTTGTCAGCGTTAGCTTGACTTTCCCTGAGGTTAAAGCTTTTTGTTATGTCCGATTTCTCCATGACACGCTGATTCGCCAAATCGAATTCTTGCTGGGCCTCTTTGACTTTGGCGTTGGCGTCGGCTTTTCCAGCCTCATCAGCAGCATTAGCAGCAGCACTTCTCGCATCCGTGAGCTTATTTTCGGCTGTTTTTGCATTTTCCAAGGCGGCTTTCATCCCCTGCGCTTCGGATTTCAGCGCCTGCAGGGACTTGCAAGCGCTGTACACCTGCATGCCACCCGACACAATACCCGCCCCTCCTTGTACCAGGCCGCCAATGAACTCTGCCAATGCCGAACTCAACATTTTGACTGCGGCGAGTTCCACCATGCGCATCATGCTCATCACGGTAAACGCATTGTGTTCGCGGGCGGCCAATCTGGACATGGTGAAAATTTCTAGATACTCACCCATCAAGACTTCAAGGTCCGCCATCAACTGCTGTTTGGGACTCAACCGGATGCCGGTCGCAGCACTTACGGAGGAGGCTGTTGGCTTGTCCACATAGGTCGGCGTACTTGCCGTAGCAGAAGCGTTGAGACTTCCAGGCGACACACTGGCGAGAGGTTCATTGTCACGCACCTGCGCAGTCAATGGAGGTACGAGCGTCCCGGTGATGGTGTTCATGTGGTTCCCCTAAGTCAAGGAATAAGAAATCGTGAAATCTTGGGTGATCATGGTGGGTTCACGCGGAAATGCTCTTGTTCAGCGCATCCTCGCTGCTCAGCAGCTTCTGGCGTTGCTGCAAGAAGGTGTCCAGTTCATCCCGAAAGCCCTGAAGGTCGTCAGCGTATTGCTTGGCCTTTTCTGCAAGGAAATCCAGGAAGGATTGGCTTTGCATTTCCAGGGTCTGGATCTCGGCGAGCTCCATGTTCTCTTTTGCAGAAACGATGTTTGCGCTGCCCGATGCGATGGCTGTCAGACCCGACAAGAGGGTCACGAGCGCCTGCAGAGACTTGACCACGGCGTCTGTGGAAGCCTTGAGTGCGGAGGCGGCGAAACCTCCACCAACCGCGCCCATGACCGCGGTGACGATCTGAATCGCGAGGCCCAGCCATTTTCGAACGTCTTCCACCACCTGGGCACCATGCCCAGCCATCTTCATCATGGCCGCAACAAAGCCAGCCAAGCTGATGTCAGGCCCGCCACAATGCTGGGAAATGGAGCTGGCAATTTCCATGACCGTCAGCACAAGGGCCACGATGGTCAGTACCGCCAGGCCGACCTGCCCCGTAGCCAGCAGGGCAACCGTTGACAGCACAAGGGCAACCGCAGCGAAAATCTGCGCGATCCAGCCAAAGATCTTCGAAAGGATGCCAGCGGAGGCGGCTTCGGACGCTTCCTGGATGGCCTCCTTGCGGACCTTCTGAATGATCTCCGCCTGCATCTTCTGCTTGTCGCGGGCGTAAACCAGCCCATCCCGCACGGTTTCGATGACATCAACCATCGTCATGGAGCCGTTGCGGAAGGCAGTGGACATCTTGAACTCGAGGGATTTCGTCAACCCCAGCAAGAAATCATTCAACATCGAACCCTGCGAAAGGAGTGAGGTCAAAGTACTAGCTGGCACAGGCTCGCTGGAGTTAAAGTTCTTCGCTACCGGCGCACTGAGTGCCGGCTTCGATTCGGGACTAGGGGCGAGTTTGGACGAGGCCGGCGCATCAATGACGGTGTCGTTGGGAAGGGGGGCGGGCGGGATGCCTGCGTTCACGGAGTGTTGTCCGACATCTGGGTTGTTGTTTGACAACACTGAGGGGTTCAGGCTATTGTTGGCGTAGCTCACAGTGTTCATGGCATGGATTCCTTTGAGTGCATCTTCTTTGCTGCGGACTTGACAATACCCAGCGCCCGGCTGCGCATGTCGGCATGTTCTTCGGAACCGGCGGTTTCGTCCAGAAAGGTTTGCGCCGCCTCACTGGCCTGCATCCACCCGCCCACACCCATGAAACATTGGGCGAGGTAAAACAGAATCGTGGCGTCTTCCGGCTGAAGGCTGTAAGCGGTGGCATAGCCCATGGCAGCTTGCTGGTACTTGCCACTGAGTTGCATGCACGCTGCCACACCTTTGAAGAACCGGGCCTGTGAAGGATCGATAAATATCAACCCTAGCAAGGTCTTTGCCGCCGGCATGTAACGCCCTTGTGCGTAGTCCCCCATGGCGGCGGCGTAAATGCGCTCCACCTCGCCAACCGTTCTGGGCCGGGAAGCGAGGGTTCCTGCAGGAGTAGGAGCGATTGACATAGCCATTCCAGCTATCCTTTCAGCCAGGGAAGTTTCTCAACACGCTGGCCCCCACGTCGTAACTGTTCTTCAGGAGCGTGGACAGGAACTGCGTCGTGCTTTCAATCTTTGAACGCAGCGACTGCAGCGTCAGGTTGTCTTGGGAAGTGATTGAATTCAGCGCTGTAATGGCCGACTTGATGGACTCCGCCTGCTGATCAAGGTAGGTAAACACCTGCTTGCCCGTCAGATTGTTGCTGCCTGCTTTAACCCGCCAGACCGTTCCTCCCGCTTTTTTCAGATCAAAGTAGGACGGTCCACCCAATTTAGGATCAGCATCAATTGAATACTCGCTTTCAGCTATTTTTTCCATATCAGGGAAAGGCGGAACAATCGAATCATCAAAGGTTATGATGGTTTTGTATTCAGCACTGTCAGAATTCGGATCTTTAATTGATCTTGCTGCGTTCTGCATCACTTTGAGTCGCTCCTTCAACACGTCGGTTTGCTTGCGATCTTTATCCATCTTGCCGAGCAGTTCGGCTTGCAAGAACTCCAGATCTTCAATGAAGGATTTTGCTAATTCGATGACAAGCAATTCATTTTTCAGCCCGATATTTCGAACTGTGCCAATGGAATTAAGAGCCGCAGCGACAGACATATAAATCTCCTTTGTATTGGTGTAAAAAAAGAACTGACTGACAGTACCACTTGGGGTTTAGACAAATCTGCGCGGGTGTCTTCGTGCTCTGATTGGCCGAGGCTTGTTGTCCGTGTCAGCTTCTTGAACGGACTGAGACCGCGCCGCACGCATGCCTTGCAACACATCCAGCTTGGCTTGCGCGTGGGCACCAGATGACACTTCGCTCATCAGTGCAAACAATTTTTCTGCATTGCGGCGCAACTCTGTTGAGCGCTTCGCGGATGCGCGAATGTAGTGATCCTCTGGCATGGCTGCAGGGTCAGCGGGCATTGGCGGTGATGTCTGGACCATGTTTCAATCTCCAAGAGGGTTGCACATGTGAGTGGGCAGGCGAAATAGAAAAGTTCAGTCCATTGAGCCTATGGAAAACCCCTGCCCTTTCTGTCGAGGCGCAGCAAGGGCTGCACTTTCTCCATGTTGTTTTGTTGGTTTCTGTGTCGCGACCACCAATCAGCAAGCACAGGCCTTTCAGGATCGTGGCCTGCTTCGTACTATCAAGCGCTTGATTAATGGGTAGGCCGTTCTCACAAAGCTCTTTCTCGAACGATTAGCCAGCGGCCGCCTGAGTTGCTCAACTCCAATATTTTTACGTTAGTAGCGTTGATACCGTCAGATTCATAAGACTGCTCGAATCTGACATGAGCATCTGACTGCTTCAGCTCAACCTGAAGTTGGCCTACTCGAACGCGGATGAACTTGCGCTGCTCGATGCGGATGCGACGATCCTTGGCCCAGTCTTGGCGTGATTGACCGTTAGCCGGCGTAAAGTCGGCCGAGTATGCATCCAGATAACGGGTGATATCGCGCCTGCTCCAAGCTTCAGCCCACGCGGTGATCGCGCGCCGGATGGCTGCGGTCTCCGCCTCCTGAGTGCTGTTCTCGAGCGCGGCAGCAGTGCTTGACAGGGTAGACGTTGGCGTTGGCGTTGGCGTTGG
>DGQR01000181.1:20855-25941 GCA_002390825.1 Rhodoferax sp. UBA4409
TGGCGTTGGCGTTGGCGTTGGTGGTAGTGATAGTGATGGTTGTGGCTCAGGCTTGGCTACAAGGGGCTGCAAGGTCATGGCCTCAGTCGGGATCTGTGCAGATCGAGCCACCGCGAGGGTGGGGGCGCCCATCGAGACAATGCGTGGCGTGATCAAAAACATGCGCTTCCTGCGCTGCTGATCCACCCGGGTGGAACGAAACAACGCGCCCAGCTTGGGTATATCTCCCAGGAGCGGGACTTTCTCCATGCTGTTTTGCTGGGTTTCTGTGTCGTAACCGCCAATCAGCAAGCTCTGGCCCTCCAGGATCGTGGCCTGCGTGCTGATGGTGGTGCGCTGAACCACGGGCAGATCCAGGCCGGTGCGGTCCACCAGAGCCCCGTCTTCGATGTCTATGACAAGCTGAATCTCTGTCTGGCCAGCCTCCGTGGTGACGATGCGCGGCGACACCTTGAGCATGACGCCCACTGTGACGGGCGTGAGATTGGCCACGCGTTCGCCAGTCACCTTTGTATAGAAGGTCTGGCTCAGGTCTATCAAGGCGCTTAGGTTGTCGGACGTGAGAATGGAGGGTTTTCCCGCCACATAGGCATCGCCTGTGGTTTCCAGGAAGCGTATGCGGGCGAGCAATGCAGACGCTTGATCGGCCACTACCGTGGTCGCTGCGGCGGCGCCCCGGTAGCCCAGCGACAGCACGCCAGGCGCTACCGGCTGAGTGGCGACGCCGAAGCCCGCGCTAACGTTGCGGAGGTTCGCGCTCCAGTCAATTCCCAGCTCTTCCAGGCGCGACTTGTTGACATCTATGGTGATGGCCTCAATCTCAACCAAGCCAACAGGCGTGTCCAGTGCAGCAATAAGGGCCTGGTAGCCTGCAATCAGATCGGCAGGGCCTTTCATCACGATCGCATTGAGTCGAACGTCAGCCTCGATGGTGACCCCCCGGCCCGAGAGCAACTGGGGCCGGCCGGGTGCTGTGGTTTCGGCGGCACTGACAGGTAGGGTGGACGTTTCGCCCTGCCCCCCTGCGGCACCCGCATCGGGGCTCGAACCGGAAGGCGGGCTTGCGGCCCCGCCGCCTCCGATGGAAGGCGCCGGCTTCAAGGACTCAAGCCGAGAAGCACTGTCCTGCCCATTCGCACTCTTCACCACCACATCGGAGCGGCTGCCACCCAACGCTTGCAGCAAGCTCTTAATGCCAGGAATGAGGGTGGTCTTGTCGCGAACGGTGACCTGGCGGTCTTCGACGTTGGCATATTTCAACTTCCACACCACCATCTGCTGCCCGGTAGGTGCGGCCTGCACAGTACGCATTGTTTTGGCAACCAGGTCGAGGTAAGCCGGTGGCCCTGTGACCACCACCATACCCTGTTCCGGCAAGGTAGCCCAGCCAAAGCGCTCATCCAATACCTTCAAGTCCAACAGGGCACGCTTCAGTCCTGGGATGGACTCGCGCGAAATGGCATGTGCCTGCGTGTCCCGTTCGGTCACGCGCGTCACGTGAACGGTGCCTGCGTAGTAAAACCAGTCCAGACCTGCAGAGGCCGTCACCGTGTTCAGGAACTCGGACGCTGATGATGCGCCCAGCCTGCCACTCATGCGAGTGGCAATGCCGGTGTCCATCTGAAGTTGTATGCCGAAGTTCGAACAGAACTCGGTCAGCATCTTCACGAGGGGGGTGTCATTCGCATGGTAGGCATACGAACTGCTGTCAAACGGAAGAGGTGAGGCGTCTGACCGAGGCATGAACCCCGTCGCCGCACACAGCACCAGCGCAGCCGCCAGCTTCGCGCAAAAACGGCCTTCCCCGTTCATGGTTTAAGCGCGGATCGCAATGCGGGCTGCACCCGCATGGCTTGGCGCACCGCTGTGGCCGACTTGGCTACGGGGTTGATCGCACTCCCCCAGTCATCGACCGAATTGAGGAAGTGCTCTAGCGCGGAAAGCGAGGCCGCAGGCCCTGCCCGGTCGGGCACCGCACACTGCAGGACAAGTGCATCGGCAAACAGACACAGCGTGTCGTGCCGAATCTGCATTCGCGACGTTGAAAACCGTAACGCCCTTTGGATGAGTGCGGAGCGGGCCGCGACAGATTCGGGCAAGACGGCCAGCGTTACTTCAAGCACCAGACGTCCATCTGGCAAAGCATGAATGTCCAGCCGCCGGCCACCGTCGTAGCTCAGTGAATAGCGGCCATCGGCACGGCACTGCGCCTGTACGACGCCAAATTTCTCCAGCGCCCGAAACAGATTGGTGATGGCTTGCGTATGGCGCATTCAATGCTGCAGGGTTTCAAGCCACGTTTTTGAGCACGGAACTGACCATGTCGCGCAGCGACTTCATAAGCTCCGATGTCAGCTGGGTAGTTTCGGCCATTTCTGCCGTTTCACGCTGCACCACCAGCAAGTCCTGGCTGGACATATCACCCTGGCCTTGTATTTGCTGCAAGCGATCACGAAAACGCTCGGAAATGGTCTGCAGCATGGGCGTGAGCACGCTGTAGACAGAACCAATGTTCACGCCAGCGCCCGCAGGAGAAGTCGTGGAATCGTAGGTATTGAAAAGTGCCATGATCAAATAGTGGGTGGGTTGAAGGGGTACTACCGACGTGACGGGGCAAGGACCTGATGAGCCGCATCTATTGCAGACTTCAACAGCTTCAGCCCCATGTATTGCTTGGAATTCGCGCGCAGCATGGCGCGCTCGACCTCGAGGCTTGCATGGGCAATTTCTCGAGCCAGTTGCGCGCGGCGGCCGGGCGTCACGGGAAAAATATCTCCTGCACGCCCGGGCAATGACGGCAACAGCAGCGGGTCAGCGCGTTCATCGTCCATGGTCAAGCGTCCTCCTCTGAAACCATGCCTCATCCGTTGCGCAGGCGCATGAGCTGACGTATAGCCATGGCAACGCCGGCCACGAAGCCTGCCGCCAGCAAGCCAAGGAGCACCCAGATAGCCGTGGCCGACCCCGGGTCAACCTTCATGAACAACACCTTGGAAAAGGCGGTGCCATGCGCCTCGTTCCCCGCTTCACCATTAGCCACAGGCACCAGTGCCACGGCGACACGCTCCAGGGACAACCCCGGAATGCCGCTCGCCACCAAGGCCCGCACCGGCACCACGACGTTTTCCACCCCGTATCCCTTGCGAAACTTCAGAAAGACCGAGGCCGAGGATGGCGTGGAGGGGTCCATGGGTCCGATTCGTTCGGGCAGCACGACGTGCACACGGGCCGCGACCACCCCGTCGATTGAAGTCAGTGTGTGCTCCAACTCCTGCGCCAGCGCATACAGATACCGCGCCCGCTCCTCCAATGGTGAGGAGATGAGGTTTTCTTTCTTGAACACATCACCGAGCTTGGCACGCCGCTCGCGCGGCAAACCGTTCTGGCGCAGGATTTCCAACGCCTGCGCCACCGAGCCCGACTCAACCATGATGCCGCGCCCCGTTTTGCTGGTCGTCTTGGTGGCGGAAATGTTGGCTTCAAGCAAAAGCCCGAGCACTTCATTGGCCTCGGCGTCGTTCAGTTCACTCACCAGATTGATGGAAGCAGAGCAAGCAGCCAGAATGCCCGCGACCGCCACCCCCAAAAGGGGCCGCGTCCAATGCGCTAGGGTCTGCCAGGCTTTTTTGATCATTGTGTGTGGGATAGCTGATCGACGGTTTTAGCGGCCTGCTTGCCCAGCAGAGAGGCATACTCGACCTGCAATGTGAACATCTGCAAATGCATTTGCCTTTGGAGCAGATCGACGCTGTTGAAACCAATGGACGGATTGATCGGCGCCAGCACGCTCTTCCAGTGATCCTCCGCGCCCCGACCCATTTGCCCTATCGACTTCAAGATGGCATCACCCATCGTGGGAGGACGGTCAGAAACAAAAGCAGTCGAAACGCCGGTGGCAGGGGAGCCCGAGCCCATGCGGTCTGCATACATGGCAGCAAACGAAACAGCATCCGCATTATTCGCACGTCTTGGTCCCGATGCTTTCTGTAACAAGTCCGAAGACGGCGCTTGATCCACAGCAGGGTTGCTCAATAGACTCATGACGAAGCTCCATTCCGCAAAACAATATCCAGTAGCTCGATCAACGTTCGACTTTCAGGCACCTTTACCAAACCTTGCGCCACCTCGGCAGCGGCAGCTTCGAACCTCGACTGGAGCAACTCAATCAACACTAGCCCCACGTAGGGAAACTCACTCTCCGATCGAAATTCCTTGAGCACCGAGAAAATTTGATGCGCCCTCGGCCAATCTTTTTGATCAATGGCCAGAAAGCCGACCTCAGTCAACAACCTAGCCAACCCTGGGGCAAGCACACCCGCCACGCACAATGCCTCAATGTTCCGGGTGGGATGAGCTATCTTTACGTTGTACATGAGCTGCAAAATTGAAATTCACGATGTGAGTGGGAAGGGGTGAAACGAAAGTTCAGCAGGGGCGCCATTTTTTTATTTTTAGTTTCTTCTGTTGCACGGATAAACTCCAGTGTTGCAGGTAACCACTCATTTTTGAAGCCCGTTTCTAGCTCTACTTGTCACAGCTCCATGTCTCCTGCTGCCCCTCACCACATTCACGGCATTGACACCAACCGACTGAGCGAGCGCGCTCGCCAGCTGTTGTTGAAAGTCACATTTCCCGCAGAACGCGGGGCAGACACTCCAAACCTTGGGCACTCCTATGTCCTGGCCTGGACACTGCTCTCCATACCTGTAACGCGCTTGCAGCGATTCGCCGACCACGTGGGTGTATTGGGTGCGGCGGCCACCTTGCGCAAGGTGCTGGATGGAAGGCGCATGGCCATCTTCCGTGAAAAGCTGGGGCAAGAGCTGTACCTTTTCGGCATGCTGCGCGCACCCCTCGTCGGCATGTTGGCCGTTCCGCCATACTGGTTCGAAGACCCGGAGCAAGCGGGCACAGCCGTGCGCGAAGCTGGCAGGGCCGCATTGCACGCCTATTGCCATGGCATTGAATGCGACCATCCAATGCTCGCCGCGCGCTTGTCCGCCCGGCTAAATACATTCGATCGCGACGCGTCGACCCCTCGTCTACTTGTGATGGCGCCCAGTGGCGCCCTCTTGCAGCGTGTGCT
>DGQR01000112.1 GCA_002390825.1 Rhodoferax sp. UBA4409
CATCGTCAGGCTATTACAGCCGAAAAAGCCCCACCAGTTCTGGTGGGGCTTTTTTTTGTCTGGCGTTTTTGGCGTTTTAACTAGGTCCATCTAGGCTTCTGAGCCAGGTCTCTTCTCGCTCCTGGATTATTTTGAGAAACAAATCAGTTCGGCCTTTCAGTTGAGCTAATTCACTGAATGTCTCAAAGCCTTTTTCCAGGAAACCTTGAAGCGCTGCAAGGTTGGCTGCACGAGCCGGTAGTCGCATCGCTTTTAGGGTCAATCGAATCCCACGCGTGGTGGTTATACGTTCCAGCCTTTTGCCTAGATCCAAGACCATTTTTAGCTGTTGCGTTCTTTGAGCCGAAAGTTGGCTCATTCGCCACGCTAGTGTGTAAGTCGCGTTATCCAGCGGCACTTGGTCTGGCCTATAGCCCAATGATTCGATTGTTTCGGCCATCCTTGTGTCCAGAAGCTCGGTGAGCGCATGTAGTTCAGCGAGGTCTACAGCCACCTCGAGGATACTCCTTGGGAACATCCGCTCGATTGACTTGGCGATGCGTTCAAACTCTCGGTCACGTTGTGAGAAGTCTTGATCCCCATAGAGCTCAGTGAAAAAGAAATTGCATGCAGGCCCAAACGCCTCGCTAGCGAGAAGGTCATGGTAAGTATCTTGAAATCGTTTGCTCTGAAAGGCTCTGATCGCACGTAAAGCCAGGTTTCGTGACGGTTGGCACTCGTTAGAACTCCGAAGGAGCGCGATCTCATGAAATGCTTGGTGTATCCGATCGGCGCCTGTTGTATTCTTCATGCTCCGGATCTTAGAAAGGCTTGGTGATCAAGGCACACATCCGATCGGATTTAAAGCCCTTCCTCTACGCAAAGCAAGGGAAAACCCTTATATTCGCCCGCATGGTCCGCCCAACGAATTACGACACAAGCTCACCTAAGGCTGGAAGCCAGGATGTTGTGCGTGCAGCAAAAGATACAGGCATAGCGGTCAGCATACGGGCGCTAGGCCCCAATCACCGCGAGCGCTTAAGGAAGCATCTGTTAGCGCTGGAGACTGCCGATCGTTTCCTACGGTTTGGCTACGTCGCCACCGACCAGCAGATTTCTGCATATGTTGATCGTTTGGACTTTATCAACGATGCTGTATTTGGGGTCTTTAATCGCCGACTGCACATTGTGGCGATGGCCCACTTGGCTATCTGTAAGTCCGCAAATGGGCCCCCTGTAGGCGATTTCGGTGTCTCAGTGGCCCCGTCACTACGCGGCCATGGAATTGGCGGCAGGCTCTACGAGAGAGCCGCTTTGCACGCTCGCAATGAGGGTGTCGAGGTGCTTCAGATACAAGCGCTCGCTGAAAATGCCGCAATGCTGGCGATAGCCCGCAAGCGGGGTGCGACCGTTCACCGGCACGGTTCAGAATCAGAGGCGTATCTCAAGTTGCCCCGTCCTGATTTGGAGTCACGATTGCGTGAGTTGGCAGGAGAATATTGGGCGGGGTTGCATTACAGCCTCGTGGCCCAAAGCCGTATCTGGGTGGAAATGTTGAAGGGCTTTCAGAGTGTCCGCAGTCGGGCCATCGCCGCTGCAAAAATATGTTCGCCTTAGTGCTTAAGTGGGGTGCTTGATAGGCAGCTCTTCAGATCCGCTATCCTTGAGGCTTCGAAACCACCGCCCGACATGGGCAATCCCTAGTGTCTGATCCGCATCCAGCGCGCCATCTCGAACGAGAGGACAAGCGCACCTTTCTCCAAAAGCTCGCCGAGTTCCTCCACCCCGGGCCCGATTCCACTGCGGAATTGATTGAGACACTGGCTGAAGCCGAAGACAACAACATCATCGGCGCCGAGTCGCGGGTCATGCTGGAAGGCGTTATCCGGATGGCGGACATGAGCGCGGGTGATGTGATGGTTCCCGCGACCCGCATGGACCTGCTCGACATCCAGGCTACGCCGGATGAGCTGATGCACAAGGTCATAGACACCGCGCACTCGCGCTTTCCTGTTTACGACGGTGAGCGGGAGAACATCATTGGCATCTTGATGGCCAAAGACCTGCTCAAGCTGCAGCGCGCGCCCGAGCTCAACATCCGTGCCCTGTTGCGTCCGGCGGTATTCGTTCCAGAGTCCAAAGGGTTGAATGACCTCTTGCGCGACTTCAGGGGCAACCGCAACCACTTGGCCATCGTAATCGATGAGTTCGGCCGTGTCGCTGGACTCATCACGATTGAAGACGTGCTGGAACAAATCGTCGGGGAAATTGAAGATGAATTCGATATCGCCGAAGACGAGGGCGACATCTTTGCGCTGGCCGACCAGACTTACCGGGTAAGTGGTGACACAACCCTCGAACGCATCAACGAGGCGTTCTCCCTCACCATGCGGGGCGAAGACCCTGAGGACGACTTTGACACGATTGGCGGCCTGATTGCCCATGAAATGGGCCATGTGCCCAAGCGCGGAGAGCGCTACAGCTTGTGTGGACTCGACTTTACGGTGCTGCACACCAAGGGTGGCGCGGTGAAGTGGTTCAAGGTTTCACATACTCCAGCACCAGGCATCACTGACTGATGATGGTCGTCCGCCGAGGTCAGGACCGACTGCCTGCGCCTCCTTGGGTGATGTTTGCTATCCTTTGTATAGCGGCAATCGCACAATCTATCAGCGCTAGCTGGCCTTTTGATGCTTTTTTCTCCAAGGGGCAGCTCTTTTGGTGGATGCAGCCCATTGCTCTTGCGCTGCTAGTTTTCGCAGGGGCACAGGCGCGAAGTCCCAAAGCGGCTGCCCACTACGCATGGTGGTTCTCTACCGTATGGCTCAGCACCACCTTCTGGTGGTTGTATGTGGCGATGCACACCTATGGTGGCTTGCCATCGCTGCTGGCCGCTATCGCGGTGGTTGCGTTGGCGGGGGCGTTAGCCGCTTACTACGCAGGTGCAGTGTGGGCTTGGCGCCAGTGGGCGCTGGGCACTCACTGGGGCGCTATTGTGGGTTTTGCGGCCCTTTGGCTCATGGCTGAAATGGCGCGCGGCACTTGGCTCACGGGTTTTGGCTGGGGCGCTATCGGGTACGCGCATATCGACGGCCCGCTGGCCTTCTTCTTGCCTTGGATTGGAAGCTACGGCGTCAGCGCCTTGGCAGCTGCTTGGGCCGCTTCGCTGGCCGTTTCCGTGGCCCGCCGGCAGATCGCACCGGCGGTGTGGGTCAGCGTGCTAGTGCTAGCGCCCACGCTGCTGCCTGAAGGCGCCAATCAGTGGACCACGCCTACTGGCACTCTGCAGGTCACCCTCTTGCAAGGGAATATTCCCCAGGACGAAAAATTCGAAACCGGCAGCGGAGTTCCACTCGCGTTGCAGTGGTACCGCGACGCCTTGTTGCAAGCCGAGGGCGATTTGGTCGTCGCACCAGAGACCGCGATTCCTCTTTTGCCCCAACAGCTCCCCGAGGGTTACTGGGCCAGCTTAAGCAGCAAGTTCGAGACCTCGGCGCAAGCAGCACTCGTCGGCATACCGCTAGGGAGCTATCAGGCGGGTTACACCAACTCGGTGGTCGCTCTCGCAGCCGGTCAAACCGGCTGGCAATACGACAAACACCATTTGGTCCCTTTTGGCGAGTTCATTCCTCCGCTGTTCAAGTGGTTTACCCGGCTGATGAACATTCCGCTCGGCGATTTCAACCGTGGCCCGCTCGGGCAGCCCTCCTTGGCCATGAAAGGCGAACGGGTCGCCCCGAATATTTGCTACGAAGACTTGTATGGCGAAGAGCTGGCGAGCCGGTTTACCGATGCCGCGCTTGCGCCCACAGTGTTTGCCAACGTCAGTAACCTCGGTTGGTTCAATCGCAGCGTGGCGCTGGATCAGCACCTCCACATTTCGCGCACCCGCGCTCTGGAGTTTCAGCGCCCGTTTGTGCGGGCCACCAATACCGGCGCAACCGCCATATTGAGCCACGAGGGCGTTGTCCAAGACCTGTTGCCACCCCAGACCCGCGGAGTGCTGCGAGGTGAGGTTCAGGGCCGCAGCGGCATTACCCCATTTGCGTGGTGGGCCTCTCGATACGGCCTTTGGCCCCTATGGCTGATAGCGCTGGCTGTATTGGCCGTCTTGTGGCGGCAACGCGACTCGCATCCCCCTTCCTGATACCACCCTCGCTCCTGCGGTCACCCCGTAAAATGCGTGGTTTACTTGACTGCCTGCCCTGCACCGGCTCATGCCGGAGATAGCTCTCACACCATGCTCACTTTTCAGCAAATTATTCTTCGCCTTCAGGACTACTGGGATCGCCAGGGTTGCGCGCTCTTGCAGCCCTATGACATGGAAGTGGGTGCCGGCACCTCACACACGGCCACCTTCTTGCGCGCCATTGGCCCTGAGCCATGGAAGGCTGCCTATGTGCAGCCCAGCCGCCGGCCGAAAGACGGCCGCTATGGTGAGAACCCCAACCGCTTGCAGCACTACTACCAATACCAAGTGGTATTAAAGCCTGCACCGGCCAACATTCTGGAGCTTTACCTCGGCTCCTTGGAAGCCTTGGGGTTCGATCTGAAAAAGAACGACATCCGCTTTGTGGAAGACGACTGGGAAAACCCCACACTGGGTGCATGGGGCCTGGGGTGGGAAGTCTGGCTCAACGGCATGGAAGTCACCCAGTTCACCTATTTCCAGCAAGTGGGCGGCATTGATTGCAAGCCCGCTACTGGCGAGATCACGTACGGCCTGGAGCGCTTGGCCATGTATCTGCAAGGCGTCGACAACGTCTACAACCTGCAGTGGACGGACACGCTGAAGTACGGCGACGTCTACCACCAGAACGAGGTCGAGCAATCCACCTACAACTTCGAGCATAGCGACGCCGACTTTTTGTTCACAGCGTTCAATGCCCACGAGAAGCAAGCCAAATACCTGATCGAACAGCAACTGGCCCTGCCTGCCTATGAGCAAGTGCTCAAGGCCGCACACAGCTTCAACCTGCTGGACGCACGGGGCGCCATCAGCGTGACTGAGCGCGCAGCGTATATCGGTCGCATCCGCAATTTGGCGCGCAGCGTGGCGCAGTCTTACTACGAGAGCCGGGAGCGTTTGGGCTTCCCGATGGCGCCGCGCGAGTGGATTGAACAGATGCCCAAGAAGGTCGCGTAAGCGCACGGAGAAACTAAGACATGACAACAAAAAACCTTCTGGTCGAACTGTTTGTAGAAGAGCTGCCCCCTAAGGCGCTGAAGAAGTTGGGCGAAGCATTTGCCCATGGGATTGCGACGAGTTTGGCGAATCAGCGCTTGGTAAATCCCAACATATCTGGGAAGTACGATGCATATGCATCTCCTCGGCGTTTGGCTATTCTGTTGAAAGATGTAGAGGCTCAGGCAGAGGATGAGCATGTCTCGCAAAAGCTGATGCCTGTGGCCGTGGGCCTGGATGCAGCCGGTAACGCGACCCCCGCATTGCTCAAAAAGCTGCAAGCTTTGGGCGCCGATGCCAGCGCGGTTTCTACTCTGAAGCGCGCGGTGGATGGCAAGGCAGAAGCCTTGTTCTACGACAGCATGGTCACCGGAGTCACCTTGGTGGACGGCCTGCAAAAGGCCCTGCTGGAGAGTATTGCCAAGCTGCCTATCCCCAAGGTCATGAGCTACCAGCTGCAAAGCGGCTGCGAGCTACCCGGCTGGACCAGCGTGAGCTTTGTGCGTCCCGCACACGGCTTGGTGGCTTTGCACGGCAGCGATGTGGTGCCTGTGCAAGCCCTCGGCCTGCACGCCGGCAATCACACCGAAGGCCACCGCTTTGAAGCTGCAGTGTCGCCCGTGGTGATTGCCGATGCCGACGCCTATGCCGCTACTTTGGCCAAAGATGGCGCGGTGATTGCCAGCTTTGCAGAGCGCCGCGCCGACATCGTTCGCCAGCTGGACGCTGCTGCAGCCAAGGTGGGTGGAAACTGCAAACCCATTGAAGATGCTGCCTTGCTGGACGAAGTGACCGCCCTGGTGGAGCGCCCCCATGTGCTGATTTGCGAATTCGAGGCCCAATTCCTCGACGTCCCGCAAGAGTGCCTGATTCTCACCATGAAGGCCAACCAAAAGTACTTCCCGCTGCTGGACGCCGCCGGCAAGCTCACCAACAAGTTCTTGGTGGTGAGCAACATCAACCCCGATGACGCCAGCTTGGTGATCGGCGGCAACGAGCGGGTGGTGCGCCCCCGTTTGGCCGATGCCAAATTCTTCTTCGACCAGGACCGCAAAAAGACGCTCGCCTCCCGCGTGGACGGTCTGGGCAAGGTCGTCTATCACAACAAGCTCGGCACCCAAGGCGAACGCGTAGAGCGCGTGCGCGCGATTGCCAAGGCCATTGCAGCCCAACTGGGCGATGCAACGCTGGTGGCCCAAGCCGACCAAGCTGCGCAGTTGGCCAAGACGGATCTGGTTACCGACATGGTCGGCGAATTCCCTGAGCTGCAAGGCATCATGGGCGGTTACTACGCCCTGAACGATGGCTTGGGTGAGACCGTCGCCCATGCAATCGAAGACCATTACAAGCCCCGCTTTGCGGGTGATGCGCTGCCCCGTAACACCGCGGGTGTGGTGGTCGCGCTGGCGGACAAGCTGGAAACCCTGGTCGGCATGTTCGGCATCGGCAACCTGCCGACCGGCGACAAAGACCCGTTCGCCCTGCGCCGTCACGCGCTGGGTGTGATCCGCATGTTGGTCGAAAAAGACTTGCCGCTAGACGTGTCTGCACTAGTCCAGAGCGCGGTGCCAGCATTTGGCAACCTGATTACCGATGCCTCTGCAGCACTCGTGGACTTCATGTTCGACCGCTTGGCCGGCTCCCTGCGTGAGCAGGGCTACAGTGCCCAAGAGGTCGATGCTGTGCTGGCCCTCAAGCCTCAGCGTCTGGGTGATGTCGCCAAGCGCCTGACCGCGGTGCGCGCCTTTGCGGCCTTGCCCGAGAGCGCTGCATTGGCCGCTGCCAACAAGCGCATCAGCAACATCCTTAAAAAGACGGACGATGTGGACGCACACGTGAGCGAAGTGCTGTTGCAAGAAGCGGCCGAAAAGGCGCTGTTCGCAGCCATGCAAACCGTGCTGCCCCAGGCCCAAAGCCAATGGCAAGCCGGCGACTACACCGCCTCGTTGCAGTCTTTGGCAGCTTTGCGCGTGCCGGTTGACGCCTTCTTTGAAGATGTCATGGTCAACGCAGAACAGCTCGATCTGCGCCTGAACCGCTTGGGCCTGCTCAAGAGCCTGCACGTCGCCATGAACCGCGTGGCCGACCTGTCCAAGCTCGCGGCCTGACCGAAAGCGCTGTATGAAACTCTGCATTCTCGACCGCGACGGCACCATCAACGAAGACAGTGCGGAGTTTGTGAAGAGCTCTCACGAGTGGCGCCCCTTGCCAGGCGCTTTAGAGGCCATCGCCAAACTCAACCATGCGGGATGGCGTGTGGTGGTGGCGACCAACCAAAGCGGCCTGGGGCGTGGCTTGTTTGATGTGGTGTCGCTCAACGCCATGCACGCCAAAATGCACACCATGCTGGCGGCGGTGGGTGGCAAGGTGGACGCCATTTTTTACTGTCCCCATGCACCCGACGACAACTGCCGTTGCCGCAAACCCGAGCCAGGCTTGTTTGAGCAGATCGGCGAGCGGTTCGGTGTCGACTTGCACGGTGTACCCGGCGTGGGTGATTCGGCCCGCGACCTGATCGCTGGTGCTGCGGTCGGCTGCGAGCCCCACCTGGTGCTCACCGGCAAAGCCGCCGCGCTGCGCGGTCGGCCGCTGCCCGACAACTACCCGCCGGGCACCCGCGTCCATGACGATCTGATGGCTTTTGCCGATTACCTGGTAACCCGAACATGAGCGGCATGCCCCCCGTTGTATCTATTCCCACGCACAAAAAGCCCAACTGGCTGATGGCCGTGTTGCGGTCATGCCTGCACATGCTTTGGATGTTGGTGACCGTGATCCCCTGGGGCATCATCATGTTGGTTGCCTCGATCCGGGTACGTGGCAAGCCGCTGTGGTGGATGGCGGTGCGCTGGCTGGGCTGGGCGATTGACGGTGCCCGCGTGCTACTGGGTATTCGCACCCGCGTGATCGGTTGGGAAAACCTGCCCACGGGCGACACCGCGCCGGCCATTTTGCTGGTCAAGCACCAATCGACGTTTGAAACGTTTTTGATGCCCACCCTGATGCCGCACCCGCTGGCCTATGTGTTCAAAAAAGAGCTGCTCTATGTGCCGTTTTTTGGATGGGCCATGGGGCGCTTGGACATGATCCATATCGACCGCAGCCAACGGACCGAGTCGTTTGCCAAAGTGGTTGAACAGGGCAAACGCCTGTTGGCGCAGGGTATCTGGGTCATCATGTTTCCTGAGGGCACGCGCATTCCCCGTGGCCAGACCGGCACCTACAAATTGGGCGGCACCCGCCTCGCCGTGGCGACCGGCGCTCCTGTAATTCCGGTCGCCGTGACCAGCGCCAAATGCTGGCCCCGCAAAGCCTTCATCAAAACCCCCGGTGTGGTGGATGTGTCGATCGGCAAACCTATCCCCAGCGAAGGCCGTGACCCCAAAGACTTGATGCAGGAAGTACAAACCTGGATCGAGGCTGAAATGCGCCGCCTGGACCCCGAGGCTTATCCCGCCAAAGACTGAGGCAGGTCCGCGCTATGCATCCGCTGCTGCGCTTTACGCTCGATCTTTTTGAGCCTTTTGAGGCTCCTGCCCAGGTAAATACTGCGCCTGTAGCTCCTAAAAGAGTAGCAAAACGACGATCGCCCATCGCCGCTCCTGATCCGGTGGCCGGCGTAGTGACGGGGGCAACCCCTGTAGAGCGGGGGCCTTTTGAGCCCGGTCAGCCGATTGCCCAGGCTATTCAGGCCGTCCACTACAGCCACCCGCAGGCCAGTCGCGAAGTGCGTCTGGACGGTGCGGTGGTGCGCTACGCCTTTGCCCGTGGCAAGCGTCGAACCATCGGTTTCTCTGTCGGGCCGGACGGCTTGGCGGTGCGGGCACCCCGCTGGACGCCGTTGTATGAAGTAGACGCTGCTTTGCAAGAAAAGGCCGAGTGGATCATGCGCAAACTGCGCGAAACCCGCGAACGCACCACCCGCCAGCAAGAAGCGCAAATTGAATGGGCGCAGGGCGCCGAGTTTCCCTACCTCGGGGCGCCGGTGCGCATTGCGCTGGATTCTGCGCATGCGTTCACCGCCAAAGGCGCTGCACTGGATGCGCAGGCCGACGCCGCGGGTGTGCGCAGCCTGCGGGTTGCTCTGCCGCAAACGGCCACGGCGGCACAAATCCGCGATGCGGTGCAGGCTTGGCTGATGCGCGAGGCCAAGGCCTTGTTTCTGCAGCGTCTGGAGCACTTTGCGCCGCAGTTGCAAGTGCAGTGGAAGAAGCTGAGCCTGAGCAATGCGGGCACCCGGTGGGGCAGTGCCAAAAGCGATGGTTCCATCCGGCTGAATTGGCGCTTGATTCATTTCAGGCTGCCGGTCATCGACTACGTGGTGGCCCACGAGCTGAGCCATTTGCGGGTGATGGACCACAGCCCCCGGTTTTGGGACACCGTGCGCACCGTGGTGCCCGATTACGCAGAGCTGCGCCACAGCCTCAAGGATCCGGCAATACCCAAGTGGTAAGGCCCTGAGCCGCCCCTGTGGGCTGGCGGCTTTCCGGTATGGAATCTTTTGATTCATAATTGACGTTTACGTAAACGTCAACTTTCTACGGCCTGGCCGTAGCTGTACCGCACCATGAGCACCACCTTCAGCATTAGCGACCTGGCCAAAGAGTTCGACCTGACCACCCGCGCTATCCGCTTCTACGAGGATTTGGGGCTTTTGCAGCCCGAGCGCACCGGCCCCGGCGGGCGCAACCGGGTGTACAGCGGGCGGGATCGTACCCGCCTTAAGCTCACCCTGCGGGCCAAGCGCCTCGGCCTGAGCCTGACCGAGGCCAAAGACATCATCGAGATGTACGACAGCCCGCGCGACACCGGCGCGCAGTTGCAAAAGTTTCTGGACGTGTTGGCCGCCCACCGTAAACAGGTCGAAGAGCAAATGGCAGACCTGCAGGCTAACCTCGACGAGATCAAAGTTCACCAGCGTGAGGCCAAGGCGCTGCTGGCCAAAAGCGAGGCCCACGCCGACAAGGCCTCAGGTAAGCCGGCCTCCAAGGCAAGCAACAAAGCGCCTGTGAAACCGGCCCACAAACCGGCTGCCAAAGTGCCTGGCAAAGCGATTGGCAAAAAAACCGCACAGGCCTGACCGCTGTGCCGCGCGTCATCGCGCTGACTCATAACCCCACTACAACGAGGAGACACCCATGAGCAATCTGCCCGGACTCAACTACCAACTCGGCGAAGATATTGATGCCCTGCGCGACGCGGTGCGCGAGTTCGCCCAAGCCGAAATCGCCCCCCGCGCCGCGGAGATCGACCGCAGCGACCAATTCCCCATGGACTTGTGGCGCAAGATGGGCGACCTGGGGGTGCTCGGCATCACCGTGGGCGAGGAATATGGCGGCGCCAACATGGGCTATCTGGCCCACATGGTGGCCATGGAAGAAATCAGCCGCGCCAGCGCCTCGGTGGGCCTGAGCTACGGCGCGCATAGCAACTTGTGTGTGAACCAGATCAAGCGCAACGGCACGCCCGAGCAGCGCGCCAAGTACCTGCCCAAACTCATCACCGGCGAGCACGTGGGTGCACTGGCCATGAGCGAGCCGGGCGCCGGTAGCGATGTGCTGAGCATGAAGCTCAAGGCCGAAGACAAGGGCGGTTACTACCTGCTCAACGGCAACAAGATGTGGATCACCAACGGCCCGGATGCTGATACCTTGGTGGTCTACGCCAAGAGCGAACCCGAGCTGGGCGCACGCGGGGTGACCGCTTTCCTGATCGAGAAGTCCATGCCCGGCTTCAGCATCGCACAGAAGCTGGACAAACTGGGCATGCGCGGCAGCCACACCGGCGAGCTGGTGTTCAACAACGTCGAAGTGCCGCTGGCCAACGTG
>DGQR01000148.1 GCA_002390825.1 Rhodoferax sp. UBA4409
GCTCTTCCGATCTGATTTACGACAACCAAACCAGTGAGCTTCTGGCCGAGGACCTTACTCCCTGGCCACTGCCCTACATTGAAAAGTCATGGACAGTTGGTCACATTGAAGCGGTTAGCCTGACCCAGCCTGGTCGAAAAACCAATCCAAAGGTGCTAAAGATTCAGCTTGGTCTGTCGTGCAACTACTCGTGCGACTATTGCAGCCAACGGTTTGTTCCTCATGCGCAAGAGACCACGCAAGCAGACGTACCTCAATTTTTGAGGCTGCTTGAGGATAGTCTCGACCAAGCACCCGAGCGAATTGAGTTTTGGGGTGGCGAACCGTTGGTTTATATCAAGACCCTGCGCCCTTTGGCTGAGGCGCTCAGGCAGCGGTATCCGTCAGCATCATTTGGCATCGTCACCAATGGCTCTTTGCTGAATCCGGAGGTCAATGAATGGCTGGATGCATTGGGCTTTGGCGTGGGCGTTAGCCACGACGGTCCAGGTCAACCTGCTCGTGGCCCAGACCCACTGGCAGACGAATCCAGCCGCGCCGGAATTCTGGATCTTTACAAGCGGCTCTCTCCTCAGGGGCGAATCTCGTTCAATGCCATGGTCCATCGCACGAACACCAGTCGAGAAGAGATTGCCAAGTACTTCTTGCAGTTGACTGGCGATCCGACGATTTCGATCGGCGAGGGAGCCTTCGTTGATCCCTACGATGCGGGGGGTCTGGCGAACTCGCTTCAATCGAATGAGGAGGCCTTCGAATTTCGCAGGCAATCGCTTGATGAAATTCGTCGTGGGCGGATTGTTCATCTCGATATTGCGCGTTCCCGTATGCGCGAGTGGGCTCGAAGCATCCTGGAGAGACGTCCGGCCAGCGTGTTGGGTCAGAAGTGCGGGATGGATAGTCCTGACCAGATCGCCGTCGATCTCATGGGCAGTGTGCTTACTTGTCAGAACGTGAGTTCGGTGTCTATTGCGCCTAACGGTCAGTCGCATCACATCGGGCATATTTCTAAGTTGTCGGATGTGGCACTCGACACCTCGACGCATTGGTCTCAACGATCAGAGTGTCTTGGCTGCCCGGTGCTTCAAGCGTGCAAGGGCGCTTGCATGTTCTTGGAAGGACCGTTGTGGACAGCGGCCTGCGACAACGCGTATTCGGATCATGTGCCTTTTTTTGTGGCTGCCATCGAACATCTGACGGGTTGTGCTGTGCATCGCATCGAAGGGGATCTGCCGCAAGCCAGGTCTGACGTCTTTGGATTCGATGCCAAAGCCAATCAATCAGCCTCCAGAAAAGTCATCCCCATCAAGGTGTCAAATGCCTGATCAAGCTCTTTCAGCAGCATTGCGTGAGGCATATGCCAGTGCGCCCAACGACGTGGTTATTTTGCATACCTTGGAGATCCGGCACCCGGACTTTAGAGACGATGCTGGTAATACGACCGCGATCCGCGTGGTTCGTGATCAGCAAGACTTGCTTGCAAGGCTTGAGGCGTCAGCGCCAATCAATGCAGGCCAGCAGGTTCAGTTTGTAGCCATGGGATTTGAGCTGGATCTGCCGCCGGTAGATATTGCGCCTGTTCCGGAAATTGCGATCACCCTGGACAACGTCACCCGTGAGATCGTGAAGCACTTGGATGAGGCGTCAGTTTCGGAGTCACCCATTGAAGTGACCTACCGTCCGTACCTTTCCAACGATTTGAGTGGCCCACAGATGGATCCGCCCATCACGTTGGTGATCACCGAAGTGGAGGCGGACGTGCAGCGGGTCACGGCCAAGGCACGGATGGCTGACATTGGCAACAAGACCTTCCCGTCACGCCTGTACACCGCAACTGAGTTCCCTGGATTAGCACGATGACGAAAGAAGACTCGCCAAGTTGGGCGATCCAATACATCGGTCGTCCGTGGATTGCGGGTGAGAGAGGCCCCGAGTCATTTGACTGCTGGGGCCTTTTTCTTTGGGTCCAGAAGACGCACTTCAGTCGTGAATTGCCTTTGATCCCAGTGGATGCACTGAATCTTCGGACGGTCCTTCATACGTTCAAAACTCACCCGGAGAGGCAACGTTGGGCTGTGGTCGATGTGCCACAGCAGGGTGATGCGGTCTTGATGCGTCAGTCCCGACACCCTGTTCATGTGGGCGTATGGGTCGATGCGGATGGTGGCGGTGTTTTGCACTGTGCCCAGCAGGCTGGAGTGGTGTTTCAGCAACTGAGTTCTCTGGCCAGTCACGGCTGGCAGGTGGAGGGGTATTACCGATGGAAGGAATCGCCATGACAAGCACTTGCATGTCAGGCCTACCCGGTCCTGGACTGGTCATTTGGATGCGAAATCCGTTCGAGCCCAGTGATCGGCAGGTGAGCCATGTGTTTGGATCGCCCACGATCGCACAGTGGATGATTCGTGATGGCGTTGAACTCGACCAGCCCACCTTGATCCTGAAAAACGGGCAGCCAGTACTGATGGCGCATAGGGCGGTGACGCCGATAGATGCAGGAGACGTCGTAGCTTTGGTCACTCTGCCGCAAGGCGGTGGAGGTGGCGGCAAAAACCCGCTCAGAACCGTGCTCATGATCGC
>DGQR01000234.1 GCA_002390825.1 Rhodoferax sp. UBA4409
GACAAAATAAAGAATGGTGCTAAAAGCCATACTCCCGCATAGAAAGTACGTATCCAATCATTTACGCCGGGTATTGCGCGAATACTGTCAAGCATCGGAATCCACTGCGCCATCGCTGCCACGGCTGCCTTGACGGCGGGTTGACTGGCCCATTCCGGACTTAATAAGTTGGTTGCCAATACCAAGTAACCCAGCCAGACGCTGAAGTTAATGACTCTGAACTGATTTAATTTCCAGCTGGTCATTCGAATACTCCAAGATGGCTTTTCTTGAGCAGCGACATTTTTCATATCTAGGTTGTCTTTCATCTTTCCCCCGCACTCTCATCAATCGTTTTCTGAATCGGACTCAGCAAGTAATCCAATACCGTGCGCCGTCCAGTCTTAATCTCTGCAGTAATGTTTAGCCCAGGCGTCACCGGCATGGTTTTTCCCTCCACATCGATGGTCTGCTTATTCAATTTCACGTGTGCCGGGAAATAAGCCAGCGGTGCTTGTCCATTACTCGCTGGGTTATTCGCTGAATTGGAGTTTTGTGGGTCACGGGTTAATGCGTCTGCGCTTACCCAGGTCACTTCACCATCAATCGTTCCGTAACGGGTGAAGTTGAATGTTTCCAGCTTGATGCGCACCTTTTGGCCGGCATGGATGAACCCAATGTCTTTGTTGGCCACCATGACTTCTGCGCTGATGTCGTGGGCTGCCGGCACGATCACCATCAGGGCTTGTGCTGGCGTGACAACTCCACCCGCGGTAAAGACGGCCAGTTGCTGAACTGTTCCTTTGACCGGGGAGCGTAGTTGGAGCAGTTCAAGGCGCTGCTGGGACTTCACCTGTTCCTGGGCCAATCGCTCAATCTCTTGCTGCGCCGTGAACTGGCGTTGCGCCAGGCTCTTTTGAATCTCGGCCAGATAGGCGTTCTGTTCCTTGAACGCTTCTTGGTGAGCTGACATGGCGGTGGTCAGCTCTGCACGCACTCTCAATAGTTCGTTATCAATATCCTGGCGATCCCGGGTTTTGTCTTGCAAGCCGTGTTGGCTCACAAATCCTTGTTGGGCCAACGCTGCATAGTCCACCTCTCGCTGGTTCAGGTTGACTAGCAATGCTTGCAAACGATTGATCGCAGCTTTACTGACCTGGATCTGGCTCTCCCGAGTCTGGACGGTGGCGGCAAGTCTTTCCCGCTTGCTGCGGATGTCCTGCCATTCGGTTTGCAACTGCTGGCGCAAGGTCTGCCATGGCTCGCAGCTTTCGATCTTGGTGGCTGCGCACCACAGGGAGCTTTGCTGCTCGGCTATTGCAGGCTGAACGCCTGAGTTCAATGCCAGTTGCAAGCTGTGACTGCGGAGCTTCTCGGAGTTCGCCGCCAGCCACTGTTGCTTGTTCTGTGAATGCTCAGCCCCAACTTGCGTGCTATCCAGCTCAATCAAGAGCTGGCCCTCTTGTACTTCTTGACCGTCCTGGACATGAATGGCACGGACGGTGGCAGCCTCCAGGGGCTGTATGACTTTGCTGCGTTCACTGACGATGACACGGCCGGGTGCCAGAGCCACCACGTCGATCTTTCCAAAAGCTGCCCAGATCAGGGCTGCCACCACACAGGTACAGATGATGACCATGATGCGCCGGGGTGCCGGATGGGGCGGGGTTTCCTGCAAGCTGAGAGCTGCTGGCATAAAGGCATGTTCACTCGCCAGTCGGTCCGGCCCCGCTATCTCATGACGGGCCGCCCATGCCAGCTGGAGCACTTGCTGGTAGCGCTTCAGCAATGCCTTCAGAACAGAAAGGCGGTCTATCATTCCTTGCATCCAACCAGGAGTTCTCATGCATGGACTTCCTGACCAGATTGCATACCCCACAAACGGGCATAGAGAGATGGCTTGGCCAGCAACTCGTCGTGGGTTCCGCCTTCCACGACGCGACCTTTGTCCAGCACCACGATGGCGTTGGCATGACGTACCGCACTGAGACGGTGGGCAATGATGAGGACGGTGCGCCCCTTGCAGATGGCGGACATATTGCGCTGCAGGATCTGCTCGCTCTCATAGTCCAGCGCACTGGTGGCTTCGTCAAATATCAGGATGCGGGGGTTGGAGAACAGGGCGCGAGCGATAGCCAAGCGTTGCTTTTGCCCACCGGAGAGGCTGCTGCCTTGCTCACCGACAAGGGTGTCATAGCCTTGGGGTAGCTCACTGATGAACCCATGGGCACCCGCCAACTTGGCTGCATAGACAATCTGGTCCATGGAGGCTGCAGGTTGGCTGATGGCGATGTTTTCTCTGACAGACCGATTGAACAGCCAGTTGTCCTGCAGGACCACACCGATCTGACGGCGGATCTGGGCGGCATCGACCTGCGCGATATCCACGTTGTCGATCAGCACCCGACCTTGCTCTGGCACATACAGGCGTTGCACCAGCTTGGTCAGGGTGGATTTGCCTGACCCTGAGCGACCCACAATGCCGATGACCTGGCCGGGGGCAATGTCCAATTGCACATTCCGTAGTACCAAGCTGGAATCCGCGTGATATCGAAAGTTCACGTGGTCAAAGGTGATGCGTCCAATCAACTTGGGTAACTGAGCCGCCACACTGGGCGGCACCTCTGCTGGGGCATTGAGGATGTCGCCCAGTCGCTGCATCGAAATCCCCACTTGCTGAAAATCTGCCCAAAGCTGAGCCATGCGCATGATGGGCTGGGCTACCCGGCCGGCAAACATGTTGAAGGCGATGAACATCCCCATGGTGAGCTCACCGGCCATGACCAGTTGTGCCCCGAAGAACAGGGTCGAGGCAGTCACCAGCTTGCCGATCAGGCCGATGCCCTCTTGACCCGCACTTGCCAAAGTCTGGGTACGGAAAGAGGCGGACACGTAGGCCGCCAACTGGTCATCCCAGCGCTTGGCGATCATGGGCTCCAAGGCAGAGGCCTTGACGGTTTGAACACCGGTGATGGTTTCCACCAGAAGGGCTTGGTTCTCAGCCCCGCGGGCGAACTTCTCATCCAGACGGCGACGCAGTGGGGGGACGATCAGTACCGTCAATGCCACATAGCAAGGAATACTCAGCAGCACGATGGTGGTGAGTTGCACGCTGTACCAGAGCATGACGGCGATGAATACGACTGAGAACACCACGTCCAACACCACCGTCAAGGCCTGTCCGGTCAGAAAGCTGCGGATGCTTTCCAGCTCACGGATACGGGCGACCGAATCTCCTACCCGTCGCGCCTGAAACCAGGCCAAAGGCAAGCGCAGCAAATGCCGGAACAGTCTGGAACCCAACTCCACATCAATTCGGCTGGTAGTGTGAGCAAACACATACGAACGCATGAAGTTCAGCGCACTCTCAAACAAGGAGATGACGACCAAGCCGATGACCAGAACATGCAAGGTAGAAAGCCCTTGGTGCACCAGCACCTTGTCCATCACCACTTGAAAGAACAAGGGTGTGACCAGTGCAAACAACTGCAACACGACCGACGCACCCAACACCTCGCCTAGGAGGCGGCGATAGCGCACCAGACTGGGAATGAACCAACTGAAATCGAATCGGGCGATGTCGCCTACCAATGACGCCCGACTTGCAATGAGCAGCATGGGGCCGCTGGGTTTCTCTGAAGATTGCGCTACCTCTCCTAGCCACGCTTGCGCAAACTCAGCATGCGTCATGCGCACTGGCAAGTCTTCTGCAGGGACCGCGCCTGCCACAGTTCCAGCACCCATCGCTTTATGGGCGGAATGTTGGACCAGGACTTGGTTTTCATTCGCCGCTGCAACCATAGCCCAAGAGCCATCCGCCAGTTGGGCCAACGCAGGAAGTGGTGTGTAACGCAAGCGATGAAGAGCAACAGACTCCACCCGCGCCTTGAGATTGAGCTTCTGTGCTGCCAGGCGCAGCAAATCAAAGTCAGCTTGTGTGTCTAATGTCAGTGCCAATTGGTGAGAGAGGGAGGCAGCGTCCACAGCAACACCGTGCAGGCGCGCGACCATGCACAGAAGTTCCATCGGCTGGCGCGCCGAACCCATGACTACTGACTCTGCCATTGAACCCAAAGCTGCTCCCGTCAATTCAACGGCTGATCAGCAGGGAATGAGTGTGTGGCGCGAGCCTCGGGTTCGTCAAAAACATATTGGCTTTGTAGAAACAATGCCAAAGGCGACCCGACCCGACGAAATGATTGGTGCGACTGAGCGCGCACTGAAATTTGGAATGAACATTCTCTCCCCGTTTATGGACTGCGACTTGACCGCCTAGCACTCTCTGGTCCGAGAGTTTTACTAGTTTTTTTGAATGCAAACTTTCAGAATCTTGCGAATTCCGGTCAGAAGAAATTTGTTCCAAACAACGATCCCAATCGCTCCCACAGGCATCGTTCAAAGCGTTGGGCGCATGAACTGCGTCAGATTAAGTAGGGCTCAATGATGGGCACGAAGATGACTGCTGGTCCATATTGGCAAACGACACCCAAACAGGAGCCGGCAGCTAAGCACCCTTGCCGGGCGGTCCGTGAGTGCGTTGCAGAGTAACTGACCGGGAATCCCCATCTTGCGCGGATTAGCGCAGTTCGCTACGCCGATCGGCTACACATTCATGACGCGCTGAAGCAGGGCAAAGGAGACTCGCCACTCATGGTCGTCCTCGCAGACGATGGATGCAGTCTTCTGATTGATCCGTGAGATCTTGCCGAACTTCCTGATCAAGTCACGCCCGTCGAAACTCACCGTGTCGCCCAGAGCAAAGTCTTCTCTTCGTGGCAGGGCTTCTTTGGGCTGCTGCGCGACCTTTACTGAAGGGTCCAGCCCAACGGCTGCGTAGCGAATCCATTTGTACTTTCCGTCATGGGATGCATGAACCATCAGTTGGTCAGGCTTGAACTCCATGACCTTGGCGGCATGCATGCGGCTGTCGCGCACGTCGAGATATTGAACTGTCTGGCCGACGTGAAGCTGCTGGCGGATTGCGATCATGCGCGCGGGTTGCGAGAGCAGATGTTCCACTGCGGTTTGAAGCTGCAGCAGCTCCAAGTCGGTGGCCTGGGTGGCCAGAGTAGACATCAAGTTGTGCCAGTCCATTGAAGTGCTCCGCGCAGCCCCGAGGCGGGCTGTCAAGTTTGAGTGATGGATTGCCGTTTCCAGTTGAACGGCAGCAATTTGGCTAGTTTAGTCACTGGGTGGTTGTGCAGGCGCTTGAGAGCATCGCAAAGCCAGGCATAGGGCTCCACCCCATTGAGGCGACAGGTGCCGATGAGCGAGTACATGGTGGCGGCGACATGGCCACCGCGCTCAGCACCCAGGAACAACCATGAGCGTCTTCCAACAGCAACTGGACGTATGGCCGACTCGATCAGGTTGTTGTCTGGCATCAGGATGCCGTCTTCGGTGTACCGCACCAAGGTTTCCCATTGCCGCAAGGCATAGCCAAAGGCCTGTCTCAATTCGCTGCGTGCCGGAATGCCAGGGGCGTGACCAACAAGCCACCCATGGAATTGTTCGAGTACGGGGCGCGACTGGGTTTGCCGGGTCAGCAGCTTCTTGTCGGGTGGATGGTCCTTGATGTGCGATTCGATCTCGTAGAGCTTGGCAATCCAGGCCAGCGCCTGTGCAGCCAACCCCTGCGGGTTGGGGTCTTTGCGGGCCACCTCAAAGAAATGGCGTCTGGTATGAGCCATACAACCAACGGCCACGATGTCACCGGATTTGAGCAAGGCGTCATAGCCAGAATAGGCATCAATCTGCAGGTAACCGCGGTAGTCCTTCAGGAACCGCTGCGGATGGATACCCTGACGTGTCCTAGTGAATTCAAAGACGACTGAGGGTGGCTGCTCCACCCATTGGCCCTTGTGATTCTGGCGCTGACCGGCGCCCAAATAGGCCCACAGCCTGCTGGTGTGCGTGGTGTCCTTGCTGGCATCGCGCAGTTGCACCGTGGTGTCGTCGCTATGCAGGCGTGGTGCCGACAAGGTGTGCGCAATCAGCGGCGCCCGCAGGACCTCGAGCAACTCGGCACTGCCAAGCTTCCAGTCATCCAAGGTGGAGCGCGGCACGGGAAAACCATGGCGTCCAAAAATCATGGACTGGCGGTTCAGCGGCACGTGGTCGGCAAAGGTGGCCGTCAGTATCTGTGCCAGCAGGCTGGCGTCGGCATTGCACTTGGGCAATGGCCATGGTTGTGCATAGGCCGTGCGCACCGTGCTCTGACCGTCCTTGGTGCAGGCTTACTTGATGCGGGCATGCTCCAGCACCACCAATCGTGCTGGTGTGTACTGCAGGGTTTCGCTCACTTCCTCGCCGATGGGTTTTACGCTATCGAACTCGGCCATCTGTTGGTCATCGAGGTGGTACTCGATGCGTTGGCGTGGCAGGTCCTTTGGCAATGCAGGGCGGCCCTTGCGTTGGCGCTCGTACGAAATATTTTGCTTGACCACGGGTGGTAGTGGCAAATCGAGTATCTCGGCGAAGAGATCGGTCTGCGTGCTCAGGCGTTCACTGCTTCCGCCAGACACCCTGTATTCATGCGGATTTCAAGGCATTCTCATTAGATATGTACCTATCAATGGTCCAATAGCATTGAGACTGTGTGAGGCTATATGCGACGCTTGAACCAGCCAGCAAGCAATTCCTCCGAAACATGAGACTCGCCACCCAAAACCTGGGAATTTGAAGCGAGACGGCCTCATGGCCCATTTCACAGACCAATTCACACGGCACGACCCGTGGAAGTTCCGACCGTCTCTCTTAATTCCAACTTGGCCAACAATCCTGCTTCAGGATGCGAGGGCGCTGCTATCAGGCGTTGACGCTAATGCGCTGGCCGAAATCGCCGAAGAGGTTGAAAAGGAGCTGCAGGCAATCTCGGCTCCTCACCTTTTCCCAATAAACAAGGGCCACTGGATATGGACGAGAGTCAAACTGGGTTGGGTAGACGAGACAACCACAAAGACTTCAGATGCAATCCGCGAGGGATTCGGTGACTTGAATCTGTTTATAGCCTTTCACAACCAGCGCAACTTCTATCAAGAGTCGCGGCTGACCTTTCAGGCACAAGAGTGGGAGTTGCTTGCCGTATTGGCGATCTGGAAACTCATCGATGCATACGACGTGCTCTGCAGTGATGCCAATCAACCACTTACAGGCCCACGTCGACGGTTTGGTAATGATGCAATTGGAAACTCTGCAGCGCTCGCAATGGAAGCACAAGCCGCTGTTGCTCACGCCGTACAAATCAAAGAACGAGCTCGACACATCGCAGAACTCGAGGAGATGTAAGCGGCCAGCGAAGTCACCTTGTTGACCGACCCTCGACCTTGCAACATTGCGTCCACAACAATTGATCGTGGACACAATGCTCAAAGACTCAGAAACCCCGAGGTATGCCATGCGACGTACCAAGCGCACATACTCATCAGAGACTAAGGCCGAGTTGCTGGCGGCTTGCAATGCACCGGGCGCATCCATTGCGGCGGTGGCCAACGCCATTCGCCGCTCGCGCTCGGGCCTGTCCGATCCGAACCGCCCAACCGGCTCGTTCCTGTTTTTAGGCCCCACAGGCGTGGGCAAAACCGAGCTGTGCAAGGCGCTGGCAGGCTTTTTGTTCGACAGCGAAGACCACCTGATCCGCATGGACATGAGCGAGTTCATGGAAAAACATTCGGTGGCCCGCCTGATCGGCGCGCCACCGGGCTATGTGGGTTACGAGGAGGGCGGTTACTTGACCGAAGCCGTGCGCCGCANNTTGCGGCGGTGGCCAACGCCAACGGCATGAACGCCAACGTGCTGCACCGTTGGCTCAAAGAGTCATCCAAGTCCCGGCCGCCAATTGGAAGAGGCGCTGGCATTGGCGCTACTTCCGTGGACATGGCCGACCACAGTGTGCCGTCCTTCATCGCACTGCCACTTCTCACGAAGCCGGCTGAGCCTGTGGAGCGTGAGATCAAGGTGGAGGTTCGCAAAGGAGGTCTGGTCATGACCGTTACCTGGCCCATGTCTGCAGCCAGTGACTTTGCCTGCTGGTCGGCCTCCGTCCTCAAGTGATTCGCATCGACTGCGCCTGGCTGGCAGTGCAGCCACTGGACATGCGTGCGGGCACGGACACGGCACTGGGTAGAGTCGTCCAGGTGTTCGGTGCGGCGCATC
>DGQR01000146.1:0-228 GCA_002390825.1 Rhodoferax sp. UBA4409
CCGGAAAGTTCTGGAGCTCACCAAAACTGGTGATCGCTGGCTGATTGTTCGCGAATCTGTTGGCAACTGAGGCGTCGGAGCACTGTCGGAACGTGTTCGATAGCCTTTTGCGCACATTGAAATCCAATGTGCCCCATATCCGCGCCTTTCTGTTGACCCTCCCGTTGTTTGCCGCAGGACTGGGTTTGTATCCAGGCGATGCATCGGCAAATCCTGTTAAGACTATTC
>DGQR01000146.1:364-7987 GCA_002390825.1 Rhodoferax sp. UBA4409
ATAGCTTCCGCGGAAAAAAGGCTCAAAAACCGGCAGTTAGCCCAGCTTCGAAAAATCCTGCCAAGGACGACACTGGCGCTGCAGAAGCCCGGCTGATTGAGGTCTACGGCCTCATTGGGCGGGGTGAAAATCGGTCTGCCCTTCTTAAAGCAGAACGCCTTGCGGCTGACTTCCCCACCTTCCAGCTTGCACAACTGGTCTACGGCGACCTGCTGGCCTCACGGGTACGGCAGGTGACCACGCTGGGCGACGTTCCGCCTGCGATGGCCAAAAGCGCGAGCGAAGCGCTCAAGGAACTGCGTGAGGAATCCAGCAAGCGGGTGAAGGCGCTGAAAGAGCGGCCACCGACAGGCATGGTTCCTGCGCAGTTTCTGCAACTCGCCCCGACCACCCGCCACGCGATTGCAGTCGACGCCTCCCGGTCACGCTTGTATTTGTTTGAGAACTCAGGAAACGGCTTAACGCTGATTGCGGACTATTATATTTCCGTCGGAAAAGCGGGAATCTCCAAAGCCGTAGAGGGTGACCAGAGAACGCCTTTGGGCGTCTACTACATCACCAGCAATTTGGCCCCCAAGACACTTAAAGACTTTTACGGGTCCGGTGCCCTCCCCATCAACTATCCGAATGTTTTGGATACGAAACGCGGGAAAACCGGCAGTGGCATCTGGCTGCATGGAACCCCGCCCACTCAGTTCGCCCGTGCACCCCTGGCAACGGATGGCTGCATCGTCCTTGCAAATCCGGACTTGGAGCGCATCATCAAAACAGTCGCGATCCGGGCAACACCTGTCGTGATAGCACCGCAACTGCAATGGGTGCCGGCAGTGAACGCGAAAAACGCCGCGAAGGGATTTGAAAGTGCACTTCTCGCCTGGCGCAATGCGAAAACCGGCGGCAATGTACAGCAGGTGCTGAGTTTCTACACCCCGGACTTCAACAGCAACGGGAAAACGCTCCAGCAATGGACTCCTTTGTTGCGCGGAGAGATGGAAAAAATCAGGGGAAGAACGATCCAGCTAAAGGATGTCTCTTACCTCCACTGGATTGATAGCAACGAAACCATGGTGACCACCTTCGGCGAGGTGGCCGAAGGCTCCCGTATTGGCTGGACAAAGCGGCAGTACTGGAGCTACCAGAATGGTCAATGGAAAATTTTTTACGAAGGAATACTCTGATGCACGTGTGGATTCAACGAGGACTCAAGGCCCTGACCGTTTGCACCGCCCTGCTCTTGCAACAAGCAGCGGTGGCGCAGGATGTTGCCCCTAAAGTCGTGTTTCAAACGACCCAAGGCAATTTCACGGTGGAGGTTTATCCAGACAAGTCACCCAAGACCGTCGAAAACTTTCTGCGGTATGTGAAAGACAAGCATTACAACGGCACTGTCTTTCACCGCGTTATCCCCAATTTCATGGTGCAAGGCGGCGGCTTTACCGCCAATATGCAGCAAAAAACGACCCGGGACCCGATCCCCCTGGAAGCAAACAACGGTTTGAAGAATGACCGGGGCACTATCGCGATGGCGCGCACAGCCAACCCGCAAAGCGCGACCGCGCAGTTCTTTATCAATGTGGTGGACAATCAAAACCTGAATGCACCTCGCCCTGATGGCCATGGCTATGCTGTTTTCGGCAAAGTCGTCCAGGGCATGGATGTGATTGACAAAATTCGTGGTGTTCCGACCACCAATGCAGGCATGTACCAAGATGTGCCACAAACCCCTGTCGTTATCAACTCGGCCACTTTGGCCCCTTAAATCATGAGCAATCCTCAAGTCGAACTCCACATCACCGGCTACGGCGTTATCACCATCGAGCTGGACCAAGAGAAAGCCCCCAAGTCCAGCGCCAACTTTTTGGCGTATGTGAACAAAGGCCACTACAACAACACGATTTTCCACCGCGTGATTCCGGGCTTCATGATCCAGGGCGGCGGCATGGAGCCGGGAATGGCCCAGAAGCCAACCGACGCTCCCATCGAAAATGAAGCCAACAATGGCTTGAAGAATTCGACGTACACCCTGGCTATGGCGCGCACTGGCGACCCGCACTCTGCGACTGCACAGTTCTTTATCAACGTCGCGGATAACGGCTTCCTGAACCACACCGCACCCAGCATGCAAGGCTGGGGCTACGCTGTGTTCGGCAAAGTGATCGCCGGCTCTGAAGTGGTTGACAAAATCAAGGCTGTCAAAACCGGCAAAAAAGGCTTCCATGATGACGTGCCTAAAGAGGACGTGATCATCGAAAAAGCCGTGGCGCTGTAAATGGAAAAATGCCAGTGGAACTGATTGCACAGCCCCACTGGCGGCGGGTGGATTTCATCTCGGATCTCCACCTGCACTCCAGCGAGCCCCAAACACACGCAGTTTGGGCCCGCTATATGCGGGACACCAAAGCAGACGCACTCTTCATCCTCGGCGATTTGTTCGAAGTCTGGGTGGGCGATGACACCCTCACGGATGCCCAGAGTTTTGAGTCTGCTTGTGTATCGACTATTCGCAGCACCGCAGCGCGGATACCGGTGTATTGCATCGTCGGTAATCGCGATTTTTTGCTCAGTCAAACGTTCGCTGCTTCGGCACAAGCTCAGCTCTTGCCCGACCCTACTACGCTGACTTTCGCATCTCACCGGATTGTGTTGACCCATGGAGATGCTTGGTGTGTGGATGATGTGGATTACCAAGCATTCCGCCGCACCGTAAGGTCTGCCGACTGGCAAGCCAACTTTCTGAAGCGGCCGCTACCGGAACGCAGGGCCATCGCGAGCGACATCAGATTGCAGAGTGAAAAAAAGAAAGAAGTGGCCAGCTACGCAGATGTGGACCACTCCGTAGCGCAAGAGGCGCTCGCGTCCGCCGACGCAACCTATCTCATCCACGGCCACACGCACAAGCCTGCGACCCACGAAATGGAACACGGAACACAGCGCTGGGTCCTGAGCGACTGGCACATCCAGGGGAAAGCTAGTGACAGAGCAGAGGTGCTGAGGCTAGAGCTGCAGCCGATCTCGGACTCGCTCATGTGGACCCGCCTCGCCCCGCACAACGCCTGCTGATCAATCAGGCAGGCTCGTAGCGCTCTCCGTGCCGCAGAGCTATGCGGCACGGACTTAAGTGTTTAGCGCTTCAACAGAACTTTCAACACATTTTGCAAACGGCGCGCTTGTGTTGCGTCGTACGCTGCTGCCAATACCTGGGCGGTATCTTCAGCCCAGGTTTGAGCTGGTGCGGGGTCATTGCGACGGGTCAACAGTTGCAACTGCATGCCGCGTCGGGCATCCAAATGCTCGGCGGGCGTCGGCACCTCCGCTGCCATTTCCAAGCGCAACAAGTGTTGCGAAGCCGTCTCAGACTTCACAGCAGCCGATGCACTGACAGCCTTCACCCACGCACTACGGGCCTGACCCGCGGCACGGCCACCCAGGTCTTGAGCCGTAGGCAACAACGCAGCATCGCGCTTTTCCCACGCAGACAACAACTGCACCAAGGCCTCGCCATGGGCTTGGGCTGCCAGCTTTTTGAGGGCGAATTGGGCGTTTTCCATCGCTTCGCGTTGCGCACGGAAAGCGGTGTCACCCAAACGTGGCGCGCTGCTCATGGGCGCACGGTTGCGGTCGCCCATGCCGGCGCGGTCATCGCGACGAGGCGTACGGTCGCCGAACCCGGGCTTGCCGGCATCACGCCCACCGCGCCCTGCATCTTTGCGGTCACCAAATTTGGACGCGCGGGGATCTGCAGGAGTTTCCTTCTTCATACCGGGACGGTCGTCTCCGCGCACCGCCACCACCGGCTTGGGAGCTGGCTTGGGAGCGACCACGGGCGCTACGGCGGCCGAGGACTCACCCTCTTCTGCAGTCGCTTCGATTGCTACACTTTCGATAGCTACCGGCGCAGACTCTGCCTGGGCAGACACCGGATTTTCTTGTTGAACCAAGCCTTGTGCTGCCTGTTCACCGGCGCCTGCCGCGGCCACATCCGCCTGGGCTTGGGCTTGACCGTGCAGCGCAGCGTCGAGCGCTGTCATGGCCGCACGGATGGCGGTTGCATCGCCAGAAGCGTTAGCAGCTTCCAACGCCTTGGCTGCATCAAGCACCGCACGGTCACGCGCACCCAAGGCGGCTTCCGCTTTTTCACGGTCAGCACTTTTGCGATTAAAGGCATCGTCAATGGGCTTGCGGAAGGCATCCCACAGCTTTTGCTCTTGGCGGCGATCGACCGGGATCGCGTGGGCCTGGGCTTGCCAGCGTTGCTGCAAGGATTTGACCGCATCGATCCGCAGTACCGGCATGGCACCGAGCTGCTTGGCCTCTTCAATCATGGCTTGGCGGGCTGCAAGGCTTTGTGCCTGAACCGCCTCCAGTGGAGCCGCGGCTTCTGCAAACGCTGCTTTCCACAAGGGTTGCAGCTCCGCAAACATTTTTTCGCCTACATGGCCTGCTTCACGCCAGCGATCGGAAAACTGATACAGGATGCGATTGAAACCTTTCCAGTCGTCATCCAATGCGGTTCGGTTTGCCGCGGCCCATGCCTTGACCTCGTCAATAAGCGCCAATCGTTGGGCACGGTGTTCGGCAGACTCCGCCTTCACCTTCTCCAACCAGCTCTCCACCACTTTGTAGGCTTCGTTGCAGGCTTCGTCAAAACGCTTCCAAAGCGCATGGTTGGGCACGCCGCCTTGGTCGGTTTGCTTCCACTGGTCACGAAGACTGCGCAAGGTTTCTTGCATCTTGCGGCCGCCGATCGCCTGGCCATCGGGGCGCTTGAGCAGGCCTTCAGCCTTGCCCACCAACTCCTCACGAATCTGGTCTGCACGCCAGCGCTGCCAACCCTCCAACTCACCCGCGGCCGACAAAGCGGCGTGGGCCTGGTTTTCAAGCTTGGCATCAATCAGCTTGCCGAATTCTTTCAGGGCGTTGCGCAAGCCTGCTGCAGCACCGGCGCTGGCTTTGCCATGGCCTTCGCCTACTTCTTGCTCAACGGTGGCTAACGCTGCCTTGACCGCAGCTTGGGCCTGTGCACGCAACTCGGGATCTACCTTTGGCTTGGAAACCTTGGGGGCCGCCTCTGCCGGCACGCCGCGCAGCGCACGGATCTCGTCGGCCCACACCGGCACGGGAGGCAAAGGTGCCGCCGCATCTTGGGCAGCTGCCATAGCGAGTGCCAATGCGGCCTGGAAAGCGTCCCACACCACCAACAACTGGCCTTTGGATGCATCCAACAATGCTGGGAACTTGGCATCCACACTCACCCAGTTGCTGTTGGAAACCAAGGCTTCGGCTTGACTCTGCCAATGCTGCACATCGGTGCGCAGGGCATCAACTGCCGTTTGAGCATCTGCCAAGGCTTTGGTGGACAGCACTTCAATACGCTGAGCCAGCAATACTGCCGCTTCGCGCTGGACCTGCACCTGGTGTTGCAGGTCTTCGATCCCTTTCACGCGCTCAGAAAGCTGTCCCTTCAGGGTGAGCAATGGCTCTTTACTCAACGGTGCACCCGCTTTGGCGGCATCACGTTGCCAAGCAAGGGCGTCTGCAATATTGAGTTTGGCGGTGTCGATCAGGGCTTGCGCTTTGGCAGACCATTCAGCACCCAGTACTTCCTGACCTTTGGCACGACGGGCCTCATCGAGCTTTTCTCGCACCAATTTGGCAGCGCCCTTGTCTTTCACGCTGAGCTCTTTGAAGACGTCCGCCAACTGTTCGTGGCCCGGTTGGGTCAACAACCAGTCACGAATGCGGGACGCACGCTCCCCCGCAGTGGCAGCGGTAAAGGCTCCGCCAGTCAGACGGTCCAGAGAGGCGATATCAGTGTTTTTAGCAGATTGGTTCGACGTCACAGCGAGCTCAGAGTAAAGTGGGTATGAAATAAGCAACCTCGTATTTTCGCTGCGTTTTCAACACAATCCGCATTGTTTTTGGCGCATTGCACGCAGGAACCGAAAAAGCCGGGGAGCAAGTCCTAGACGGCAGCGTGTTTTGCCCCTCCTATCTTGACCGAAGAGCGTGCCTTAGGCGTGAGATTTTGCAGACCACCAATGCAAACGGATGGCGACATCATTCGGACGCTTCGCCCTCCCTTTGGGGTAAGTGCACCGCAGCGGCGGGTGCTCTATATATAGATGCTGCATAGGCCCCCAGAAACACACCCGATGAAAAAGCAAAGCCTTTCTTGCACCCTTTGGACTTGCATTGCAAGTACCCTGCCCCAAGGTAGATTTGAGCCCAAAAAGGAAGAAAAAATGGTCTTTTAGAATCTGTCAACCATATCAAACAAGATTGATATGGTTGACTTGGCATATAAAGCACCCATAGAATCCGCCCAATTCGAATCCCGCCTAGGGATTACCCGCCCCGCTGCCGAACCCGGCATATTCAAATCGCTGCACATGTCGAGACGACGCCGCAGGATATTGATAGCGTACCAACCCAAACGAGGGGACCTGCAAGGACTTGCCGACTTGGCAAACCTGGCTGGCCACCCCCGCCAAAGAAGGAAGAGCTATGACAGCGACTACCCGCATCACCAAAGGCATTCGCACTGTTGCGAACGACATCGCCCAAGGTTTTTTTGAAATTACACACAACGGTTTTGCACTTCTTGGCTTAGCCGTCATGTTCGCAATCATTACTTTGGTTGCACACCCCGAGATCCGCACCGAAAGCGAAGTTCGCCTGATGGGCTGGCTCCAAGACCGCCACGCGCCAACAGCCAGCGTGAACTTGGAGCCCGAGGCTATCGAGCGCGCAACAGCCACCAACCCCCAAGAACTGCCCAAACAACAGGCAGCAGTTGCATTTTGGTTAAGCAAAAAGTATGGCGTCGCACCAGAACCCCTGAGTGCACTGGTGGCAGAAGCCTTTGAAACAGGTCGACGAGCCAAGGTGGACCCCACTTTGATTCTGGCGGTAATGGCTGTGGAATCAGGCTTCAACCCCTTTGCACAAAGCCATGTAGGCGCCCAAGGCCTGATGCAAGTCATGACCAAAGTACACAGCGAAAAATACGAGGGCTATGGCGGCAAGTTGGCAGCATTCGATCCCGTTTCCAATTTGCGGGTTGGTGCCAAGGTTTTGAAAGAGTGCATAGCCCGCGCTGGCTCAGTCGAGGGCGGCCTGAAGCTGTATGTAGGGGCCGGCAACATGGAATCAGATGGCGGCTACACAGCCAAAGTATTGGCCGAGTACGCCCGCTTGCAAAGTGTGGTGTCGGGCAAACCTATCCAGAGCATTCAGCCTAACCCGGCGGTGATAACGCCCGTAGTTGAACCGTCCGCTCCACCCTCCGTTGAGAATGTGGCGGCGTTGACTCAACCTTCCTGACCGGACGCGGGGCGCCCCGAGTCGGTTAAACTCTCACCCGCACGCGACTGGCGATAGGCGCCGTCTTCCTCAGGAAGCCGGTTGCTGACGTGGGACACCACTGGGAAGCGTGCCGCAAGCCCAAGCGGGCTTGTGATCAGCCGTTCGCCTGGGCAGCCCTGGGTCTTTTCAGACCCACAGGCCCTTTGTCTTTTAGGACTGCCATGTACGACCGCAACATCCTTGTTGAACAAGCCGACCCCGAACTGTGGGCTGCCATCCTGGCTGAAAACGCACGCCAGGAACACCACATTGAGCTGA
>DGQR01000206.1 GCA_002390825.1 Rhodoferax sp. UBA4409
TTGCGGCCATCATCGTGGCCTATGTGGGGCGCCTGCACCCGGTGGGTATGGTGTTTTCGGCGCTGCTGATGAGCATGTTTTATATCGGTGGCGAGCTCGCCCAGTCCCGTCTGGGGCTGCCCAAGTCGCTGACAGGTGTGTTCCAGGGCTTGTTGTTGTTCAGCCTCTTGGCTTGCGATACGTTGGTGAATTACCGCCTCAAATGGGTCTCCGCTGCAGGAGGTAAAAAATAATGGATGCGTATGCACTGCTGATCGCAGCAACTCTGAATGCCGGCACGGTGCTGGCCATTGCCTCGCTGGGTTTGTTGATCAATGAAAAAGCCGGCATCGTGAACCTGGGTGCTGAGGGCATGATGCTGTGCGCCGCCATTGCTGGGTTTGCGGCGGTGGTGCACACCGGCAGCGATGTGGCGGGTTTCATGGCCGGTATTGCCGCAGGTGCGGTCATGGCAGCCATCTTCGGTGTGCTGGTGATCTGGCTCAACACCAACCAATACGCCACCGGCTTGGCCCTGAGCCTCTTCGGCGCGGGGTTCTCTGCGTTTGCAGGGATTTCGTATGTCCAGGAAAAAATGCCCGATCGGCCCAGCTTCGCGATTCCCGGCCTCTCGGACATCCCGTTTGTGGGCCCCGCCTTGTTCAAACACCACCCGATGGTGTACCTGACGGTACTGTTTGCACTGGGGTTGATCTGGTTTTTGTACCGCACCCGTGCCGGTTTGATTTTGCGCAGCGTGGGCGAGAGCCCTGAGTCTGCGCATGCACTCGGCTACCCGGTGCGCGCCATCCGCTTAGGCGCCGTAGTGTCCGGCGGCGCACTGTGCGGTTTGGCGGGTGCGTATATATCTGTGATCTACACCCCCTTGTGGGTCGAGGGCATGGTGGCTGGCAAAGGCTGGATCGCGTTGGCCTTGACCACTTTCGCCACCTGGCGCCCGGCACGGGTGTTGCTTGGAGCCTATTTGTTCGGCGGCGTGACCATGTTGCAGTTCCATTTGCAGGGCATCGGCGTCGAAGTGCCCAGCCAGTTCTTGACCATGTTGCCGTATCTTGCGACCATCGTGGTCTTGGCTCTTATTTCGCGGAATCCGCGTTGGATACGGATTAACATGCCGGCCTCTATTGGCAAGCCGTTCTATCCGGGTTCCTGACGCGCGAAAGTTTTGGTTAGATCTCTCGTTTTTTTATAAGGAAGTGACATGACAGATTTGCAAAAACGCTCCTTGCTCAAGGTAGCGGCCCTTACAGCCGTTGCTGGCGCTGCCTTGGTTGGCTGCGGCAAGAAGGAAGAGCCGGCTCCTGCGCCGGCACCGGCTCCAGTTGCCTCCGCACCTGCGCCCAAGCCAGAACCTCTGAAAATTGCGTTCGCCTACGTCGGCCCTGTGGGCGACGGCGGCTGGACATTTGCACACGACAATGCCCGCAAAGCCCTCGAAAAAGAATTCGGTGACAAGATCGTCACTTCCTTCGTGGAAAACGTGCCTGAGTCTGCGGACGCGGAACGCGTGATCCGCGAAATGGCCAGCAGCGGCAACAAGCTGATTTTCGGCACTACCTTCGGCTACATGGAGCCCATGCTCAAAGTCGCGCCCGAATTCAAGGACGTGAAGTTCGAGCACGCTACCGGCTACAAGCAAGCCGACAACATGCGCACCTACGACAGCCGCACCTACGAAGGCGCGTACATGGCTGGTGTGATCGCCGGCAAAATGACCAAGACCAACACCTTGGGTGTGGTGGCTTCGATCCCAATTCCTGAAGTGATCCGCAACATCAACAGCTTTACCTTGGGCGCTCAAAGCAGCAACCCCAAGATCAAGACCAAAGTGGTGTGGGTGAACGGCTGGTTTGATCCACCCAAAGAAACCGAAGCTGCGACTTCCTTGATCAACGGCGGTGCCGACGTTCTGTTCCAGAACACCGACTCCGCCGCTGTCTTGAAGACCGCGGAAGCCAAGGGCAAGCGCGCTTTCGGCTGGGACTCTGACATGACTGCCTACGGCCCCAAGGCCCACTTGGCATCTGCAGTGATCAACTGGGGTCCTTACTACATCAAGGCCACCAAAGACGCCTTGGAAGGCACCTGGACTGGTAACACCGGTGTCTGGTGGGGTGTGAAAGAAGGCGCGATCGATATCGTTTCCGTCGCGGAAGACGTGCCTGCTGAAACCAAAGCCAAGGTCGAAGAGATCAAAAAGGGCTTGGCCGACGGTAGCTTCGCTATCTGGAAAGGTCCTCTGAAGGACAACGCTGGCAAGGAAATCTTGAAAGACGGCGAAACCGCTGACGACAAGTTCCTGTCCGGCGTGAACTTCTACGTCAAGGGCGTGGAAGGCAAGGTTCCCGGCGCCAAATAATGGTGACCCGGTAAGTGAAAGGGCCGCCCTGTGCGGCCCTTTTTTGTTAATGGCTCCCACGTAGTTGCACCTTGGACAGCATGGATTATTCGATAGAAGCCCGTATGTGGCATCCGGTTGCGCAAAGCACCGCTTTGCAAGCAGCCCCCTTGGGCGTGCAGTTGCTCGGTCAATCGGTAGTGCTCTGGCGCGACGACGCGGGCACCGCCCACGCGTGGGCGGATCAATGCCCCCATCGCGGTGCCAAGCTGTCGTTGGGGCGGGTGTGTGCGGGGCACTTGGAGTGCCCGTATCACGGCTGGCAATTTGCTGCGGATGGTGCCTGCGTCAAGGTGCCGGCGCTTCCCGGCTTTGTGCCACCTGCCGGCCATGCCGCCCGCGTGTTCGGTATCGAAGAGCACTACGGGCTCCTGTGGGTGCAGCTGGAGGCGGACCCGACCCGCACCGTGCCGCCGTTTGCGGCGGAGTCCGATGGCGGTTTGCGCAAAGTGCTGTGCGGCCCTTACGACGTAGCCACCAGCGCGCCGCGGATTATGGAAAACTTTCTGGACATGGCGCACTTCGGGTTTGTGCACGAAGGCTGGCTCGGTATGCGCGCAGCCACCGCGATTGATGACTACACGGTAGAGCCCACCCCCACGGGTCTGCGTGCCACCCAATGCAAAGCCTGGCAGCCGCAAAGCAATGTGCATTCCACTGCCCCTGCACAGGTCGAGTACACCTACGAGGTGGTGGCCCCGTATTTCGCTGTGTTGACCAAGGTGCCGGACGCCGCCAGCGTGGCGTTGCAGGGCTTCAGGGAGTCGATTGCTTTGTTTATCAGCCCCCTCACCCCCACCAGCAGCCGTGTCTGGTTCAGGTTGGCAATGGCCGACTTTGACTCGCCCGATGCCAAGCTACAAGACTTTCAGCACACCATCTTCATGCAAGACAAACCGGTGCTGGAGTCGCAAACCCCTCAATGCCTGCCCCTGGATGTGCGCGCCGAAGTGCACACCGCGGCAGACAAAGCCTCATCGGCATACCGCCGGTTTCTCAAACAAGAACGTATTACTTTTGGAGTCTGCTGATGACCAATTTTTCTGCCGTCAAGAGCGTGTCTGCTGACCGCATGCCCGCCCTGTTGCGCGCCATGCCCAAGGCGGAGTTGCACATGCACATCGAAGGCTCGCTGGAGCCCGAGCTGATGTTCGCCCTGGCCAAGCGCAACAGTGTGCCGCTGCGCTTCCCGAGCGAACAAGCGCTGCGCGACGCCTATGTGTTCAACAACCTGCAAGAGTTTTTGGACATTTACCACGAGGGCACCATGGTGCTGAAGACCGAGCAGGACTTCTACGACATGACCTGCGCGTACTTGGCCAAGGCGCAGGCCGATAACGTGTTGCACACCGAGATCTTCTTCGACACCCAAACCCACACTGGCCACGGCTTGAGCGCTGATGTGGTTATCAACGGGCTGTACCGCGCCTGCGCGGATGCGCCTGCCAAGTTCGGCATGACCGCCTCGCTGATCTTGTGCTTCCTGCGCCATCTGAGCGAAGAAGAAGCCTTTGAATGCCTGGAGCAGGCGCTGCCACTGCGCGACAAGATTGTCGGTATCGGCTTGGCATCCAGCGAAGTGGGGCACCCGCCCGAAAAGTTTGCCAAGGTCTATGCCCGCGCCCGCGAGCTGGGCTTTCGGCTGGTGGCCCACGCGGGTGAAGAGGCGCCCCCCGCCTACATCTGGAGCGCCCTGGATGTGCTCAAAGTCGAGCGTATCGACCACGGCGTGCAAGCCATCCACGACGCGGCGCTGATGCAGCGCCTGGCCGCCGACAAGATGCCGCTCACCGTGTGCCCGCTGTCCAACCTGAAGTTGCGCGTGTTCCCCACACTGGCACAGCACAACATCGGCACCATGCTGGACGCCGGCATCATGGCTACTGTCAATTCCGACGACCCGGCGTACTTCGGCGGCTACCTGAATGAAAACTTCACCCAGACCTTTGCAGCGCTGGGCCTGAGCGCCCAGCACGCGTATGCGCTGGCGCGCAACAGCTTTGATGCCAGCTTCATCGATGCATCGCTGCGCCAGACCTATGTGCAGCGCTTGGATGAGGTGTTTGAGACCTTTCGCTGAATACCGGCCAAGCGCGCTCGCCTGCTCCCGGGCTGCATTTGAGTGCTAAATAGGCCTCTAGCGCCCGTTCTGTCTGCGCGGGCAGCTATCAAATAGATAGTATCTGTGGCGCTGTATACCGTTGGCAGAGCCGCACGGTAAAATCCACCCCAAGGCCCGCTGCTCCGGCGGGCCTTGTCTTTTGTGTTCCGGAGCCATGTAGAGGACTACCATGTACAAAAACCTCGCTGCCACACCTGTGGCCGCTTGTTGTTTCTCTCTTTCTTTCGCTGTGGTTGCGTAACGGCCATGGCATACCAAGTCAAAGAAATTTTCTACACCTTGCAGGGCGAAGGCTCACACGCAGGGCGCCCCGCCGTGTTTTGCCGCTTTGCGGGCTGCAACTTGTGGTCCGGCCGTGAGCAAGACCGAGCGACCGCCGTCTGCAAGTTCTGCGATACCGACTTTGTGGGCACCGACGGCACGCTGGGCGGCAAGTTCAGCACCGCGCAAGCGCTGGCCGAGCGCATTGCAGCACAGTGGCCGGCTGGCCACACAGCCCACCGCTTTGTGGTGATGACCGGGGGCGAGCCACTGCTTCAGGTGGACACCGCGCTGATCGACGCACTGCACGCTTTAGGCTTCCAAATCGCGGTGGAAACTAACGGCACGGTGCTCGCGCCCGAAGGTATCGACTGGATTTGTGTGAGCCCCAAAGCCGGTTCGCAGTGGATCCAGCGCCAGGGCCACGAACTCAAGCTGGTGTGGCCGCAGGCCGGCATCACCCTGGAGGAGTGCGAGGCCGCCAGCTTCACCCACCGCTATCTGCAGCCCATGGACAACCCGCAGCGCGCGGCCAACACCGAGACCTGCATCACACAGTGCATGCAACGCCCGGCGTGGCGCCTCTCCCTGCAAACCCACAAGATCACAGGCATCCGATGACCCAAGCACCCGCCATCCCGCTCCCCCGCAGCTGCGAGGTCAGCCAGAAGTTTTTCTTCGATGCCGCCCACACATTGAAGCGCACGGTGGATGACGCCGAAGAGATAGCCGGTAGCCGCCGCATCCACGGCCACACCTACCACTCCGAAGTGACGGTGACTGGCAGCGCCGATGCCGACACCGGCATGGTGGTGGACTTGGGCCACTTGCGCAACGCGATTCAGGTGCTGCGCCCCCAGCTGGACCACCATTTGTTGGACGAAGTCGAAGGCCTCGGGCCAGCCACGCTGGAGAACTTGGCGGCTTTCATCTGGCGCGCCATGGCTGCTGAATTTCCGGGCTTGTCGCAAGTGCGCGTGTGGCGCGACGGCATTGGCGACAGCTGTACGCTGCGCGCCCACTAAACACAACACCATGAACGCTTACCGCGCCTCTCTTCTCTGGTTCGCCCCCCGCAGCGAGGGCGTGGCCCGTGCCCTCTACGAGCAGGACGGCCTGCTGGTCGTCGGTCCTGATGCGCAGGGGCGTCAGGTGGTGCAGGCCATCGGTGCTTACGGCACGGTATCGAAGCAGTACCCGCAAGTGCCGGTGCAGCATTTTCCCGGCCGCATCATTGCGCCGGGGTTTATTGACCTGCACATCCACTACCCGCAGATTGATGTGATCGGGTCGCCCGCCAGCGGCTTGTTGCCTTGGCTGGAGAATTACACCTTTCCTGAAGAAAATCGCTTCTCTGCGCCCGACCACAGTGCGCAAGCAGCTACGTTTTTTATAGCAGAGCTGCTGCGCAACGGCGTCACTACCGCGCTCACTTTCGCCACTTCGCACCCCGAGTCGGTCAACGCTTTGTTCACCGAGGCGCAAGCACGGCACATGCGCCTGATCACCGGGCTGGTGCTGATGGACCGCCATGCCCCGGACTATCTGGTGAATCAGGGGCAGGGCAACGTGAGCGGCACCGAGCAAAGCCTGCGCGATACCGAGTCGCTGATCCAGCGCTGGCACGGTGTGGACCGCCTGGGCTACGCCATCACTCCACGCTTTGCGCCCACCAGTACCGACGCCCAGCTGCGCGGCGCGGGCGAGTTGGCCAAGCGCTATGGCGATGTATGGATCCAAAGCCATGTGGCCGAGAACAAAGACGAAATCACCTGGGCGCGCGAGCTGTTCCCGGCCTCCCGCTCCTACCTCGCCACCTACGACGATTTCGGTCTGATGCGCGAACGCGCCATTTACGCCCACTGCATCCACTTCGATGACGACGACCGTGCCTTGATGCGCGACACCGGCGCGGCCGCGGCCATCAGCCCGACCAGCAACCTGTTTCTGGGCAGCGGCTTCTTTGACTACGAAGGCGCTGACCGCGTGGGTTACCAATACGGCCTGGCCAGCGATGTGGGCGGTGGTACATCGTTCAGCCCCTTCCACACCATGCTAGCGGCCTACTACGTGGGTCGCGAGGGCCAGACCAAGCCCGGCCTGTCGCTCTCACCCCAACACCTTTGGTGGCAACACACTGCGGGTGCCGCAGGCGCTTTGGGGCTGGACGGAGCAAACGGTGGGCCATCGGTGGGCAACCTGCTGCCCGGTTGCGAGGCGGACTTTGTGGTCCTCAACCCCCAAGCCACGCCGCTCCTGGCCCGCAAGACAGCGCTGGCGTCCAACCTCGACGAGCTGCTGTTCAGCCTGATCGTGCTGGGCGACGACCGGCTGGTTGAGAAAACGGTGATCTCCCAGGAGTTGAGTGATGGCTCGGCGCGCTAGCGGAGTTTTGTTGATGGCTGCAAGCTTGCTCGCCGGTTGCAGTACCGGGGGCTTTCTTGCGCGAGCCCAAGAGCTGTGCAACAAATACCCCACCCCGGATGCGCGGGCGGAATGCGAGCGCCGCGACAAACAAGTGCAAGCCGCAGTTCAACAGCAACAAGCCCAAGAGGCCTCGAAAAAGCAGCGCCCGGAAAGCGAGCGCCGCAAACCGGACGAAGACTTGTGCTTCGTCAGAAAAGCAACTGGAGAGCGCGTCTGCCCCAATTGACGCAGCACTCGCGGTTTCATGTCGAGGTGCACTGCACCACCCCCAAGGAATTCATGCATTCAAAAGAAGATGCCACCCCGTTGACACGGTTTCAGGTGGTTTTGGTCATCCTCGCACTGGCGTGCGGGGGCTTCGGTATCGGCACTGGCGAGTTCGCCATCATGGGCCTGCTGCCGGATGTGGCGGCCACGTTTCAGGTCACCACGCCGCAGGCGGGTTATGTCATCAGCGCCTACGCCATGGGTGTGGTGGTGGGTGCGCCGCTGATTGCGATTGCCGGGGCCAAGGCGTCCCGCCGTTCGTTATTGCTGATCTTGATGTCGGTGTTTACCGTGGGCAACCTCGCCAGTGCGCTGGCGCCTGATTTCTTGAGCTTTACCGTCCTGCGGTTTTTGACGGGTCTGCCGCACGGTGCCTATTTCGGCGTTTCTGCCTTGGTGGCGGCATCGCTGGTGCCGGTGCAGATGCGGGCCCAAGCGGTGGGCTACGTGATGATGGGCCTCACGGTCGCGACTCTTTTGGGTACGCCGGTCATGGCGTATTTCGGGCAGTCGCTCAACTGGCGGGTGCTGTTTTTGTCGGTGGGGGTGATCGGGGCTATCACGGTCACGCTTATCTGGCTCTACTTGCCACGCGACAAGCCTAGCGAGGGTGCCACGGTCATGCGCGAGCTGGTGGCGTTCACCCACCCGCAGGTGTTGCTGACGCTCACCCTGGCCGCGACTGGTTTTGGCGGCATGTTCTCGATCTTTTCTTACATCGCGGGCACTGCCACCGAGGTCGCGAACATGCCCGCGGGCATGGTGCCAGTCATCATGGCTCTGTTTGGTGTTGGCATGAATGTGGGCAATGTCGTGGGTTCCAAACTGGCGGACATCGCCTTGATGGGCACCATCGGCGGCATGCTGGTGTTCAACATCGTGGTGATGACGCTGTTCAGCGTGACCGCAGCGTCCCCTTGGATGCTGTGCTTGTGTACCTTTTTGATTGGCTGCACTTTTGCTGCCGGCCCGGCTATCCAGACCCGGTTGATGGATGTCGCCGCAGACGGGCAGACCCTGGCCGCTGCCTCGATGCACTCCGCCTTCAACATTGCCAATGCCTTGGGCGCATGGTTGGGTGGTTTGGTGATCACTTTGGGCTACGGCTATGCCGCCACCGGCTATGTGGGCGCAGCGCTGTCGTTGGTTGGCCTATTGGTGTTTGGTGCCTCGCTGGCGTTGGAGCGGCGCAGCACCCGTGCGCTCTGCCAAGCCTGAGCTCAGGGCTTCACAATCCCTGAAAAATTCATGCCCTGCAGCGGGCCGAGCGGGTTGTGGGTGACTTCCAGTTCATTCACCCACGGCTGGCCGCCCCATGCCCGATAAACCACCACGTCATTCACCATCAGGATGGTGGCGCTGAATCGCCAGCCGGTGGTCTCTGTGCGGCGGCTGAAGTTGGCCACGTCCTTGAAGAAGCCCCCGGTGCGCGCCTTGGTGATCTTGGAGATGATCAACTCGATCCCCCGGCAATTGCTTCGGGCTGCCACGCAAGTCAGCACACCGGGGTCCAGGTCGTCCCGGGTCAGCATGGTGTTGGGCACAAAGAATTTGCGCACGATGTCTGCCTGCGTCAGGTGCGTTGCATTGGGGTGGTTGGCGGGGTTGAGGTTGCCGGTCTCTATCAAGTGCCAGTTGCTTTGCATGGGTACCAGCACCTCGACGGCCGAGCGCGCTTCGTCAAAACTGGTGAAGGTGCTGGAGTCGGTTTGCGCACTCGGCAGCATCGTGGTGCACCCGCTGCACAGCGCCATGAGGGGGAGGATAGTGATGAAGCGCATGACGCACAGTAGTTCTCCGGCCGGGGCCTGTCTGTTCAACAGCGTACCCTGTGCCATCGGTCAAGCGTCGAATGCTAGACTGGACCAAACCACTGCATGCTATGAAAAACGATTCTCTGATCCACTGGCATTCCATGTTCATGGGTGTGGCGCTCCTGGCCGCCGCCCGTTCCAAAGATTCCCGCAAGCGCAATGGCGCGTGCATTGTCGGGCCGGACAACAAGATTTCCGGGGTGGGCTACAACGGGTTGCCGCGTGGCTGCGACGACCACGACGAGCATTACTGGCAGGACGACGACACCGACCCGCTGAACTCGCGCCACAGCTACATCGTGCACGCCGAGCAGAATGCGATCCTGAACTGCACTTCCTTGCCGTTGCATGGCTCCACCATCTACGCGACCCAATACCCCTGCCCGCGCTGTGTGCAGTCCATCATCCAGGTCGGTATCAAGCGCGTGGTGTACCTTGAAAAGAAAGCGCACCAGGAGCGGGTGAACGCGGCCTCCGAAAAAATGCTCGGCGATGCCGGAGTGGAAATTGAGTCTTTGCAAACCCTGCAGCCGGAGTCGGCCGATTGGTCGGCCCAACTGGCGCAATTTATTGAAACCACCACCTCTTCCCGCTGAACAGGGCGGGCGAAAGACACAGCTATGAAATGGGAAGGCAACCGCGAGTCCGATAACGTGGAAGACCGCCGCAGTGGCGGTGGGGGCAGCTTCAGGGGCGGCGGTGGCGGAGGGCTCGGGCCCTTGGGCGCACTGCTGAGCGGACGCTTGGGGGTAGGCACCATCGTGATTGCCTTGCTGGGCGGATGGGTGCTGGGTATCAACCCCTTGACGATTTTGAGTGCCTTGAGCGGTGGTGGGGCGCCCACGGCGCAGGTGCAGCAGGCACCTGCCCAACGCCCACCGGCCGATGACAAGATGGCTAAGTTTGTGTCCACCGTGCTGGCGGATACGGAAGATGTGTGGGGCGAGGTCTTCGCCAAAGGGGGCGGCACTTATCGCAACCCCAAACTGGTGCTGTTCCGCGGCGCTACGCCGACCGCCTGTGGTCAAGGCCAGAGCGCCATGGGGCCCTTTTATTGCCCGGCCGACCAAAAAGTTTATATCGACCTGGGTTTTTACGAGACCTTGCAAAAACAACTGGGCGCGCCGGGCGACTTTGCGCAGGCCTATGTGATTGCCCACGAGGTGGGCCACCACGTGCAAAACTTGTTGGGTATCAGCGCCAAGGTACAAGAGGCACGGGCTCGCGTTAGCGAGGCGGAAGGCAATGCTCTGAGCGTGCGCTTGGAGCTGCAGGCCGACTGCTTTGCCGGCGTCTGGGCGCACCATGCCAACAACGCTCGCCAGTTGCTGGAGGACGGCGATGTGGCCGAAGCCATGAATGCCGCCGCCAAAATCGGTGACGACGCCTTGCAACGCGGTTCCGGGCGCGCGGTGGTGCCGGAAAGCTTTACCCATGGCAGCAGCGCACAGCGCCAGCGCTGGTTCGACAAGGGCCTGAAAACCGGCAGCGTCAAGGGTTGTGACACGTTTTCTAACCGGACTATCTAGCCCCCACGCTCCGCCGCTTTGCGGGTCGCTGCCCCCCAGAGGGGCGGATTCCCCTTGGGGCGGCCCGGCGGGGAATCTAGCCCCCACACTCCACGGGTGTGCGTGGTAGAAATTGGGAACTAGAGGATAATCGGGGTTTGCCCTGACTTCCTTTGGGCGACCCGCTATCGGATGGATAGCACTCTTTATGGCTATGCCTTACCGATTTGATTACTGAATTGACTCCCACTCCCGTGACCTCCAACGAGCTCACCGCGGACACGCCCACCATGGCTTTTGCCCAGCTGCAGCTGGCCAACCCGCTTGCCCGCGCCGTAGCGGAAATGGGCTACACCACCATGACTCCGATTCAGGCGCAGGCCATCCCCGTCGTGCTGACCGGGAAAGACGTCATGGGTGCCGCCCAGACCGGTACCGGCAAAACTGCTGCATTCGCACTGCCTTTGCTGCAGCGCCTGATGAAGCACGAAAACGCTTCCACTTCCCCCGCCCGCCACCCCGTGCGCGCTTTGGTGCTGTTGCCTACCCGCGAGCTGGCCGACCAGGTGGCCCAGCAGGTAAAGCTGTACGCCAAGTACACCAACTTGCGCAGCGCAGTGGTGTTCGGTGGCATGGACATGAAGCCCCAGACCCTGGAGCTCAAAGCCGGTGTAGAAGTGTTGGTAGCTACCCCCGGCCGTTTGTTGGACCACATCGAAGCCAAAAACGCTGTGTTGAACCAGGTCGAGTACGTGGTACTGGACGAAGCCGACCGCATGTTGGACATCGGCTTCCTGCCGG
>DGQR01000207.1 GCA_002390825.1 Rhodoferax sp. UBA4409
GCCCAGCTCAGAGCTTCGTCGTAGCAGCACTCGGCAAAGCCCAGCGCCATGGCTGCCATGGACAAGCGCTCGCCATTGAAGTTGGTAAGGATGATCTTGAAACCCGCACCCTCTTCGCCCACGAGGTTGGAGGCGGGCACCCGCACGCCGTCAAAGCGCAGCTGCGCGGTGTCCGAGCAATGCCAGCCCATCTTATGGAGAGGGCTGCGCGACAGGCCAGGCGCATCGCCGGGCACCATGAGCATGGAAATGCCACCTGCTCCCGATTTCTGGCCTTTGTTCTTCAGGTCGGTGCGCACTGCCACCGTGATCCAGTCAGCGCGCATGCCGGAGGTGATGAAAGTTTTTTCACCATCCACCACGTACTCGTTGCCCTCCAGACGGGCCGTGGTTTTGAGTGCCGATACATCGGTGCCGCCGCCGGGCTCGGTGATTGCCAGCGCGGCAATCTTGCGGCCGGCCAGCACATCGGGCACCACTTGCTGCTGCAAAGCTGCAGAGCCATGGCGCAGCACCGGAGGCAAACCGATGTTGTGGCTGAACAGGCTGGCCATCAGGCCGCCACTGCCCCCGCTGCGGGCGAGCGCAATCGTGAGCGCGTTGCGCAGTGCCCAAGGTGCCGGTGTGCCACCAAAGCGCTCCGGGTAACCCAGCCCCAGCCACCCCAGATCGGCAGCGCGCTGGTACAGGCTGCGGGGGAACTCGCCCGCCTCTTCCCAGTCCGCCAGATGCGGGGCCACCTCGGTCTGGATGAAGCGGCGCGCCGCGTCTTCCACGGCAGCCACGTCCTCCGGGCCGAAGTCATGGGTCAACTCTTGCGCCGACTCAGCGAGCGCGCTCATGACTGAAACACCTTGGGCGTGCTGGCGCGGTGAAAGCCGTTGAAAGGCTTGATGGCATCGCGGGCTTGCGCCTTTTCGTCCGCCACGCGCATGGGCCAGCCCATGCGCACCTGGGGCCGCGCGCCGTCGATGCGCAGCGTGGTACCGCTGATAAACGCCGCTGCAGGGCTCAGCAAAAACACAATGCCTGCGGAGGTTTCGGCCTCGGTGCCAAAGCGGCCCAATGGCACCGTCTTGGCCATTTCGCGCAGCATGGGGCCCATTTCGGGCGGATAGTGGTCCATGCCGCTGGAGGCGATGTAGCCCGGCGCAACGGCGTTCACCCGCACCCCACGGCCTGCCCACTCGGTGGCTGCAGTCTCGGTAAAGCTCACCATGCCGGCGCGCGCGGCACCACTGTGGCCCATGCCGGGCATGGAGCCCCACATGTCGGCCACAATATTGACGATGGCGCCGCCATGCTTGCTCATGCTTTGGCTGAAGCACTCGCGCGCCATCAAAAAGCCGCCGGTCAGGTTGGTGTTGATCACCGCCTCCCAGCCCTTGGCGCTGATGGCTTCTAGCGGCGTCATGTACTGGCCGCCGGCGTTGTTCACCAGGCCGTCAATGCGGCCGTGCTGCGCCACGATGGCAGCCACGCAAGCCTTGACTGCGTCTTCATTGCGGATGTCGCACACATGCTGGCTGACGTTGCCACCGTCCTCGGTGATCTCAGTGGCCGCTTTCTCCAGCTTTTCGGGCTTGCGGCCTATGAGTGCCACGGTGGCGCCCAAGGCCGCCAGCTCATGGGCTGTGCAGCGGCCAATGCCGGAGCCTCCACCGGTAATCCCCACCACTTTGCCGGCGAACAAGCCGGGCGCGAAGACAGAACCGTAATGCATCACACCTCCTGAATGAACATGGCGACGGCGTGTTCGCCGAGCGCTTCTACCGTGGCCCCTTTGGCGGGGTCGAACCATTGCACCGACCAGTTGAGCGCACCCAGAATCAGCAGGCGGGCCACGCCCACCGGCGCCTTGAGCTGGCCGCTGTTCTGCAGGGCTTGCAGCACCGGCATCCACAGGGCCTCGTAGTCGGCAATCAGTTTGTGCAGCACCTTGCGCTGCGGGCGCTGCAAGGAGCGCCACTCGTACAGCATGACCGGCACAAAGTCGTTACCGGGCCCGAGCAGCACTTCAAAGTGCGCATGGACGAGGCGGCGTAGTTTGTCGGCCGGGCTCAGTGCGGCATAGGCCGCGTCACCCAGCACACGCTGCTGGTTGGCCAGCGCCGAATGCATGCCCGCTTCCATGACGGCGAACAAAAGCGCGTCTTTGCTCTTGAAGTGGTAGAACGGCGAGCCGCTTTGCATGCCGGCGGCGTTGGCGATGTCGCGGGTGGTGGTCGCGGCGAACCCTTGACGGCGGAAGAGTTGGGCTGCGGCCCTGAGCAACTCGTGGCGGCGGTTGCCGTCATCGCGCTCGTCTTCGGTTTTGCGGGGGCGGCCGCGCGGGCGTTTGGCCTCAGGTGGCGCGGTATCTTCAGCAGGCGCGACATGCAGGGTCTCGGTAGGGGTCATGTGTCGACCATACCAGCCTCATCTATTTTCAGCAAGCGCTTGCTTGGCAAAAATGCTCAGGGAAAACGCGAGTGTCTTGGCGCTTTGTAGCTGAGGTGCAAAGGAAGCACCTTCCCTTCAAATTGCTATTATTTCAGGAGCTGCTCGCGCATATGGAACGAGCGCTAGCAGCCGAAAACACTTGAAAGTCAGACCTTGGTGAAGTCGGGCTTGCGCTTCTCCATAAACGCGGTGAACGCCTCTTTGGCAGAAGGCTCACCCAACATGCGGCCGAAGCTCACGGCTTCCTCGTCGATGCGGGCAAGCACATCGGCCAGCTGGCCTTTCTTGAGCAGGCGCTTGGTTTCGATCAGCGAGGCGATGGGCTTGGCGGCCAGCTTGCGGGCTTGGGCCTGGGCCACCGCATTGGCTTCGGTGGGTGGCACCACGCGGTTGGCCAAACCCACTTCCAGGGCGGCTTCGGCCATGAAGGGCTCGCCCATGAGCAAGGCTTCGGCAGCGCGGTGGTAACCCATCATTTGGGGCACCAGCAGGCTGGACGCCGCTTCGGGGCACAGGCCCAGGTTCACGAAGGGCATGGAGAAAGCTGCGTTGTCACCGGCGTAGACCAGATCGCAATGGAACAGCATCGTGGTGCCGATGCCCACAGCCGGGCCGCACACCGCCGCAATGATGGGCTTGGGGAAGGCCGCCAAGGCCCGCAGGAAGCGGAACACGGGCGCATCTTGTGTCTTGGGGGGAGCACCCAGAAAGTCGCCGATGTCGTTACCGGCGCTGAACACGGTGGCGTCGCCCTGGAACACCACCACACGCACCGCAGCGTCGTCACGCGCCGCGTCCAGCGCGTCGGCGCAGGTGGCGTACATGGACTGGGTGAAGGAATTCTTTTTTTCGACCCGGTTCAGGGTGATGGTGGTGATGCCAGCGTCGGTGTGGATCAGGATGTCTTGCATGGTCGCTCGCTCAAAAAGGGATGGGTGATTGGATCACTGTTTGTAATAGACGATCTGGTGCGTGGTCACCAGCAGCACACCGGCTTCGTTCCAGAGCTGGCTGCTCTGATCAAAAAAGCCGTTGCGAAAGGCTTGCGCCTGCGCTTGCCCCAGCAGATAGCCAGTACCGGTGGCAGCCAACTGCTCGGCGCTGGCGTGGAAATACACCGTGAGCGACACCGTGCCCACTGGCACATGGGTAGCCCGGCGGATAAACACACGGGGGAAAAAGATGTCTGAAATGCAGGCCAGCGACGCAAAGTCCAGGGGGCGTGGAGGATTGTCACGCACCCATATTTGGCTCAGGCTGCTGTGGCCGCTGCCATCCCACACCGCAGGCAGCTGGCCGTTCACGGGCAGCTGCTCGTAGCGCTTCACAAACTCCATGGGCGCCATGACTTGTGGCGGGGCTACTTCGGAGGGGGGTGGGCACAGGGGCATGGGCTCTTCGTCCACACCCCAGGTTTCACGGCGCACGGCGGTCACCGCCGTGCCGGTCATGACAATCGCATCCCCCTGCTGGATCTCGATGGTCCAGTGCTGGGTCGACCGGTTGGTGCGCGCTGCACGCGCCATGACGGTGAAGGGGCCGTCAGCCAGCGCCGCACAAAAATTCACCGTCAGCGACACCGGGTCGCCCAAACGCTCGGGGTGCTGCAACACCCCGTTCAGGGCCTGTGCTGCGGTGATGCCACCAAAGGGCCCCACCATATTGGCGTAGGCCGGGTGGGTGTGCCCTGTCCAGCTGCCATCCGGCTGCGCCTGCAGCGCGATGGCTTCATCAAAAACGTGGGTACTCATTCAAGCGATCTCCAGATGGCTGCGGAGCATACAGCCCCATGCAAAAGGCCACCCGAAGGTGGCCTTGGTGTGACGCGTTTTAGACGCGTTCAAAGATGCCGGCAGCCCCTTGGCCTGTGCCTACGCACATGGTGACCATGCCGTACTTCAGGTTGTTACGGCGCAGTGCGTGCACCACCGTGGCTGCACGGATGGCACCGGTAGCGCCAAGCGGGTGACCCAGCGCAATCGCGCCACCCATGGGGTTGACCTTGGACGGGTCCAGACCCAGGGTGTTGATCACGGCCAGCGACTGGGCCGCAAAGGCTTCGTTCAGCTCGAACCAGTCAATGTCCGAGTGCTGCAGACCGGCGTAACGCAGGGCGGCAGGGATGGCTTCGATCGGGCCGATACCCATGATTTCGGGTGGCACGCCACGGGCCGCAAAGCTCACAAAACGGGCTAGCGGAGTCAGGCCGAATTGCTTGACCGCTTTTTCGCTGGCCAGAATCAAAGCGCCTGCGCCATCGCTGGTCTGCGAGCTGTTGCCGGCGGTCACGCTGCCGCGAGCAGCGAACACGGGCTTGAGCTTGGCCAGGCCTTCGATAGAGGTGTCTGGGCGTGGGCCTTCGTCGAGGTTCACGGTGCGGGTGCGGGTGGACACTTCGCCGGTTGCCAGGTTGGGAGTGCGCTCGATCACATCGATGGGCGTGATCTCGTCGGTGAACTCGCCGGCTTGCTGGGCCTTGATGGCGCGCAGGTGGGATTCAAGGGCGAAGGCGTCTTGCATTTCGCGTGTCACCTTCCACTGCTGGGCGACCTTTTCTGCGGTCAGGCCCATGCCGTAGGCG
>DGQR01000170.1 GCA_002390825.1 Rhodoferax sp. UBA4409
TCGTTGAACACACAAAAACCGCCACCCGCGCTGGCAGAGGCATGGTGGGTGCCACCCGCCAAGTTAGCCGACACACCCTGCAACAGCGCCACCCTGGCCGCAGCCACGGTGGCCCCGGCGGAGCGGCGCGAACGCTCGACCATGGCGGGGCTCCAAGGAAAACCAATCTCGCGTTGCTGCGTCGGGCTCAGCTGGCCCTGGGCCACGGCCTGGATGTAGGCTGGCGCATGGGCCAAGGCCAGCTCGCCATCGGTGGCGGATGGGGCCTCATGCAACTTGATTTGGGGGAGCTCGGTCGCCAGTTTTTCCCGCAGCAAGGCGTACTTGGCCATGGGGAAACGGTGTCCCTCAGGTAGTGGCAACACAAAGTGGTCGGCGTAATACGCTTGCATGAAAGGATTGTGACCCAGGCTTGCCCAGGCTCAAAAAGTCCCGGTTTTAGAAAGCGGGCTCTAAAAATGCTGCATTGCAACAAAAAGTACTTGCCAGCGCCAGGCAGCACCCTATAATTCGTTCCATGTTGCACCGCAGCATTTCTGTTTGTAACCAATCTTTGGAGTTGAATGATGATGACCGTAGAACAAGTGATGGCTTCCCACAAAGCTAACGTTGAGACCCTCTTCGGTCTGACCACCAAGGCTTTCCAAGGCGTTGAAAAGCTCGTCGAGCTCAACATGACCGCCTCCAAAGCCGCTCTGAACGAAGCCGCTGCCCAAACCAGCACACTGCTGAGCGCCCGTGACGCCCAAGAATTGCTGGCCCTGCAAGCCAACATGTTCCAGCCCTTGGCTGAGAAGACCGCTTCTTACAGCCGTCACCTGTATGACATCACCTCCAGCACCACCGCTGAGTTCAGCAAAGCTGCGGAAGCCCAAGCTGCTGAAGCCCAGAAAGCTTTCATGAGCCTGGTGGACAACGCTGCCAAAAACGCCCCTGCCGGTTCTGAAACCGCTGTGGCCGTGATGAAGAGCACTGTGGCTGCTGCCAACAACGCCCTGGAATCCGTGCAAAAAGCTGTCAAGCAAGCCACCGACCTGGTCGAGTCCAACATCAGCGCCGTGGCTGCCCAAGCCACTGAAGTGACCAAGACTGCCTCTAAAAAGCGTTGATGAATTTCTTGTGTCAGGGTGAATGTTGGGGTGAGTTTTTCACGCCAGCAAGGGAAAACCCTGATACAATTTCAAGCATTGGCAGACGTTGAAAAACACTGCCCACTGATTGTCTCCTCGGGTCCTTTCGAAACCATCGTGGTTCAGGGATCCCTTCAAGGCCTCGTTGTAAAACGGGGCCTTTTTTTTATCTGTCTCTCGCGGCAAGTGCCGCTTTGAGCTCGGGAATCATCTTCAGCATGGCTTGCCGGCCTGCCTCGATAGAGCGTTTGCGGGCACTGAAATCTGAACTTCCAATCCCTTGCAACGCTGGGCGCACCACGACCTCAGCGTCCCGGAGTTCATAGCGGTTGATGCTCTTGCCCATGATCGAGAATGTTTGCATCAGGATATCCAGTGTGCCCCCAGTCAGACTGCCTTCAGGCGGGCTGGAAATGTCGACCGCGATTACAAAATCGGCCCCCATGCGACGTGCTGCCCCCACAGGCACCGGAGACACGAGACCGCCATCGACATACTCGCGCCCTGCGATTTTTACCGGCTGAAACACGGCAGGCACCGCGCTAGAGGCCCGCACCGCAGTGCCGGTATCCCCTCTTTGGAACAAAACGTCATTCCCGGTGTTGAGATCGGTGGCCACGATGCCCAGGGGCATGGGTAGGTCCTCGATCAATTTGCTGCTGACCTGCGCGTTGACGTAACGCGCCAAGGCATCACCACGCAACATGCCACGGCTGAAGATGGGTAAGGTCCAGTCGGCAATCGCTGCTTCCTCCATCGTCTCCGCCACACGCTGCAGCTGGGCTCCATTCTTGCCACTTGCGTAAATCGCCGCTACCAGACTACCCGCGGATGTGCCAGTCACCAGATTGGGTTTGATCCCGTTTTCTTCCAACACCTGAATCACGCCAACATGGGCAAAGCCACGCGCAGCTCCACCACCCAAGGCCAAGCCGATTTTCGGGGGTGGCTTGGGTGTTGCGACCATCGGCGGAGCGGACTCCAGTGCCGCGGAGCCACTGTTTTTCGGCACGCCAGGTGCTGTGGAACACGCCGTGATCAGCGCGGCTACGGCGAGCACCAGTGGTCCGCGCAATACATTCAAAAACTTCATCACCATCCCTATCAAAAAACTGTTTGCTGTCAATGTCGCCTGGCTGTCACGCACACTTCAATCGCTCCAAACTTTGACCTACCATCTCCGCATGCAACATTCGTCCAAAGGAACATTCATGAAAATTTTATGGTTCGTCGGCCTGGTAGTGATCCTGCTGCCTGCGGTGGTCTTCTTCGCAGGACAGTTCGGCATGCTCAAAGGCAAAGCACCGGGTGACCTCGGCGTTCACAACGGTCGCCTCAAGCCCCCCTCCAACACGCCGAATAGTGTCAGCAGCCAAGCCGGGCTATATCCCGAACATCCTCAGCGCGGGTACGCCGATATCTCTCCCCTGCACTACCAAGGCGACGGTGCGTCTGCGCTGCGCAAGTTAGCCGATATTGTCCGCGCTTTGCCAGCGACGACGGTAGTCACGGAGACCAGCGATTACCTGTACGCTCAGAGTACAACTCCAACGCTGAAGTTCACAGACGACGTTGAGTTTTGGTTGAACCCTGGAGAGCAGGTCATCCACGTCCGCTCGGCAAGTCGTATCGGACGCAAGGACTTCGCCGTCAACCGGGCCCGCGTAGAAAGCATAAGGGCCCAGTTCGAGAAGAACTGAGCCCTTGAAGGCCTGCAACACTCAGAGGTTGCAGGCTTGGTAGGCATTTCAATCAGCCTGCCGTGGCCTCTTCAGGCTTGGACTTGCCTTCCTTTTTGGGGATAGGCTGGATATCCAAAGACACCTCATCCTTGTCGTCCAGGTCCACCGTCAGACGACCACCGTCGACCAAGCGCCCGAACAACAATTCGTCGGCCAGTGCACGACGAATCGTGTCTTGGATCAACCGCTGCATGGGTCGGGCGCCCATCAAGGGGTCGAAGCCTTTTTTGCCCAGATGCTTGCGCAACTTGTCAGTGAAAGTCACTTCGACCTTCTTCTCGGCCAATTGGGTTTCAAGCTGCAGGAGGAACTTGTCAACCACCCGCAAGATCACCACCTCGTCCAAGGCCTTGAAGCCAACGATTGCATCCAAGCGGTTGCGGAACTCAGGCGTGAACAGACGCTTGATATCGGTCATTTCATCACCGGCCTCCCGCGGATTGGTGAAACCGATCGTGGCCTTGTTCATCGTCTCGGCGCCAGCGTTAGTGGTCATGATGATGATCACGTTGCGGAAGTCGGCCTTGCGTCCGTTGTTGTCGGTCAAGGACCCGTGGTCCATCACCTGCAACAGCACATTGAAGATGTCCGGATGCGCTTTTTCGATCTC
>DGQR01000013.1 GCA_002390825.1 Rhodoferax sp. UBA4409
TGGCGGGCCACCTGGCGCGCGCTGGCCACCAGGTCACGGTCTACAACCGCACTGCTAGCAAATCAATAGCATGGTGCGAAGAATTCAAGAGCGCCAGCAGCCAATTGGGCACACATTCCCATGCACCTACACCCCGTGAGGCAGTGCTGGCCGCGGACATCGTGTTTTGCTGTGTGGGTAACGATGCGGATTTGCGCAGCGTGACGCTGGGGGCCGACGGCGCCTTTGCCGGCATGAAACCTGGGGCGATTTTTGTGGATCACACCACCGCCTCGGCGGACATCGCCCGGGAGCTGAGCGTTGCAGCGGTGGCGCGGGGACTGCAATTCATCGATGCGCCCGTGTCCGGCGGTCAAGCCGGCGCACAGAATGGCATGTTGACCGTGATGTGCGGGGGCGATGCCACTGCGTTTGAGGCGGTCAAGCCAGCGGCCATGGCGTTTTCCCGTGCATTCACCTTGCTGGGCGAGAGCGGCTCCGGCCAGTTGGCCAAAATGGTGAACCAAATTTGTATTGCCGGCTTGGTGCAAGGCCTGTCCGAAGCAGTGGCCTTCGGCCAGCGCGCGGGGCTGGACATGAACCAGGTGCTGGACGTCATCGGCAAAGGGGCCGCCCAGAGCTGGCAACTCGACAACCGGGGCAAAACCATGGTCGCGGACCAATTTGAGTTTGGTTTCGCCGTGGACTGGATGCGCAAAGACCTGGGCCTGGTGCTGGACGAAGCCAAGCGCAATGGCGCACGCTTGCCGGTGACCGCGCTGGTGGACCAGTTTTATGCCGATGTGCAAGTCATGGGTGGCAACCGCTGGGATACCAGCAGCCTGATCAAGCGCCTCAAGTAAGGCTCCGTCCCCATAAAAAAAGGCCTGCAGTTGCAGGCCTTTTTACTGGACAGAGCGACAAACCTATTTCTTGGCGGGCTCAGCCGGCTGCGGCAAGGTGCGCGCCAGCTCTTCTTCGGAAATGATTTCCAGAATCCGCACCACACGGCCGACGCCGCTGACGCCACTGATGATGTCAGTTGCGCGCTTGGCTTCACGCGCCGTCACACGGCCCATCACATAGACCGTACCGCGCTCAGTGGTCAACTTAAAGGCGCTGGCAAACAAATCTTTGGCGTCCACCAAAGCGGCCTTGGCACGGCCGGTCACCAGGGTGTCCGAAGAGCGCTGGGTCAGGGTGGTGTTGCCCATCACCTCAAGCTCGTTGACGATGTTGCGCACGTTGTCCACGCCGGCCACAATTTTTTCGATCAGCTGCTTGTCCTGCAGGTTCGGCACTTCACCGGTCAACAAAACCTGGCGGTTGTAGCTGGTCACGTTCACGTGCACCCGCTCGCCTAGGTTCTCGCGAATGCGGCTGGCAGCGCGGAGCTCAATGCCCTCGTCTTCCACCAAGCTGCCGGAGGTGCGGCGATCGGTCGCCACCAAACCGGTACCGACAAAGGCGCCACCCACTACCAAAGGAAAGCAGCCGCTCAGGCTGACGGCCACCAAGGTGCCGAGGGTCAGGCGTTGAAGAAGTTGTTTCATGTTTAAGGTTCCTGTTCACCGAGTAATTGGGCATCCACCGCATCACAGATGCAATGCAATGTGAGGATGTGGACTTCTTGGATGCGGGCCGTCCGGTCGTGCGGCACGCAGATATGGACATCGGTATCGCGCAGCAGCTGGGCCATCTTGCCGCCGGATTTGCCGGTCAGCCCGACCACCACCATTTCACGCTCATGGGCGGCTTCAATTGCAGCTAGCACATTGGCAGAGTTGCCGCTGGTCGAGATGGCTAACAACACGTCGCCGGGGGCACCCAGGGCGCGCACTTGGCGCGAGAAAATGACATTGAAGTCGTAGTCGTTGGCGATCGCCGTCATGATGGAGCTGTCGGTAGTGAGCGCAATCGCGCCCAGCTCCGGCCGCTCGCGCTCGAACCGCCCGACAAACTCTGCCGCGAAATGCTGGGCATCCGCCGCGGAGCCCCCGTTGCCGCAGGCCAATACTTTGCCGCCACTGGTCACACATGCCAGCATGGCTTGCACCGCATCCGCAATCGGTTTGCTCAGTGTCTGGGCAGCCTGGTATTTGAGGTCCGCACTGTCGATAAAGTGTTGTTGTATACGTTGTTCCAGCATGGGCGGCATGATACCGCGCAGCGTATAAACCCTGATGTCGGAGACTTGTCAGGGCGATCAGGATGCGTCAAAGGCGGCGCGCAACCACTCGACCGCGTCGCTGTCCATCACCACCACATCGAACCGGCACGGGGGAACCGTACGCAACTGCAGCAAGTAATGCCTTGCGGCAAAGATGATGCGGCGCTGTTTGACATGCCCCACGCTGGCCGCTGCCCCGCCATGGTCGGTGCGGCTGCGTTTGCGCACCTCGACAAACACCAGCGTGCCGTCGCGGTCACGCATGATCAGGTCGATCTCGCCACCGCCCCGCCCGGGGGTCCGATAATTGCGGGCAACGAATTGCAGCCCCTTGGCTTGCAAAAAACCCGACGCCCGCTCCTCCGCCGCATCGCCCACTTGTTTGGTCGTGCGGGAAGCGGGTCGTGATGGAAATAAGCCCATATGAGTGCGTCTTTTTCTTCAGCCATCCAAGCCGCCAAAGATGCGGCCGGTGCGCAGCATTATCCGCAAGGCTGCTTGTATGTTGTCGCCACGCCCATCGGCAATCTGGCCGACATCACCCTGCGTGCCCTGCATGTACTGGGGCTTGCCGATTGCATTGCCTGTGAAGACACACGCCACACCCAGCAAATGCTGCGCGCCTACGGTATCGACAAAGCGGGCTCGGCCCTGCTGGCCGTGCACCAGCACAACGAGACCGAGGCTGCGCAGACCGTGATCGCCCGCCTGCGGGAAGGTCAACGCGTTGCCTATGTGAGTGACGCCGGCACACCCGGTGTGAGCGACCCCGGGGCACGGCTGGTGGCGCAAGTGCGGGCGCAAGGTTTGCGCGCTGTTCCGCTGCCGGGGGCAAGCAGCGTGGTGACCGCTATTTCTGTGGCCGGACTGGTCGCCACGGGCGAGGGCCATGGCGGTTTTGTGTTCCGGGGTTTTTTGTCCTCCAAAGCCACAGAGCGTGCGAACGAGGTCGCGGCGATAGCTGCGCAGCCCGACGCGGTGGTGCTGCTCGAGGCGCCGCACCGGCTGGAAGCACTGGCCAAAGCGCTTGCACCTTTGGGTTCGCGCAAAGTCACGGTAGGCCGGGAACTGACCAAGCAGTTTGAAGAGGTGGCTACTGTGGATGCGAGCGAGTTCAGCGCTTGGTTGGCCGCAGATGCCAACCGCTTGCGCGGCGAGTTCGCGCTGGTCATTCACCCTGCGGCTGCAGCCGCCAGCACAGCGGATGACCGCGTCTTGAGTTTGCTGCTGGAGCAACTGCCGCTCAAATCTGCAGTGAAGCTGGCAGCCGACATCACCGGCGAGCCGCGCAACGCGCTGTATGAGCGGGCCCTGCTGCTCAAGCAGGGCTCTGGCAGCGAAAACTAGGCCGTGGCCGCCTGCCAGGCCTGCACATAGGCACTGGCGCGCTCGTAGACCTGCGCCGCTGTGACGCCCGGTGCAAACAACTGGCTGCCGATGCCGAAGCCGGTGGCGCCGGCTTTGACCCATGGTCCGATGCTCTCGGGGGTAATGCCGCCCACCGGCCAAAGATCGGTACCGGCTGGAACCACGGACTTGAGCGCCTTCAAGCCGCCGTGCCCCAGCGACTCTGCCGGGAACAACTTGAGTGCGTGCGCGCCAGCGGCCAAGGCCGCAAAAGCTTCGGTCGGCGTAGCCACACCAGGTGACGCCAGCATGCCCAACGCCACCGCACGGCGAATCACCGCCGGATCGCAATTGGGCGAGACCATCAAGCGGCCGCCCGCAGCGTGTACCGCGTCCACCTGTTCAACCGTGAGCATGGTTCCACCGCCAATAAGGGCATCAGCCGGCAATCCAGCTACGAGAGCCGCTATACATTCGATAGCGCCAGGGCGATTCAAAGGGACTTCGAGGCTCCGGAAGCCTGCTTGGTACAAGGCCTGGCCGATATCCAAAGCCTCTTCGGGCTTGAGCCCCCGCAAAATGGCAATCAAAGGCATATGGCGGGCTTGCGCCAACAAAGGGAAAACAGAACTCATCAAGCGCTCCAATGGGAATGAATGTGTTGCATGGCGGCCAGAAAGGCTTGGCGGGCATCCAGAATGTCAAAACGGCAGTCCAGGCGCTGCGCCGCCTTTTGGTAGAGCTCTGCGAGCTGCGGTGAGCCAATCAACTGAAAAGTGGGGACCTCGCCGGCTTCCGCCCCGAGTACATCTTTGAGTTCCGCACCGATCAGGAGGCCGCTTAAATACGAGGCACTGGCTTGCGGCGCCATGTCTTTGCTGACCACACGGGCCCGGGTGCCAAACAGCACATGGCTCAGCGCATGGTGTCCGGCCGCATCTACCCCGGCTGAAAAAGCAGCATCGTCCCATGTAGCCTGGCCGCTCGCAGCGGCGGCCAGTGTGCCGTGCTTGCGCAACAGGTCATAGAGCTCGCCGGTCATGTAGGTGCGCAGTTTGCGCACCACGCCACCTTGCAGTAACACCCATTTACTGTGCGTGCCAGGTAGCACGAACCAACCAGACACATGGCCCAAAGCCCAAGCTCCCAGGAGTTGGGTTTCCTCGCCGCGCATGACATCCGGCACACCTGCGGAGTTGCGAATGCAATAGCCGGGGACCAGCACCACGGGCACGTCTCCGGGAGCATCCGGGACTCTGTACACATGGCGCCCCAAGTCCTGCAAGGGCACAGACGCATCCACATAAGGCACTTCATGCCACCCGAGCGCACTCCCCACCATTCCGGAAGCGACCACCAAAGACGGTGTCGCCTGCACGCTGGTCAGCGCGCCGGTGAGCGCCTCTGGAAAGCGCCCTTTGCAAGCCAGCGCGCCATCGCCATCGCTGGACTCCCGGATGCACTCCCCCGTCGGTCGGATCACATAGGTGCGGCGGTGGGTGGTTCCCCAGTCCACACCGACAATGGCGGATGTTGGGCTCATAGTCATAGTTAAGTTCACGAAGATGGGTTTCCCCCCGATTTAAACATATGATCATTAAATGCCAATTCGCATGACACCTGTAGACCCCAAAACGCCGCCCATTCCGGCCTCCCACGCGCGCTACAGCGGTCGCAAACTGCATGGGCAGGTGGTGGATGAGCTGGGCCGCCGGGTCGCAGGGGGCATCTACCCCGCCGGGCAGCTGCTCCCGAACGAGGAGCTGTTGTGCCAGGAGCTGGCCGTAAGCCGCACTGCCCTGCGTGAGGCCGTCAAGGTACTGGCGGGCAAAGGCCTGCTGGAAGCCCGGCCCCGCATCGGCACCCGGGTGCGCAGCAAAGACCAATGGAACCTGCTGGACCCGGACATCCTGGCGTGGCGCTGCGCCACCGGCGTAGATGCGGAGTTTTTGCGGCATCTTACCGAGCTGCGCGAAATCATTGAGCCCTCCGCGGCAGCACTGGCCGCGACCAGCCGCAGTGAGGAGCAACTCCAGGCGATCGCACTCGCGCTGCGCTCTATGGAGTCGGCAGCCTCGATCACCGACTGGGTGCAAGCCGATCTGGCCTTTCACACCGCCGTGCTCCAAGCCACCAACAACCCGCTGCTGATGCCACTGGCCGCCATCATCGGCAGCGCCCTGGAGTCTTTGCTGGGCGTTACCGCGCGCACCTCGGACAACTTCAAGCAAGCTTTGCCGGACCACCAGAAGGTGTTTGAAGCGATCCGGCTGCAAGAGCCACAAAACGCGCTGCACCGCATGGCCAGCATGCTCTCTGACACGCGCAGCCTGATCCGCGCCACGATCCAGACAAGCTAAGCGGCTTCTTTTCGGCTTTATTTGTATGATGATTGCTTTTACAATCGTCGTCTATTTACCTCTTGGAGACCTATGAAGCCGGACACCCTCTCCCACTTCGCGCAGTACCCGAGCTTGCAGGGGCGCAGTGTTTTTGTCACCGGAGGCAGCTCTGGCATCGGTGGCGACATCGTGATTGCCTTTGCGCGCCAAGGCGCCAAAGTGGCGTTCACCGGCCGCAATGCCGAGGCCGCTCAGCAAGTCATTGAGGCAGCGCGGCAACTGGGCCCTGAACCGCTGTTTCTGCAAAGCGACGCATCAGATGTGAAAGCCTTGCAAGCGGCCATCGGCACAGCGGCCGAGCGCTTTGGCGACATCACGGTGCTGGTCAACAACGTGGCCAATGACCAGCGGCACGAGCTTGCCGATGTGACGGCGGAAGACTTCGACTGGCGGGTATCGGTCAACTTGCGACCCCACTTTTTTGCCGCCCAGGCGGTTGCCGAGGGCATGAAGCGTTCCGGCGGTGGCGCCATCGTGAACCTGGGCTCGACCAGCTGGAAGATCAAGGGCAAGGGCTACCCGGTCTACGCGACCTGCAAGTCGGCGACCGTGGGCCTGACCCGCAGCTTGGCGCGAGAACTGGGTGAATTCAATATCCGGGTCAACACCTTGACGCCGGGCTGGATCATGACCGACAAGCAGTTGGCTTTGTGGGTCGACGAGGCGGGCGAAAAAGCCATGAAGGACAACCATTGCCTGCCCGGCCGGATTCTCGGCGCCGATGTGGCGAATATGGCTTTGTTTTTATCGGCCGCTGACAGCGGCATGGTGACAGCCCAAGACTTTGTGGTGGACGCCGGATGGACCTGAATCACACACTCCCCCAAGCCATCTGGCCTGCAGAACTGCTGCTGGGTGAGGGCCCCGTCTGGGAAGCCCGGACCGGGCGCTTTTTCTTTGTCGACATCCATGGTTGTGCTCTGCACGCCTGGACCCCCGCGACGGATGCGCGCCAAAGCTGGAAAATGCCTGAGCGCATTGGCTGGTTGATTCCCCGCAAGAGCGGGGACGGGTATATGGCGGGCTTCCAAAGCGGTGTGGTGCATCTGACTCTGGAGCCAGAACTGCACTGGGAGCCGGTAGCTCAGCCGCACCCCGGCGAACCGTCCGTCCGGCTGAACGATGCCAAGGCAGATGCCTTCGGCCGTATCTGGGCTGGCTCCATGGACAACGACGATCCGGCCCGCCGCCAAGGACGGCTCGCCCGCCTTGACCCGGATCTGCAATGCACAGTGGTGGAAGCCGGCATCTACATTGCCAACGGCCCCGCGATTGCTCCAGACGCCCGCTGGATGCTGCACACCGACAGCTTCCTGAACACGGTTTACCGGTACACATTGGATGCTGCAGGCAACCTCACCGCCAAATCGGTGTGGCGGGTTTTCTCAGAAGACGAAGGCACGCCCGACGGAATGACGCTGGACAGCGAAGGCCGCGTCTGGATTGCGTTCTGGGGCGGTGCTTGCATTCGATGCTTCACCCCGGATGCGGAGTGCCTGCAGACCATCGCGATACCCGCGAGTCAGGTGACGAGCATCAGTTTTGGTGGCACCGACCTCCAAACAATGCTGGTGACCACCGCGCGGGTAGGACTGGGTGATGCGGAATTGGCGCAGCACCCCTTGTCGGGTAGTGTGTTCGCCCTGCGCACCGGCGCGACAGGGGTGCTGCCCCTGGCGTTTGGCTGAAACGAGGCGTCAGCTTTTCTCTGCGCGCAAGCGACGGCGGCTGTCCCGTGCATTGGGCAGCCAGCCGCGCCAGAGCCAACGACTGAGCAACAGCAAGCCGCGGATCCACTCATCCAGCGCATAGGCCAACCAGATACCCGGCAGGCCGAACAAGCGGCCCAACCAAAAAGAGCCGACGCCCAGCACCAACACAAGGGACGCGACGCTGGACACTGCCGGGTAAATGGCGTCGCCCGTCGCACGCAAGGCACCGTTCAAAATCAGATTGAACACACGGCCGGTCTCGAGCAGCAGCGATAGCCACAGCAAGGTTTGTGCGGCCTCAATGACCGCCGCGTCTTTGGTAAAAGCGCGCATCAACCACGGGGCGCCCAATGCGGCAAACAGTGCCAGCGAGCCGGAGGCCAGCAGCCCATTGCGCACGGCCTTGCGGACCAGTCCGTTAGCAGCCCTCAAATCGCCAGCTCCGACGAGGCGGCCCACCATGATTTCGCAGGCCCAGCCAATGGCCATGCTGGTCAACAGCACATATTTGAGCAGCTGCAAGGTGTAGGAGTGGGTGGCGAGTGCGGTGACCCCCAAGCGGGCGGTCGCCGCCAGCGACACCATAAAGGCAGCGCGGTAAGTCACCTCGACCCCGGCGCCCGGAAGCCCCACCCGCAACACCGGCGCAAAGTCCACCCACGCAAATCGCCACCAGTCTTGCCTGGAGGGAGTCAATTGCATGCGTACCCGCCAGAACCACAGGTGCAATACCAGCCCCAATGCGCGGCTGATCAGCATGGCTATGGCATAGCCCTCAAGGCCCATGCCATCCCAGCTGCCCCAGCCCCGCATGATCACAAAGGCCAGCGCGAGATGCGTGCCGTGCATGGCAATCATGATCCGCAAAGAGTCTTTGGCAAACAGATGGGCGCGCAGCACCGCCGCCATGCTGAGGTTGTAGGCATCCAGCAGCAAGGCCGGTGCAAACCATTGCAGATACGGAGCGGCTAAAGACGCCACCATGGCAGGGGCGTTTAACCAGTCGAGCATGACGTCGTTGCCGGCGATCACCACCAGCATGATCGCAGCACCCACCCAGCTGCTGGCACCCAAGGCCAACAGGGCGACACGTCGGGCGGCGGCGTGCTGCCCTCCCCCGACATACTGCGTCACCATCACACCCAAGCCGATGGCAAGCACCCGAAAAGCGACGCTCAGGGTTTCCAGGATCTGGTTCACCAGCCCGAAAGCACCGGCTGCGGCATCTGACTCATGCGAAGCCAGCCACAGCCCGCCCATCGCGACTGTCATACCCAACAAAAACTCGCCGAGCAAAGGCCCGGCGATCGTATTCAGGCGCAAACGCTCGGGTGTACTCATTCGAAGAATGTACCCGAGCCCTTTACCTGCAGGAGGTCAGGCATGGCCCAGAAAAGCGCCGCCCCATGCAGGCAACTGCAGCACTGCGCCCTGGCGAACTGCATCCCCCAGACCACTGCCCGTCACCGTGTGCATCGAAGCGAAAGCTTCCGGGACCGGCCACTGGGCAGGTTCAGGACTGAAGTTGAATACGCAGACCATGCTTTGACCCTCATGGCGACGCAAATAGGCGAACACCTGGGCATGCGCATCCAGCACCTCCAAGGTACCACTCACCAGGCAGGGCTGGGTTTTGCGCCAGCGCAGCAGGTTGCGATAGAAATGTAATAGCGATGCAGGGTCTTGGATCTGCGCCTCGGCGGTTAACGCCCGGTGGGTCGTCGCCACGGGCAGCCATGGTTTTGCCGGTGCTGGCGATGAGGAGAAGCCCAAATCTGCAGCATCCGCAAGCCACGGCATCGGGGTGCGACAACCATCGCGCCCTTTGAACTCGGGCCACATCGTGATGCCGTAGGGATCCTGCAGGTCTTCAAATGCGATGTCTGCCTCTGGCAAGCCCAGCTCGTCACCTTGATAGATGCAAGGGGAACCGCGCAAGGACATTTGCAAGGCTGCGCCTAGGCGCAATAACTCAGGCGCCGCAACCGCCGCAGTACTGGCCCAGCGGGTAGCAACCCGCACCACATCGTGATTAGACAGGGCCCAGCAAGGCCATCCACCGGGAGCCACCTCTTCAAACCGCTTCACAAAGCCGCGGAAGTGCGCGGCACTGTGCGCGGTACCCAGCAGGTCAAAGCAGTACGCCATGTGCAGCTTGTCACCGCCACTGGTGTATTCCGCCACACGGGCCAGACCGTCGTCGTCACCGATCTCACCCACCATGGTGGTGTCGGGATACGCGTCCAGCAAGGCACGCAGCTCACGCAGGAAGGCCAGGTTTTCGGGCTGGCTCTTGTCGTGTTGGTGCCATTGCCAGCCATAGGGGTTCACTGCGTTGACCGCAGGATCCTCACCATCGGGGCGACCGCGTGCGGGGTTGTCGCGCAGTTGGGCGTCATGGAAGTAAAAGTTGGCGGTGTCCAGGCGGTAGCCATCCACCCCGAGATCCAGCCAGAACTTGACGGTGGACAGCAGCGCTTTTTGCACTTCGGGATTGTGAAAATTCAAATCCGGCTGGCTGGTCAGGAAGTTGTGCATGTAGTACTGGCAACGGCGGGTATCCCACTGCCATGCACTACCGCCAAAAATGGACAACCAGTTGTTGGGCGGGTTTCCGTCGGGTTTGGCATCGGCCCAGATATACCAATCGGCCTTGGGGTTGTTCAGGCTGGAGCGGCTTTCTACAAACCAAGGGTGTTGGTCGGAGCTGTGGGAGAGCACTTGATCGATCATGACCTTCAGGCCCAGTGCATGTGCGCGATCGACCAGCTGCTTGAAATCATCGAGCGTTCCGAACATCGGGTCCACGTCGCAGTAGTCGCTGACGTCGTAGCCGAAATCCTTCATCGGACTCTTGAAGAAGGGCGACAGCCAAATGCCGTCTGCGCCCAGGTCGGCCACATAGTCCAGCTTGGCGGTAATGCCGGCCAGATCGCCCACGCCGTCGCCATTGCTGTCCGCATAACTACGCGGGTAGATCTGATAAATGACGCCACCGCGCCACCAGTTGTTGTTCGTTGCTTTAGCCATGATGGAAAGGTCCCTTGAATGAAAACGGCGAATCTGCTTACGCAAATTCGCCAAGGAAGGTTGGTCCTGAATTTACTTGACGGAGCCGCTCAGCAGCCCGCGCACAAAGAAGCGTTGCAGCGAGAAGAACACGGCAACCGGCACCGCAATGGAGACGAATGCGCTGGCGGTCAAGATCTCCCAGCTCTCACCGCGAGAGCCCAGCAAGTCGTTGAGCTTGATGGTGAGCACCACCTGGTCAGGCGCTTTGCCGAGGAAGACGAGTGCAATCAAAAAGTCGTTCCATACCCACAAGAATTGGAAGATCGCAAAACTCGCCAACGCAGGGATCGACAAGGGCAGCACGATGCTGGTGAAGATCTGGAAATGCGAAGCACCGTCCATCCGCGCGCTCTCGATGATGTCGCGTGGCAGGGACGCAATGTAGTTGCGCAGCAGGTAAATCGCCAGGGGCAGACCAAACGCGGAGTGGGCAAGCCACACCCCGAGGTAGGACTTGGACTCTGTGCCAAAAACCTCGCCCATCTGGTTGTAGAGCCGCAGCAGCGGAATCAGGGACATTTGCAAGGGCACCACCAGCAGCCCCACCACCACAATGAACAAGAATTTGCGGCCGGGGAATTCCATCCAGCTGAAGGCATACGCGGCGAAGGCTGCAATCAGAATCGGAATAAAGGTCGCCGGAATCGTGACCTTGAAGGTGTTCAAAAATGCCTGCCCTACCCCTTCACCCGCAATTACCTTTTCGTAATTCTGGGTCATGAAAACGGGCGGGGACTCGGCCACATAAAACACCCGGACACCACGATCCTTGTCATAGGGCTGGTCCAGATCCAGGCGGTAGCTTCCGTCCGCTTTCACCGTCAGCGTGCCGTCGGGTTTGCCGTCTTCCTCGTCAAAAATTTGCCCGTCCGACACTTCCACGGTGGTGCCGACGGCGAACTCTTTGGGGTTGGCCGACTTGAGCGAAAACTGCTTGATTTGTATGCCGCCACCTTCGGGGAACAAGCGGCCGCTGATGACGTAGCGCTCACCTTCTTTCACCAGACTTTGAGCACCTGCCGTGCGACGCATGTCTGCACGGGTTTGGGTGGAGAGCGCGGTCCACCAGCCACTGCTGACCAGTTGCTGCTTTTCCCGGAAGCTGGAAACCAAGAGGCCGAAGGTCGGGAGCACCCACATCAACACGATGACCAGCAACAAGGCTTGCGCCATCAAGGATGGGAGAGAGAAATACTTTTTCATCGCTGAGCCTCCTCGGTGCGGAAGCGGCGGATATTGAAGGCCATCACCGGTACCACTGCAAACATCAAAACCATGGCCAAGGTGGAGCTGCGACCGTAGTCGCCGCCGCCACGGAACATCCAGTCATACATCAGATTGCCCAGCACACTGGTATCCCACTGGCCACCGGTCATGGCCATCACGATGTCAAACACCTTGAGCACCGTGATGGTGATGGTGGTCCACACCACCAGAATGGTGGACATCACTTGGGGCACCATGATTTCGAAAAAGATCTGCAGCTCGCTGGCGCCATCGATGCGTGCAGCCTCGATGGTTTCGTGCGGCACACCCCGCAGGGCGGCAGAGAGAATCACCATGGCGAAGCCTGTCTGGATCCAGATCAAAATCGCCATCAGGAAAAAGTTGTTCCAGAACGGAATCGTGACCCACGCCTGGGGCTCAAAACCCATGCCCATCACCATGGCGTTCAAGATGCCGATTTGCTCTGCGTCAGGCCCCCGGAAGTCGTACACAAACTTCCAGATCACGCTGGCGCCCACAAAGCTGATGGCCATGGGCATGAACACCATGGACTTGGCAAATCCACCCCACCAGACGCGGTCTGCGAGCACTGCGACCACGAGGCCGAAAGCAGTGGCTGCGGCGGGAACGACCAACAACCAGAGAAAGTTGTTGCGGATCGTCAGCAAGAAATTCTGGTCTGCGAACACCCAGCGAAAGTTGGCGAGTCCAACGAAATGCTCCCCCGTTGCGTCATAAAAACTCAAGCGGAAGGTTTCAAACAAGGGGTACACCAGGTAGGTACCCAGCAACAACAGGGCGGGCGCAATAAAGAGCCAGGGCCGCACGTTGGAGCGGAAAATTTCTCGTCCGTTTTTACTGCCCACTGGCAGCTGGACGATTTTGTCCAACACGAAGTTGGAGCCGGCGAAGTACAGCAAGCAGAACGCAATACTGACCAGTACAGCGGTGATGGTCTGGATAACTTGATCAGTCATGGGATCAATGCTTTTGCGTGTCGTAGGGGATGGGATTCAAAAGGGCCGGCAGCCGAAGCCGCCGGCCTGAAGACGTGCCGCAAGGCGACGTCAGAGGAGATACTTACTTGATCGCGTCCCAGCTCTTCTGGATCTCGTCAGCCACTTCCTTGGCAGAGGCGCCGCCGGAGTAGTTGACCATGCCCTTCCAGAAGCTGCCTGCACCCACTGCGCCGGGCATCAGGTCGGAACCGTCAAAACGGAAGGTGGTGGCGTTTTGCAGAATCTCCCCTTGCTTCTTGAGCGAGGCGGTTTTGTACTTGGCCAGGTCCACACCCTTGTGCGGTGTCAGGAAGCCGCCTTCAGCCATCCAGATTTCATGCGACTGGGGGTGCTGCAGGTATTCCATGAATGCACGGGCACCCTTGCTGTCTTTGGTGATGGTCAGAATCGTGCCGCCACCCAGAACCGGGTTGCCCAGCTTCTTGCTGCTGTAAGAGGGGAAGTAGAAGAAGTCGGCTTCGTCCGCCTTGCCTTCTGGGAAGAAAGCGGGGATGAAAGACGCTTGACGGTGCATGTAGCACTTGGGCGGTGAGCCGAACATGCCCTTCGGGCTGTCCTTGAAGCTCACGGTGGCCACGGCCTTGGCGCCGCCGTCCACATAGGCGTCGTTCTTGGCGAACCAGCCGTAGGCTTCGATGGCTTCGATCACGCGCTTGTCGTTGAACTTCATCTTGTTGCTGACCCACTGGTCATACACCTCGGGGGTCTGGGTGCGCAACATCATGTCTTCGACCCAGTCAGTCGCAGGCCAGCCGGTAGCGGCGTCAGAGCCCAGACCGATACACCATGGCTTGCCGCCATCGGCTGCAATTTTCTTGGTCAGGGTTTGCAGTTCTTCCATGGACTTGGGCACTTTGTAGCCCTTTTCCTTGAAGTTCTCAGGGATGTACCAGACCAAGCTCTTCACGTTCACGTTGTAGAACATGCCGTAGAACTCTTTCTTGCCGGCCTTGTTGGCGTAGGTGCCCAGGTCAGCCCAAGAGCTGCCTGCTGCGTAGTTCTTTTTGACCCATTCCTGGGCCTTGGCGCCCAGCGGCTTCAAGCCGTCAATGGCAGCCATGTTGGCAGCCAAACCAGGCTGCGGGAACACGGAAATGTTGGATGGGGAGCCTGCCTTGATGTCGATCACGATCTGCTGCTCGGAGCTTTGTGAGCAGGAGTGCTTGACGGTGGCGCCGGTTGATTTCTCAAAGTTCGCGATCACTTTTTTGAACATGCCTTCTTCAGCGCCTGTCCATGGGCAAGTGATGGTGACCACTTCACCCTTCAGATTTGGCCCTTTGTAGTCGGCTGCCATGGCCGGTGTGGTCACGGCTGCTGCTGCCAGAGCGCAAGCGCCGGCAATCATGGTTTTCTTCATCATCGTCTTCTCCTCTTGTGGCGCCGCAGCCCATCCACGGCGCGTTAAAAACTGTCGCAGATCAGTCGACCCGCTTGCCTTCGGCATTGAACTTGTATAGGTGCTCCGGCGCAAAGCCCAAGGCAATCGGCTGTCCGGGCGCCAGACCCAAGGTGCCGTCCATGCGAGCCGTGATGTCGCCGAACGCACCCGCACTGACATAGGCGAATGTTTCGTTGCCCAGCTGCTCAGAGTGCTTGAGAGTGCCTTGGATCGGACCACCCTCTGTGACCCTTAAGTGCTCCGGACGCAAACCAATCGTGGCCACGTTGTGGCGGGCTGCGATGTCGCCGCCCAAAAAATTCATCTGGGGGGAACCGATGAAACCGGCCACAAACATGCTCGCGGGCTTGTTGTAGAGGTCCAGGGGTTTGCCCACCTGCTCAACCCGGCCCTTATTCAGAACCACAATCTTGTCTGCGAGGGTCATGGCCTCCACCTGATCGTGGGTGACATAGATCATCGTCGCCCCGAGGCGGCGGTGCAGTGTGGCCAGCTCCACCCGCATCTTGGTTCGCAAGGCGGCATCGAGATTGGAGAGGGGCTCATCAAACAAGAATACCTTGGGGTCACGCACGATCGCGCGGCCGATAGCGACCCGCTGACGCTGGCCGCCGGACAGCGCTTTGGGCAAGCGGTCGAGGTATTCGGTCAGCTGGAGGATGTCAGACGCCTCGCGGACTCGCCGCTCAATTTCCGCTTTGGGTGTTTTGGCAATCTTGAGGGCGAAGGCCATGTTGTCGAACACGGTCTTGTGGGGGTACAGCGCATAGCTCTGGAACACCATGGCCACGCCACGCTCGGAAGGCCCGAGGTCATTCACCCGGGCGCCACCGATGTTGAGGTCGCCGCCAGATATCTCTTCCAAGCCGGCAATCATGCGCAGCAGAGTCGTTTTGCCGCAACCGGAGGGCCCCACAAACACGGCGAACTCGCCGGGCTCGATATCCAAGTCGATGCCGTGGATGACATCTGCCTTGCCGTAGTTTTTGATGATTCCGCGCAAGCGGACATCAGACTGACTCATAAACATGCTCCTGACGGGGGGCCCAGTCTTGGTGAGACTGCAGCGGGATGTGTTGGATGGTAATTAAATTACCTCCCCAACCACCTCGGGCAAACCCTTAGAAATCGATGCTTTTGCACTTTTTTCCGCAAAATCAAAATCGGTTTTGTACAAAGGAGACACGCCGACGGCCAACCGGAGCTAAACCACGTGGTTTGGCAATTTGGTTACTGGATAGTTACGTTTTGACAACGTTTTCAAGATTTTGCCATGGCCACGACAAGATTTCAGCCATTCTTTGAACGACCCATGCAGATTGCGCTGCATTGAGCACGCAAGGTTCGGTGCGCAGGCCCAGGTAGCAGCGCTCGATCACGTCCTGCTCGGTAACACCGAGCTTGAATTGCATGTCTGCCGCAGTCGGGGCCAGCATTTGTGCCATGTCTTCGCAGAGCTCGTACTCGGTCAACACCTGGGACAAGGGGGCAGACGGTTTGGTGCGGCCCGGCACCACGTACAGCTGCAGAAATGAGGGGGGAATTTCAATGGAGGGGGTGTACTCGTTCATACCCCATTGTCAGCGCCTATTTCGTGTGGGCTTGCTGACGGACGATGTGGGCCAGGAGGCCGTCGCAGGCGTCTTCCACCAGATCCAACACCTGCTCAAAACCCGCCTCACCGCCGTAATACGGATCAGGAACCACGCTCGCATCGTGGCGGGTACAGAACTCGGTCAGCCTGCGCACTTTGTGATGGTTGTATTCGGGGCACTCTGCCTCGACGAGCGCGAGGTTGTCCCAGTCCATCACCAAGATGAGATCGGCACTTGCGAAATCGCTAGCCTCCAGCTGCCTTGCCCGCAGGTCCGCAAACGCGTATCCGCGGCGGACTGCGTGTTGCAAGCTGCGGGGATCGGGCGCCGCACCGGGGTGATAGTTGTGGGTGCCTGCAGAATCGATCCGCAAGACATCGGCACCCCAACCCTGTGCCAGCGCTTTGTGGCGCATGACACCATGGGCCGTAGGACTCCGGCAGATGTTGCCCATGCATACAAACAGCAAAGTCGTGAGCGCAGTGGACTTAGGCATGAAATTGACTGCTAGCGCTCACAAATATTTCGCAAGTAGCTATGATTTTTATAGCGCTACTGCAAGCGCGGCAGCAGGCCGGCTGCGCGCAATTTGTCTTTTTTACTGGGCCGGTGGCCCTTGATTCCGCCCGCTGCGCGATCAGCGCTGATGGCTGGCAACGCCTGCGCAGGCTCAAAGCCCGGCACCTCTTCTTGCGGCACGGTGAGGGCATTGCGCTTTTCGATCAAGGCGAAATGTGCGGCGGTTTCTGCACTCACAAAGCTGACCGCGGTACCGGTTTTGCCCGCACGCGCAGTGCGGCCGATTCGATGCACATAGTCTGCTGCGGCACGTGGTAGGTCGTAATTCACCACAACCGGCAGCCCGGCAATATCCACACCACGGGCAGCGACATCGGTGGCCACCACCACTTGCACCACACTGGCTTTGAAATCAAACAGCACCTGACTGCGCTTGCCCTGGCTCAACTGGGCGTGAAACGGCTCCGCCTGCAATCCAGCGCGGCGCAACTTGTCCGCCACCATTTCTGCGGCATATTTGGTCGCCACAAATACCAGCGCACGCGGCCAGGCTTCGGCCGTAACCAAGTGCCGCAAGAGCTGCGTGCGACGATTGGCATCCACTCGGATGGCCCGCTGCAAGATATCGGGCGGCGCTTGCTCTTCGGTGTTGAGTGTGATGCTCTCGGGATCCCGTAAGCGCGCCTCGGCAAGGCTGCGCACTGCAGGGCCGAAGGTGGCAGAAAACAGCAGGCTTTGGTGCCGCTCAGGGAGTAGCGCGTCAATCCGGTCCAACTCCTCTGCAAAACCCAAGTCGAGCATGCGGTCGGCCTCATCCAGAACCAGGCAGCGAATCTGGTCCAGGCGCACAGCATTGCGCTCAACCAGATCCAGCAAGCGGCCGGTGGTGGCAATCACGATATCAGTGCCACCCCGCAAGGCCATCATTTGCGGGTTGATCGACACACCACCGAATACGACCGAGACCTTGACGCCAAGGCCGGCATCGCGCGCCAGGCCGGACAGGACGCCGCCCACCTGAACGGCGAGCTCCCGCGTGGGCACCAACACCAAGGTTTGGGGGTTACGCGCAGCGGACGACGACTCCACTACCCAGCGCTGCAGCACTGCCAGCGCAAAGGCGGCTGTTTTGCCAGAGCCCGTCTGCGCGCAGACCAGCACATCACGGCCCGCAAGTGCGGCAGGAAGGGAGGCTGCTTGCACCGGCGTGGGCGCAGCAAACTGCCGCTCGATAGCAGAGGCCAGTGGGGCGCTAAGGCCTAAATTTGAAAATGACATGTCGGGTTACTCAGTGGCAGCCACGGCGGCACGAGCCCCCGTGAGCGTTCAGGCCGCAGGGCCGCGTTTGGGCTGTGCAGGCGCTTGGATAAATTGGCCCGCGCGGTTCAAGCGGGTTGCGAGCGCGTCGAGGTAACCCAACAAGCGCTCTGCCTGCAGGGGTTTTTGGTACAGCGTCACCCAGTTAGGCAAGCGGCCGTCTTCTTCGACTTCCTTGCGGGTCAGCGCGGTGAGCACAATGACCTCGATCGGTTGGTAGGCGCTCTCTTGCGCCATGGCGTTGATCAGGTGGTAGCCATCAAAAGGCGTCATCATCAAATCGGTGACGACCAAGTCAGGGCGTTGACGCTCCAACTGAATTAGCGCTTGCGATGCATCATTGGCAACCGTCAGAGCCACATCGTGGCCGCCACGCGCCAACAGGGCTTGAAAGTAAGCCACTTGGATAGGATCATCCTCGGCGAGCAACACACGCAGGGGGCGCGCACCGGTCTCTGTGGGAGCGGCGGTACCGCGCGACTGCACCAGCTTGTCGATGGCGCTGCGAAAGATGCGGCGATGTCCCCCGGGAGTGACCCATGCTTCCAACTCGCCGCTGATGACCATTTTCTGCACCGATGTGGTGGACAGCCCGAGGATACGGGCTGCTTGTTGTGTCGTCAGAACGTCGCTGCTGTTAGTCATGGCAAAGGGATTAAAAGGCTCTGGGAACCGCGACCGAATTTAAATCTTTCAGTTTTGGGGCTTCCATTGCATTTTATTCGACGCACGCCACTTTAGCGCAGCCGCACATCCGCAAAACGTCGTTAATTTACCAATTTATTAACAGTTTATTTGTTAATAAACACAGCAACACCCTATCGAGAAATATTCGTATTTCGACCGTGCTTTTCTGACTCGGCAGCAAGTACTGCGGATTCAAGTGGTACTTTGTTGAAAGGAATTTGCACCCCATCGCTGGCGCCCTCCGCCTTTCCAGAGGCAGCCACGCCTTCACTTCGCAGATAAGGCACCACGTTTGGATTTAACCAAAAACTGAAAGGCAATACTTCCACTGTTTCAGAAGATTTTTGCATGGCTATAAATTTATTTAAATCAATTTAAATAAAATATAACATTTTCAGAAACTCGCCGAAAGAAAATGTAGTTGCACTCTTCAGGGCTACTTCTCAGTTGACGGATTCAAACTGTCATAACAAGGCCCGCAGCTCCTGAGCGGCATCTTGCAATACGGGCAACAAAGCAAGTCTGAATTCCTCGGGCTGCCACCGGTGTGGAGCGGCAACGACATTCAACGCACCGACGACTTTGCCCTCCGGGTTCCGCAAAGGAACCGCCAAAGCCTGCACACCGAGTTCGTGCTCCTGAAAGGCCACGCTGTAGTCTGCCTTGCGCGCCGCCTCAACCTGTGCCTTAAGCACCGCGGGGTCTGTCACGGTGTGCGACGTCAAACGCCGCAAAGGGTGGGCGGACAACCACTGGGCCAGAGCCGCATCAGACAGCCCGGCCAAAAGCACCCGCCCGGTCGAGGTAGCGTGCGCAGGCAGTCTCGCGCCCAGGTGCAAGCCATACGCGAGCACCTGGGTCTTGCCTGCGGGTGAGCTGCGCCAATCGTTCCCACTGCGGGCCACGATCACCACCTCGCTGCCATCCAACACCACCGCAGAAAACGACTCTTGGGTATGTGCCGCCAGGCGGTTAAGCGCGGGCTGCACCACCCGGGGAAACCGCGCCGAGGACAGGTAGGTGCCGGAGAAGCGCAAAACCTTGCTGGACAACCAAAAGTAGCTACCGTCTGTCTCCAGGTAACCCAGTGCGGTCAGCGTCAGCAAATGCCTGCGCGCGGCTGCCCGGGTGATCCCTGCCCTTTGAGCGGCCAGGGTGGCGTTCAAACGCTGCCGCTCTGTATCAAAGCTCTCCAGCACCGCCATGCCTTTGGCCATACCGGCAATCAGGTCCGCTTTGGCAACCACAAATGGGGCATCTGCATCTGGTGCATCAGACATCACTCAACTCCTGTTTCTGCGCGATATTCGCACATCGATTCTATTGATCGCACAAAAGCCCGTCGCACCAGACCCCCAAATACCGCCGCCCCGATAACCTTTCGCTCCATCAAAAGGAGCAGACATGCGGACACAAGTGGCAATCATTGGCGCAGGCCCATCGGGTTTGTTATTGGGGCAACTCCTGCACAAAGCAGGCATCGACACCGTCATCATTGAGCGGCAGAGCGCTGACTATGTGCGCTCGCGCATTCGAGCCGGTGTGTTGGAACAGGTCACCACAGATCTGCTGGACGAGGCCGGAGTGGGCGCGCGCATGCACCAGGAAGGATTGCCGCACACGGGTTTCGATTTGCTGTTCGGCGGTGAACGCCATCGGATCGACCTTCGGGCTTTGACGGGCGGGCAGCAGGTGATGGTGTATGGCCAAACCGAGGTCACCCGGGATTTGATGGCCGCTCGTGCTGCCGCGGGACTCAAGACAGTCTACGAAGCCAAAGAGGTCTCGATTCACGACTACGACACGACACACCCCCAGGTGCGCTACCAAGAAGACGGTCAATGGCAAACACTGGACTGCGACTTCATCGCCGGATGCGATGGCTTTCATGGCGTTTGCCGTGCGAGCCTTCCGCCAGGTGCGGTTACCGAATACGAAAAGGTGTACCCCTTCGGCTGGTTGGGCCTGCTGGCTGACACTCCGCCGGTCCACCATGAACTGATTTACGCCAACAGCGAACGGGGGTTTGCCTTGTGCTCTCAGCGCAGCATGACCCGGAGCCGTTACTACCTGCAGGTGCCCTTGACGGACAAGGTCGAGAATTGGTCAGATGACGCGTTCTGGAATGAGTTGCGCCTGCGGCTCGACCCGCACGCGGCCGAGACACTGATCACCGGCCCCTCGCTGGAGAAGAGCATTGCTCCATTGCGCAGCTTTGTGGCGGAGCCTATGCGGTTCGGCCGACTTTTCCTTGCCGGGGATGCGGCGCACATCGTCCCCCCTACCGGCGCGAAGGGCCTGAACCTCGCCGCCACAGACGTCAAGTACCTGTCCACGGCGCTGATTGAGTACTTTACCGAGCGATCCTCAGCAGGCATAGACCACTACTCGCAACGCTGCTTGGCCAGAATCTGGAAGGGCGAGCGTTTCTCCTGGTGGTTCACCAGCTTGATGCACCGATTTTCTGCCGATGGGGCCATCGGGCAGAAGCTGCAAAACGCAGAGTTGGAGTATCTGGTGCAGTCCCAAGCCGCCTCTACAGCGCTTGCAGAAAACTATGTGGGGTTGCCCTTGTAGCCTTACAGCACTGCAGGTTGCCCCCGTACCTGACTTGTCAGTGCAAAGGGTCTACGTTAGCCTAGTGTGGTCACGCATCGACCCCACATAGCATGAACGAGCCACCTACCCCGCTGCCGGAGCTGTTAGACAAAATGTCGATCGCCCGGCAGCCCATCGTCAGCCCTGAGCGATCGGTACTGGCATACCAACTGTTCAACCGTTCGACCCGCGCGAACGAACACTCAGAGGCCAGCGATCTGGCGCTGGCCCTGCACGCAGTCGCCCAAAGCGGTGCACCATTTTCAACACAAAAGCACGACATCTTCATCCACTCGGTCCACAAGGGGCTGACCGGCCAGCAGTGGGATTTTTTACCCCCCACCCGCACGGTGGTGGAGGTCAGCCCTGCACCGCACCACAGCGCTGACTTTGTGCAGGCGCTGGTGCCGGCCCTCCAAGCGCTCAAGGCGCGCGGCTTTCGCTTGGCCTTCAAACATAGTGTGGTGGCACCCGTGTACAAGCCATGGCAAGGCTTGGCGGACTTCGTGAAACTCGATGTCGGACGCATCGAGCCGGCGCAATACAAGTCGCTAGTGCACGCAACCAGAGTGAGAACCAACGCCGTAGTGATTGCCGAGAAGATAGAGCAGCAAACGCAGTTTGAAAGCATGCTGGCTTTGGGTGTGACTGAATTCCAAGGCTATTGGCTCTCCGTGCCCGAGACCACCCAATCCAAAGTGCTGACCCCCGCGCAGGCCAGCGCGATACACCTCTTTCAATTGCTCAGATCCGGCGCAGAGCTGGACGAGGTAGAAACTGCCCTCAAAAAGGATGCAGGTCTGGGCGTGAGCCTGCTGCGGATCATCAACGCAGCCAGTACCGGGTTGCCTCGAAAAGTCACGTCTTTGCGGCAGGCCGTGATGTTGATCGGCTACGAGCGGCTTGTTCGCTGGTCAGCCCTCGTGCTCACCAACACCAGCGCACATGCCAGCATTCCGGGTACTGCGGCTGTCGTTCGTGGCCGCATGATGGAGCTGCTCGCGCTCCAACAAAGTGGCGTAGAAACCGCTGATTCCGCTTTTTTGGTAGGGCTGCTGTCACAGCTCGACACGCTACTGGGTAGACCGATGCCGGAGCTGCTGGCGCAATTGGCATTGGATGAAAGCGTGGCAGAAACCCTGCTGACAGGTCAAGGCGCTTTTGGGGATCTGCTGGCCTTAGTCTGCGCGTGTGAGTCAGACGAGGAGACGGAATTCAGTCACGCGTTTGCAAGACTTCCATTCACCCTGAAGCAAGTCAACATCGCGCACATGGAGGCGTTGGTGTGGGCAGATAGCCTTGCCGCCTGACTGAGGTGCCACCGTCCGTGGCGGCGCTTCGTAGAGCGCGGCGTTCAAAAACAGCGTGTTTTTGAATCGTAAATATGGTGCGGCTGGCGGGGATCGAACCCACGACCCTTGGCTTCGGAGGCCAATACTCTATCCACTGAGCTACAGCCGCAAGAGTGCATGGATTGTAGGTGGTTTCAGAAGGCCGACCGCTATAATTGCCAGCAGTTTGAAAGCCCCCGATTAATTTGAGGACACCCATGAGCGACAACAGCCAAGCAACTGCGCACGAAGAAGACCACACGGGCCCCGTCAAAACCCCCAAGCAATTGCTGTTGGCGGCATTTTTCTCGTTTGTCATTCCGATCTTCGTGATCATTGGTTTGGTGTATTACGTGACCTCGGCCAACAAGCCTGCTGCAGGCTCTGTGAATGTGGAAAAGGCTACTGCCGAGCGCATTCAAAAGATCGGCATGGTGGAGATCCGCGATGCCAACCGCGAGATGAGGTCCGGTGAAGAGGTCTACAAAGCCCAGTGCGCGGCCTGCCATGCGGTGGGCGCCGCCGGCGCGCCTAAGTTTGGCGATGCGGGCGCTTGGGGTGCACGCGTCAAGACGGGCTTCGATGCCCTGTACAACTCGGCCATCAAGGGCAAAGGCGCTATGGGCGCGCAGGCGGGCGGCGATTTTTCTGACTACGAAATCGGGCGTGCTGTCGTGTTCCTGGCGAACGCGGGTGGCGGCAAATTCGACGAGCCGAAGAAGCCAGAGCCAGAGGCGAAGTAATCTTTCGTCCCATCGAAAAAGCCGACGCAAGTCGGCTTTTTTGTTTCTAGCCCTTATATAGCTTGCGCACTCTGCTATTTTTTAGATAGCAACATTCAAATCAGGCATGGGCTACAAGCGGGCTGCGCACAAACTGGAAATGCGCAGCTAACCAGTCACTGGTGATTTCGCTGGGCACCCACACACCCTGCTCCACATGGGCGGCTGCGTGGGCCATATCCGCGGTGTGAACCAGTCCAACGCCCAATGTGGTTTGCAGGTACAGCAAGCCTTGCTCGTCGATATAGCTTTCCAGCACAGACACGGGTGCTCCCGTATGGGCGCGAACCTGTCCGTCAGGTTGAATGCGCCAGATCCAGGGTGTGTGCATCAGCTCGACATACACCCGCTGCGGCCCGTTCTGAAAGTACCAACAGCCCGATGCATCGGCGGCATAGTTCCGTTGGATAAAGTCGATCAATTTTTCATGCTGTAGGCGGCTACCTCGCGCTTCCAAAACATGGGATGCAAAGGCTCCACTGGCCTGCGCGGCGTCGTCCCGCAGGTACCAGTCACCGCGGCCATCCAACCCTAGCCAGCCATAGCAATCAGGCACGTTCGGCCACTTGGCCATGGCTTGTTTCACGATGTCATCCATGGGCGGGCTCTCCGCCAGGCAATGCTGAAGCGAGCCAGTTGCCCACCGCCTCTGGCATGGTACGCACATGACCCGGCACGTTTCCGTGTGGGAAGCCGACATGGCCTCCATGCGCTGGTTGCCATAAGGTCACAAAGTTGCCCACATCAGCCTGCGAGGGAAGACTCCACACAGGCACAAAGGGATCGTTGCGCGCATTTACCACCAGCGCAGGTATGCGAATGCGTGACAAGTGCGGCTTGGCGGAGCCACGGGCCCAATAGTCTTCGGTACTGCTGAAGCCGTGGAGGGGCGCAGTGAACAGATTGTCAAACTCGTAGAGGTCTTTGGCGGCGCGCAAGGCGTCGCCATCAAACAAGCCGGGGAACTGGGCCAGCTTTTGCAGCGCCTTGGGGACCATGGTGTTTAAGAACATGCGGGTGTACACCCACCGATTGAAGCCGCGTCCGATGGCGTAGCCACCTGCGGCAAGGTCGATGGGCGAACACACGGCCGCAACAGCTTGGGCCGTTTGGCCTGCGGTGTCACCGGCCTCCTCGGCCCATCGCAGCAGGGCATTGCCGCCCAAGGACACGCCAGCTGCGATGATGGGTCCCTGATGGCGTTTGCGGAACTGGTCGAGGATCCAGCCTATTTCTTCATAGTCCCCAGAGTGGTAGGCGCGTGGCGCCAGATTCAGCTCGCCGCTACAGCCTCGAAAATGGGGCACAGCATAGGCGTAGCCCTGTGCGTGGGCATAGTCCGCAAAGGCTTCGGCGTAATGGCTGCGCGAACTGCCCTCGAGCCCGTGAAACAGCACCAGGAGCGGGCGCTCTGCCAGTGCAGGTGTGACCAGCCAATCCACATCCACAAAGTCTTGGTCGGGAGTACTCCAGCGCTCCCGGCGGTATTCCGGATGCGGGCCGAAGACGCGTCGCGAGTACAAGGCCGGCCAAATGGTCTGGAGATTGCCACCAGGCAACCAAGCAGGCGCTACATAATTCATAGCGCTTGGCGCTTTTTTCATGGGCGTGCTGCCGCTATTCAATGGAGAACCTGTGGTGTTTGATGGTGCTGGGCTGCCTCTTCAGGGCTCCCCGGGCTCGCGTGGTGTACGACGAGCCGCCAGCCTTGCGGAGTCTTGTGGTACACGTTAGTAGCAACAACATGCGCTTTGCTAGGGCCTTCGGGCGTAAGAATCTCCACGGTTTCCAGCACATGGTGAACCGCACTGGCCAGGGACTCCACCCGACGAATATGTTCCGGCTTTACATGGATAGCCCCCCCGTGCGCGAACATCGCCTCGAATGCGGCGCGAATCGCACCCACGCCGATCAATCGGGTACCACCGGGGTGGATACACGCGATGTCATCTTCGTCCGCCCAACACGCCATCAGCTTGTCGATGTCGCCAAGCTGCATCGCTTCGTAGAAAGCGGCTTCAATTTCATCAGGCGTTCCGCCAATAGCGGCGTGCATTTTTGCTGGGTTTCTAGGCATATTCGCATTCTCGCGTATCTGTCATGGTCCTGAAGGGTCAGGGGACAGTAGGATGAGCACTTCAGTTCAGGAGTTTTTCATGGTGTATCGATACACAGCCCACAAATGGAATTTGTTCGCACGGTTCACAGCATATGCAGCCGCACTCGGATTTGCGCTGGTTTTGTCAGGCTGTGGGTACAACGAGTTTCAGCGCTTGGATGAACAGTCCAAGGCTGCGTGGAGCGAAGTGCTCAACCAATACCAGCGGCGCGCTGACCTGGTGCCCAACATCGTGGCCACCGTGAAGGGTGAAGCCGCTTTCGAGCAGGACACCCTTACCAAAGTGGTGGAGGCTCGCGCAAAGGCAACCAGCATGCAAGTGACGCCCGAGACTTTGAATAACCCGGAGGCCTTTTCCAAGTTTCAGAATGCCCAGGGCGAACTGGGTGGAGCTTTGAGCCGACTGCTGGTAGTGAGCGAGCAGTATCCCAACTTGAAGGCGAACCAAGGCTTTAGTGATCTGCGTGTCCAACTGGAAGGAACCGAAAACCGCATCACGGTGGCCCGTAATCGTTACATCCAAAGTGTGCAGGACTACAACATCCTGGCGCGTAGCTTTCCTAGCAACCTCACGGCGTCCGTCCTAGGTTATCAGCCAAAACCCACTTTAGCGGTTGCGAATGAAGCAGCCATCACCGTACCACCGACCGTGGACTTCGAGAAGAAATAGCATGGAACTGTGGAACCGATGGTCGCGCGGCCTCGTTACCTTGCTGTTAGGCATGGTGATGTGGGGCGTCGGGCTGGGGTCGCATGCCGCGAGTGTGATCGCCGTTCCTGCACTTCAGGCCCGGGTCACGGATACCAGTGGCACTTTACAAGCCGAGGAGATTCGGCAACTTGAAGCGGAATTAGCTGCAATCGAGACGGATACAGGTAGCCAGTTAGTGATCTGGCTTTTGCCCAGCAGTGGCGGCGAGGACATTGCAGCGTTGGCCAACAGGGTGGCTAATGAATGGAAGGTCGGTCGAAAGCTGGAGGGTGACGGCCTGCTGATCCTCGTAGCCAAGAACGACCGGCGGATTCGCATTGAAGTGGCCAAGGCTCTCGAAGGAGCCATTCCTGACGTGATGGCAGGGCGCGTGATCCAACAGCAAATGGCTCCACGTTTTGCGGCGGGAGACTACCTTGGCGGATTACGTAATGGTGTAGCGGCTTTGGCATCTTTGATTAAAGCGGAAGAGCTACCTGCCCCACAAGGGCCTTCTGGTTCCGGGGCACACGCGCAGAGCTTCAATTGGGTGGAACTTGGCGTATTTATCTTCTTTGCCTCTGCCATCGGAGGCACGATGGCACGGCGGGCCTTGGGTACTCGCCTCGGCTCTGCTGTGGTCGGTGTTTTATCGGCTGCATTGGTGTTTTATGTCACCCAATGGTGGCTGAGCTGCGTGATTGCGGGCGTGGGGGGCTTTATGCTTTCGATCATGATGAGTCGCGCTAGCACCAGATCTATGGGCCACCATGCATCGGGCTTGTCTTTTGGCACAGGCACCACCTTCGGGCACGATGCGGGCGGCTCTTCTTCCGGTAGCTTCAGTTCGGGAGGCGGCGGCAATTTTGGCGGTGGTGGCGCCTCAGGAGGTTGGTAATGGAAAACCGTTTGGCTCGATGGATTCGACACCGCTGGTGGGACGACGCAGCGCTTCGCCTTCCGCACGGGATTGTCGAGCGCTTGGCGGAAGGAATAAAACGTTGCGAACAGGGGCACAACGCGGAAGTCTGCCTGCACATCGAAAGTTCTTTGCCAAACTCTTACTTGTGGCGCAAGCAAGAAATGTCGGTACTGCTCGAAACACGTGCAAAGGATTTGTTCGCGTCCAAAGGTATTTGGGATACCGAAGAAAACAACGGCCTGCTTATCTATCTTTGTCTGGCTGAACGCTCCGTGGAGCTTGTCTTTGATCGCGCGATCCAACGTGCCATCGATGCCACCGAGTGGGAGTCGATGCTGTCTCGAATGGCACAGCATGTGCAGTCAAGCAATATTGAAGTGGGCATTCTCGAGATGCTGGGCACGATCTCCACGTTGCTGGCAGAACACTTTCCCGTCACTCAAGGTAGAACGCTGACGAACGAGATCAGCGACACGCCTACCCTCCAGTAGCGATGTTCAGCCAACAAAAAAGCCACCCGAGGGTGGCTTTTTTGTTCAAGCAACAGCGCTTATTTCTTCTTCAAGAACTTGCGTGCTGCCGAGATCTCTGCGGCCATCACGGCAATTTCCGATTGGATACGGGCGATGTCAATTTCGCTCTTGGCATTCTTCAAGGCTTCTTCCGCAGCCGCTTTGGCGGCATTGGATTTTTCCTCGTCGAGGTCCTTACCGCGAATAGCCGTGTCAGACAACACGGTAACGCAGTTAGGCTGCACTTCCAACAGACCACCGGCTACGAACACAAATTCTTCGCTGCCATCGGCTTTTTGAATGCGCACCGTGCCGGGCTTGATGCGCGTGAT
>DGQR01000211.1:0-18288 GCA_002390825.1 Rhodoferax sp. UBA4409
GTGGGCGTGGAAACGCTGATTGCGGGTGGCGCCAGCGACGACATCACGCTGGGTGAGGTGGCCTCGGGCATGACCTTCAACCTCGGCGCCGGCTCTGACATCTTGCGCTTGTCCGGCAACGGGGCCAACAATGTCACCGCATCGGGTATCGAGAGCATCATCGGTGGCGTGGCCGATGACACGATCACTCTGGCACTGGCCACTGTCGGCTCCCGCCTGGATGGCGGCAATGGCGATGACAGTCTGATCGGCAGCAACGGTGCGGATATCTTGATCGGTGGCAACGGTGCTGACCGCTTCATCTTCCGCGACACCCTGCAATCGAGCATGACCGTGTCCGACACCATCAACGACTTTGTGGTGGGGCAAGACAAGCTCGTGTTCGAAGGCCTGGGCAACGGCACCTTCAGCATCGTGAGTAGCTTCAGTAATACGGGCAATGCACAGGCTACTTACGCCTATAACGGCGGCACGAGCACCGGTACACTGTTGATCGACTCTGATGGCAACGGTGCAGCGGACATGAAACTCACCCTGCTTGGAGGTTCCGCGGCGGCGCTCAGCGCTTCCGATTTCCAATGGACTTGAACACGCTCAATGGCCGGACGGCAATCGAAACAGGACACCGATGCACTGTTTGCCCAAGCCCTGTCACTGCAAAGTGCGGGGCGTGGTGATGCCGCCCGCGAGACGTACAGCGCCGTCCTGGCGCTGGAGCCGGAGCATGCCAACGCCCTGAACAACCTCGGCATCCTGCACAACAGTGCAGGCCAGCACGAAGAAGCGTTGGCCCTCTTCGAGCGCCTGGTACAAGCCACCCCCCGCGATGCGCGCGCCCATGCCAACCGCGGTGTGGCGCTCAAAGCGCTGTCGCAATGGGAAGCCGCAGAACAGGCCTACCACGCGGCCTTGAAGGCGGACCCCGCCTTTCACTCTGCCCATAACAACCTGGGCAATCTGCATTACGCACGGGGCGACTTTGAAAAGTCGCTCACGCATTTTGAAGCAGCGTGCGCCCAGCAGGCCCGTAACCCGGACTACCGCTTCATGCTGGCCAAGTGCCTGCTGGAGCTGCGCCAGATGGCGCGCGCCCGGGCCGAGCTGGAACAGGTGTTGCGCGCCGAGCCCGGCCATGCCGACGCCTGGGGCACACTCGCCCGCTGGCAAGGCGAGCGGCACTGCATGCCTGAGGCACTGGCCTGTTTTGAGCGCGGCATCGCAGTACGGCCGGACTACGCGGGCCTGATCTACAACCGCGGGCTGGCAAGGCTGCTGGCCGGCGACCTGCCCGGCGGCTTTGCCGACTACGAGCGCCGCTTTGACGTGCCCGACTTTCCCTCCAAGCGGCTGCAGACCCCCAAGCCGCTCTGGCAAGGCCAGCCCTTACCCGACCAGACCTTGCTCATCCACGCTGAGCAGGGCTTGGGCGACACCTTGCAGTTTCTACGCTATATCGCCCTCCTGCCCAAGCCTATCAAGCGGGTGCTGCTATTAATTCAGGAGTCTTTGACCTCGCTTCCGGTGCTCCCCGCCCATGTGGAGCTGGTCCACGAGGGGGCTCTGACGCCCCACTTTGATGTGGTCTGTCCGCTCTTGAGTCTGCCGCACCTGCTGGGCCCGCAGTTGCCCGGCACCGATGCGCTCAACATTCCCCAGACGATTCCTTACCTCGCGCTGGACCATGTGCGTAGCGCGGGCTGGGAGTCTCACTTTGCGCACAGCGGTTTACGGGTCGGTCTGGTGTGGGCCGGTAACCCAAGCCATAAAAACGATGCCAACCGCTCGGTGGACTTTGCAGCCCTTGCGCCACTCTGGGGTCTGGAGGGGGTGCACTTCTATTCGTTCCAGGTTGGTGCACGTAGTGCCGACCTCGACTCGCTCACGCCCGAGCAACGCGCCAAGGTCACGGACATGGCGCCTTTGCTGCAGAACTTCGGCGATACGGCTGCTGCACTGGTGCATGTGGATCTGCTGGTGTGTGTGGATACCAGCATCTGCCATGTGGCGGGTGCCTTGGGTATCCCCGTGTGGCTGTTGATTCCGTGGATGCCGGATTGGCGCTGGTTGCTGCACCGTGAAGATTCCCCCTGGTACCCCAGCCTGCGCATCTTGCGCCAACCAGCCTACCGGGATTGGGATTCGGTGCTGCACACGCTGGGCAAGGATTTGAAGGAGTTGGTCCATCCGCAGTCGGCCGGCGGCAAGCGCCGCCAGCAGGCCGCCCATGCGCTGGTGGAGCAAGGGCGTGTGCTACTGGAGCGCAATGAGCCGGCGCTGGCTCGCCCTGCCTTCTGGCAGGCCTTGCGCGAGTGCCCGACCCACGCGCGGGCCGCCAGTGCCCTGGCCATTGCGGCCTTTCGTGCAGGCGACACCCATGCCGCACTCATGCTCGGTGCCCGCGCTTGCCGGCAAAGCCCCAACGATCCCGAGAATTGGTCGAACACCGGTGCTTTTTTCAAAGCGGCGGGCGATTTGCAACGCGCCCTGCAATGCCAGCTCACTGCCGTCCAAAGAGCACCCGGTAGTCCGCAAGCCCAAGCCAACCTGGGCAACACCTTGGGCGCCTTGCATCGCTGGCCGGAGGCCCTTGAGGCCACCCGCAAGGCCGTGGCTTTGGTGCCCGGCTCCAGCGAGTACCTCTACAACCTGGGCATTGCACTCAAAGAAAACGGGCGCTTCGACGAGGCTTTAAACGCCTTTCACAAGGCACAGCAAATGGCCGGCGGGCATGTGCGTGCCGCATTGCACGAATCCCTGTTGGAACTGCTAACCGGCGACCTTGCGGCCGGCTGGCGCCACTACGAAAGTCGCTGGGCCCAGCCCGACGCGAAAGAGGTGCGCCACTTCGCACAGCCTTTGTGGACAGGGCAGGACATTGCAGGCCAGACCATTCTGGTCCACGCAGAACAAGGATTTGGCGACACCTTCCAGTTCTTGCGCTACCTGCCGCTGCTCGCCGCCCGAGGCGCCAAGGTGTTGCTGGTGGTGCAAAGCGATGTGGAAAGCCTGGCAGAGCGCGTCAAAGGCTTGGCACAGCTGGTGCCCAATGGCAGCGAATTACCGCCCTTTGACTGGCAGTGCCCGTTGCTGAGTCTGCCCATGGCCTTTGGCACGGTACTTGAAACGGTACCCGCCCCGATACCTTACCTGAGCGCCTCCCCTGAGCGCACCACGACCTGGCGCCAAAAGCTGGGCCCGACCCGCGCCTACCGGGTCGCGCTGGTGTGGGCCGGCAGGCCGACCCACGGTAATGACGCCAACCGCTCATTGGCACTGCACCACTTGGCCGCTTTGCTGCAGCTGGAGGGCGTGGAAGTGTTATCTGTCCAGAAAGGCGAGGCTGTAGAGCAAATCAAGGCCCTGACACCCGGCTGCCGCTTGCGCAACCTGAGCCCTGAAATTCAGAGTTTTGAAGACACGGCGGCCATCCTGAGCGAAGTGGACGAACTCGTTACCGTGGACACCTCGGTAGCCCACCTCGCGGGCGGGCTAGGGTGCCAAGTGCGGGTGCTTTTACCCCTTATTCCGGATTGGCGGTGGCTGCTCTCTCGGGCAGACTCACCGTGGTATCCCACTGCGCGCCTGTACCGCCAAACTGCCCGGGGAGCCTGGGCAGAGCCGGTCGCGGCGCTGGTGGCCGCTGTTGCCAACGCTGCGCGGGCCCACAGGCCTGAAACCCCATGAACTACGTCAAACGCCCGTCGCCCTTTGTGATCCTGTCCACCAGCCAGGGCACCTTGATCACCAATAAAAACGACTACCGCATGATCGACGCCACGCGTGGTTACGGCGTCGGCTGGCAGCTGTTCAACCAAGGCTGCTTCGACCCGGACGAAGTGGGCGCTGCCATCAAGCTGCTCAATATCCGCCACAAGTTTTTTGGCGATGGGGTCGTGGGCTTGGACTGCGGCGCCAATCTGGGCGTGCACACCGTCGAGTGGGCCAAGGCTTTGTATGGCAGGGGCAGCGTGATCGCCATCGAGGCGCAAGAACGCATTTACTACGCGCTAGCGGGCAATATCGCCATCAACAACTGCTTCAACGCCCGGGCGATCCACGGCGCCATCGGCTCCGAAGTCGGTGAGCTTGAGATCCCCGTGCCCGACTACCTGCAGCCGGCCAGTTTTGGCAGCCTGGAGTTGCGCCAGACGGCCAAAAGCGAATTTATCGGCCAGACCATCCATGCAGAGCGCAACCAGAAGGTGCGGATGTTGACCATCGATTCGCTAAACCTGCCGCGGCTGGACTTCATCAAAATCGATGTGGAAGGCATGGAGCTGGAGGCTCTCGCCGGCGGGCGCGCCACCATCGAGCGGCACAAGCCGGTCATGCTCATCGAGTCCATCAAAACCGACAAAGCAGCGCTGTTGAAATTCCTCGAGGAGCACGGTTACCAGACCTTCCCGATGGGCATCAATGTGTTGGCGGTGCACAGCACCGACCCCACCCGCGAACAAATATCGGTACAAAGCTGAGCCTGCGCCATGGCCTACCTGTCATTCACCCGCAACTTTGAAGACGTCATGATCAACCGTGCACTGGGCGCGGTCGACAAAGGCTTTTATGTGGACGTGGGTGGCTACATGCCCATCTCGGACAGCAACACCTGCGCCCTGTACCAACGCGGCTGGCGCGGCATTGTGGTGGAGCCGCAGGCGCGCCTTCACCCGCAATGGGCCAAACACCGGCCCGAAGACATCCTGGTCGGGGCTGCTGTGGGCGAAGCCGATGGCGAAGTGACCTTCAACGAATTCCCGTGGAACGACCAGGCGGCCACCATCGCCCCCGAGATTGTGGCCATGCACCAGCGCGAAGGGCGCGAAGTTAAAAGCTACACCGTGCCCTTGGTTACGCTCAACAGCTTGCTCGAAAAACACCGCCCGCAGGGCGATGTTCACCTGCTCAGCATTGATGTGGAAGGCGCTGAAAAGTCGGCATTGAACGGCTTGGACCGCACTCGCTTCCGGCCTTGGCTGATCGTGCTGGAAAGCGTGCTGCCCAACCGGCCCCAGGCCAACTACGGTGAATGGGAGCACCTGCTGCTCTCTACCGGCTACGAGTTTGTGTATTTCGATGCGGTCAACCGCTTTTACCTGGCCCAAGAGCACCTGGACCTGCGTCAACACTTCAGCTACCCACCCTGCGTGTGGGACAACTTTGTCGACCACCGCCTTCACCACGCGCAACAGGTGGCCGCCCAAGCGCAGGGTGAGCTGGCCCAGCTCAAGGCCCGCTTGCGGGAACTTGCCGGCTGAGTGCGTCACTCAGGCGAGCGACCACTCCGGTCCAGTCGCCACTCGCGTCTTGCCGGAACAGGCGCATCCCCGGATACCAAGGGCTGTCGTCACGCCCCAGCAACCAGCGCCAATCGGGGCTGTAGGGCAACATCAACCAGACCGGTTTACCCAACGCAGCCGCCACATGGGCCACTGAGGTGTCCACCGCGATGACCCAGTCCATGTGCATGATCAAAGCGGCGGTGTCTGCAAAAGAGTGCAGCGAGTCCGCCCAGAGCTGCACACCCTTAGCCGCGGGGTCCCACGCCAGATCGGCCGCACGGAACTCCTTCTGCAGGCAGTGAAACTCCACCGGCCCCGCCAGCAGAGGGGCCAACTGCACAAGCGACATGGTGCGGTTGTGGTCATTTTTGTGCTCCGGCCTGCCGGACCACACCAGCCCCACCCGTTGTCGCCGGGGCGGCCCCAGCCGGCGCCCCCATTCGGCGACCAACTCCGGGTCGGCAAACAGATAAGGCACCTGGGCGGGCACCGACTCTGGGCCGGTTTGCAGAGCTCGCGGAAGGCTAAGCAGCGGGCAGTGGTTGTCAAACGGCGGCAGGGCATCCCCCTGGCGGAGCCACACATCCACACCAGCCAGCGAATGCAGCAAAGGCAGCAAGGGGGCTTGCACCTCCATCAAGACCCGGGCCCCCATGGCCTTGAGTTGAGCGGCGTAGCGGCAAAACTGCACCGTGTCCCCCAGCCCCTGCTCCGCATGTAAAAGAATGGTTTGACCCGCCAGGCTCTGCGCCCCGGTCCAGAGTGGCGCGGTGAAATGGCGCACCGCTGATTGCAGTTGCTCGGTTTTCCAGCGCCATTCGTAATGCGCAAACCCTTCGTCGAACTCGCCTCGCAGTAAATGGCAAATGGCCAGATTCAGGTGCGCCCCACTGCATTCCGGATCGAGGAACAAAGCGCGCTGGTTCATGGCCATGGAGCCGTCAAGATCCATCATCTCTTTGAGCAGCGTGGAGCAGTTGACCAGCGCATCCAAGAAATCAGGTTGCAGCGCAATGGCTTGCTGGTAGCTTTGCAACGCCTCTTGCATACGCCCCATGCGCTTGAGCAAGACGCCGCGATTGGACCATGCCTGCGCATAGGCAGGCCGCAGCGCAATGGCGCGTTCATAGGCGGCCAGTGCATCGGGAAACGCCTCCAACTCACGCAGTGCATTGCCACGGTCCAGACAGGCGACCGCCATATCCGGCTGGCACTGCAAAGCCCGGTCAAAGGCCGCTACCGCGTCTTGCCAGCGCGACACATCGTGATAGGCCAGCCCCAGGCCATGCCAACTGTGGGCATAGCCGGGCTGAAGGTCCAAGGCCTTGCGGTAGGAGTCCACAGCCAGAAGGCTTTCGCCGGTGTCCCGCAAGGCGTTACCGCGGTTGCCCCAGGCTTGGGCAAAATCAGGTTGCAGAGCGACTGCCCGGTCGTAACAGGCCAAGGCCTCTTGGGGCCGCCCCAAGGCGCGTAGCACCAAGCCGGTGTTGGACAGCACCGCTGCATGATCCGGTTGCAAGCGCAGTGCGCTCTCCAGCAGAACCAGCGCCAAGGCATGTTGCCCCATGCGGTGTTGGGTGAGCCCGCGCAAGTGGAGCGCCTCCACATGGCCCGGGGAGCGCGCCATCAGGCGCTCCAGCGCCCCGTCGGCCGCGGCATAGTCTGCTTTCGCAAAGTGCTGCACTGCTGTTTGCAGCAGCGTGTCTACCGTGGCGGCATGGGCCGGCTGCAGTGCAGACATGGGAGTCGGGTCAGGGGGTGCCGCGGTTGGGGCTCAGCAGTTCGTCGATGTAAGACACCACCGAGTCCGCCGGCACGCCTGCCTTGTTGAACAAGCGCAAACGCTGGAAGATATGGTCGTAGCGGGCTTGGGCCAAGTCGCGCTGTGCCTGGAACACCTTGCGCACGGCCTCGAGCACATCCGCATTGGTGCGCAAGCCGGAAGCCTGACCCTTGAGCGTGCCCTCCAGCGCCACACGGCTGGCATCGAGCACATCTTCGTAGGCCAGCAACTTGGAGCTGCCGGTTTGAATGATCTGGTAGAGGCGGCTTACTTCGACTTCGAGGTTGCGCTTCTCGTTGAGCCACTCGGCTTCTGCCTTGGTTTTTTCGGCCAGCGCCTGTGTCACCGCGGCCTTGACGGCACCGCCGCTGTAGATCGGAATATTGAGCTGCAAGCCAATCGCACTTTGGTTGACGGACTGGTTCAAGCTGCTGATCGACTCATTCCGGCTGTTCGACACGCTGGCAACCAGATCCAGACGCGGCATATGGCCGGCATTACTGCGGGCCACTAAGGCATCAGCAGCCTCCACCAGGTAGCGCTTGGCTTGCACATCCGGGTTGGCGCTCACCGCCCTGTCCTGCCATTCCTGCAGACCCGCAGGCACCAGCGGCGGTGGTGAAAATTCGTCTTCGAGCCGCACCACCAAAGGCTGAGGTACGCCTGTCATGGCCTCGAGGGTGTCCCGGGCGCTCATCATTTGGTTTTTGGAGTCTGCCCACTGCACCAGCGTCAGGCTCAGGTTCGCGCGGGCCTCGGCCACTTCGGTACGGGTACCCTCGCCCTGTTCAAACCGGCGGCGCATCAGGTTGCGCTGGGCCACCGTGGCGTGCACTTGGGCATGCAGCGAGAGGAATGCATCCTCTGCCAACATCCGCTGCAAATAGGCCACCGCCAAACGGTCCACCAGCTCTGCCTTACGGGCAACAAAAGTAGCCTCGGCGTTGCCGACTTGGGCATTGGCTTGGCGGACTCGGGCCGTGCCCTCGAGGTTGAGCAAGGGCGCACGCAAGTTGATACTTTGCACCGGGGCCCGGTAATCTAGGTTGTTGGTTTTGGCACTGCTACCGGCTACGTCGTACTGCTGGGTGCCTTGCACTACGGTGTCAGTAATAGACGCATTGACCGTGGGCAACACCCCGCTGCGCGCCAATGGCAAGGCCTGTTGGCCTGAAGCCAAAGTTGCTTTGGCGGACTGAAAACGGGCATCGTTCTCCAGCGCGGCACGGTAGGCTTTTTCGAACTCGCCGGCATGCACTGCAGGCCAGACGGCGCAGAGGGCCAGACCGATCAGCGCAACACGACGCAAGGTATGGGGCGTAAGGGGCGAACGTGTCATGGCTCTATGAGTGCCCGGTGCATCCGGTCCGTCAGTGGCTTGAGCAGATAGCTCATGAAGGTGCGCTCCCCTGTCTTGATGAAAACATCCGCCGGCATGCCGGCCTTGACTTCCTGACGCTGCAGTTTTTGCATTCCATCGGGTGTGACTTCAATGACCAGCTTGAAGTAACTGGCATTCTGCCTTGAATCGGTGGCGGCATCGGCAGCGACCTGCACGATGCGGCCTTCGATCCTTGGCGTGGTGGCTTGATTCAACGCACTGAACAAGATTCCCACCTCCATGCCCGGCTTGACTTTGTCAATCAGGTGGGTCGCCAGAGGGGTTTCGATGCGCAAGACATCATCTTTCGGAAATATCTCCATCAGAGGCATGCCATTGCTGACCACGCCCCCTACCGTGTGGACGCTCAAGCTCATGACTGTTCCGCTCACAGGGGCCCGCACCTCGGCGTTGCGCACCTCGAACTCCAGTCCGCGCAGCCGGCCCTCTAGCGTCGCCGCTTCGCGCTGAACATCTGACAACTGAGACTCGATATCCTTGCGCTGCTCTTGCTGCCGTGCAGCCACGCGGGCACGCCCCTCGGCAATCGCCTGCCGGGTTTTGCCCGCGCTGTTGAGGTCTTCCGCCACGCCGCCTTGGATGCTGGCGTACAAGCGCTCTTGCTCAGAAACCCGGTTGCGCGGGAAGAAACCATCGTCCGCCAAAGACTTTTGGTTACGTAGCTCTTCACGCAACATCCGGCTTTGCGACTCCTTGGAGTACTTGGCGGCCTCTTGCCCTTGCACCTGGAACTCCAGACCGCGTAAGGCGGCCTCCATGCTTTGGAGTTCGTTCGCCCGCAATTGCCTGCGCGACTCCAGCAAACGGCTTTGCAAGGCCATGACCTCCATCACCCGCGTGTCTTCTCCCAGCTCCAACAAGGCGGGGGGAAAGTCGATCGTCGATCGCCCCTGTTGCTCGGCCTCGAGGCGTGCTTGGGTGGCCAGGGCCACGAGCCACTGCCCTTGCACGATGCTGAGTTGTGCGCGGGCGCTGGTGTCATCCAGCCGGACCAATACCTGCCCCGCCTGCACCTGGGCGCCATCCCGCGCCAAAATTTCAGCTACTTTGCCACCAGTCAGGGGCTGCACCAATTTTCGGCTGCCGCTGACCACCACGGTGCCCGACGAGGTCACCGCAGCATCAAGGGGCGCCATAGTGGCCCAAGCCATAAAGCCACCAAAGCCGAATAAAAGTAATAGCCAGCCCCAGCGGATGGGGCGGGCGTCATTCAGGTCCACCGATACCGTAGAGCCGAAGGGGGCGTTTTGGAGCGTGCTACTCATCTCAATCACCGAACTTCAGATTGAATGGCGGCATGCCACTTGCTCCCTCGGGGGCTGCGGGAGCGGGAGCAGGCGAAGCCGGAGGCGCAGCAGTTGCAGCGACGGGTGCAGGCTTCGCCGGAACTGCCTCAGCGGGTGCCGCAGTCACTGCAGGCGGCTGGCGGTTCACCAGCACTGGAGGAGTCATTCCGCGCGGCGGGCCTGCGGAGTTGGCGGCCGCCGGAGGTGCCGGCGGCGGCTCCATCGGCCGGCCATTGAGCGCAGCCAAGACTTCTTCACGCGGCCCATAAGCCGCCACAGTGCCTTCTCGCAAGACCAATAGTTTGTTGGCAGCGCCCAGCGCCGACGGCCGATGGGTGATGATGACCGAGGTCCGACCGCGTGAGGACAGGTCTTTGATGGCGTCTGTCAGTGCTTTTTCACCGGCGTCATCGAGGTTGGAGTTGGGCTCATCCAGGACCACCAGCACCGGGTCGCCGTAGAGCGCTCTCGCCAGAGCAATACGCTGACGCTGCCCGCCGGACAATGCCGCACCTGCTGCGCCCACCGGCGTGTCATAGCCCTGGGGCAGCCGCAGAATTTGCTCATGAAAACCCACCCGCTGTGCAGCCACGACAACCTGCTGGGGGTCGATATCGCCAAACCGGGCAATGTTCTCGGCCACCGTGCCATCAAACAGCTCAATATCCTGAGGAAGGTACCCAATGAAAGGGCCCAGCTCCTGCTTGTTCCAACGAAACAAGTCTGCACCATCCAACCGCACCGTACCGGACAGTGCCGGCCAGATCCCCACGAGCAAGCGGGCCAGAGTCGATTTGCCCGCGCCACTGGCACCGATAACGGCAACGGCATCACCCGCCTGAATTTGGAAACTGATTTGCTTCAAGATGGCCGCACGCCCACCCGGTGCGGCAGTCACTACATTCTCAAAAGCAACCTGCCCGCTAGGCGCGGGCAAAGACATGGACTGAGGCCGTGATGGAAAGGCCTGCAGCATCTCCCGCAATCGCTGGTAGGCACTGCGCGCTGCGGCTAACGATGCCCAATTGCCCACCAGTCCCTCGGCCGGCGCCAGCGCGCGACTGGTCAGCAGCGAGACCGCGATCATCATGCCGCCGGTCATCCGCCCGTCCAGCACCAACAGAGCCGCCAGCCCCAGTGACAAAGACTGCATGGCCATGCGCACAAAACGGGTCAAGCTCTCCATAACAGCTGCGCGGTCACTCGCGCGGGCTTGCAAACCAATTTCTTGGGTGTGTAACCCCTGCCAACGGCGCTGAATCGGGCCCAACATGCCCATGGCTTCGATGACCTCCACGTTTTGCAGATGGCTGCTGAGTTCGCGTTGGGACTGCATGTTGTACTTTTGCGCCTCGTCCAAGGCGGCTTTGGCCAGCTTTTGGTTCAGCCAGGTGATGGCAACCAGCACTAGCGCCCCGGCCAGCGTGAATGCCGCAGCCTCCATAGAGAAAGACGCAATGATCAAGAGATACAGCGGGGCCCAAGGCGCATCAAATACGGCAATCAAACCCGGGCCGGTCAGTGTTTGACGCAGGGTCGTGAGGTCATGCAGGGGTTGGGTGCTGCTGTTGCCGGGCTGGCGGAGCATGCGCTCATAGGTCGCGCCCAAAACCCGCAAGCCCATCAAATGGTCCAGCCGGGCACTCACCCGCACCAGCACCCAGGCGCGGATCGTCTCCAGCGCGGCCATGAACAAAAAGGCCCCCACGACCAACAAGGTGAGGACCAGCAAGGTGGTTTCGTTGCGGCTGCCCAGCACCCGGTCGTACACCTGCATCATGTAGAGCGAAGGCGCCAACATCATCAGGTTCAAGAACCCGCTGAACACCGCCACCGTCACAAACGCCGTGCGGAGCTGGCGCAACGCGTGCCTCAGCTCGTCAGGGGGTGCAGATGGGGTGGAAGCCATGAAGGGGTGGGTACAGATAGAGCCGGTTCGGCCACCATCTTACGTACGCACCCTTGAGCCAAGGCACGAAACAGCGCCTGAAAAACCGCGGTTTTCTAGTGCAGAAACTGGCGCTGACCTTCGAAACGCTGCTCGAAATGCGCGAGCCAAGGCTCGGCCAAGTAGCGGATCTGGGCATCGTTGTGAAGAATACGCTGCATGATGCGCGTTTTCTCTGCCTTGGCAGCGGCGTCGAGCTCTTCGCTGCGGGCCCGTTGGCGGAGTTGCTCGATAAGCACTGCGCAAGCACCTTCGAAGCGCATCACACCGTCCCAGTCTTCAGCCTTGGCGGCTTCCAACATTTTGGCGCTGCTGTCTTCGATGGCTTTGTAAAAGTCGATCAGCATTTGTGGCATGAAAAGGACCCCGCGCATCAGACTGGCTGCAAATATGCAGGACCTTGACCATTGATCTGCTTCCATCCGCTGGCGACGGGCTCTATGACGCGCTGCACCTCTTCGAGAATGGCGGCGTCGCTACGGATATTGGCAATTGTGAGACGCTGCACACAATAGGTGTACAGGTCGTGCAAGTTGCGGGCGAGTTCGCCACCGTCTTGCAGGTTGAGAGGCGCAATCAGGCCCTCTTCAAAAATACGGACTGCGTGGTTGATGTGTTTGCATTTGCCGGGCACATCACTATTCTGGATGGCCGCCCGCGCACTACCCAATGTTTGCTGCAGTGCATCAAACAGGAGCACCACCAATTTGTGGGGATCTGCATTGTCAACACTGGTCTCAATGCCTACACGCTTGTAAGCAGAGGCGGAGCGGGAGCTGACGGAGGTAAACATGCTGCAATTCCTTGAGGAGATGCTTTAGTTATCGGCAGATGCTACGACAAATCAAGTATTTCCCCTTCAGAAATGGAAGGGTTTTCCGTTTGCTACTCTTTTAGGAGCTGCTCACGCAAATGGGACCTGCGCTTATAAGTGTTTTGATACGAATCCAAGACCTAGTTGGTAGATTTGTTCCAGGTGGTCACCTGCTGGGCCACGTAACTATTCAGCGCCGTCAGACTGGCCATTTTGGTGTCCAACGCTGCATATTGGGCCTTCAAGCGAGTCTCCAAGTTGGAAGCACGTGTATTGACTTTGGTTTGCTCGGTAGAGTTGTTGTCAATTGCTTTTTTGACCGCATTCGTCTTGTTGGTCACCGTGCCCGTGGCAGCCAGGAGCCCATTGGCAAAGTCTTTGATCCGCAGACCGAACCCATTGGAGGCATCGGATCCACCGAAGTTAGTAAACAACAATTGGAGGTTGGACACATCACTGAACGCGGAAGTCAGCCTGGTATTGTTGATTTCCAGGTCCCCCCCTAACTTGGCACTGATACCGATATCTGCCAACCGAGAGAAGGTAGATCCAGTCGACGAAGTGGCCCCCACGAGGCTACGAAGGGCCCGTTGCAGCCCCGTAGCTACTGAATCGCCCTGCAATGCACCTGCTGTTTTTGTGGCGGCATCGTAGGCTGTAGCGTCATTGAGCGTTTGGTTCAGCGCGTTGTAGGCACCGATGAAATCCTGAATGCTTTTCGTCATGCTCGCAGTGTCTTTGGCCACCGTCACATCCACTGCGGTGGTCGTGACTTGCGAAAGGGTCAGATTCAGGCCGTCGACCACATTCGTCAAGGTGTTTTTGGAAGACGAAACCGCCACACCATTGATGGTCGCTTCAGCATTTTGTGGCGCCTGGTTCTGCGCCATGGCAAAGTTTCCAGCCGAATAAGACAAGCGCGATAAATTAGAGGGAACACTAACAGTGCCACCCGTTCCCTCGGTGGCTGTCACCGTAAACGCGCCATCCGAACCGGTATTTGTGGCTCTCAGCATCAGATTCACTTTGCCAGAACCATCCGAAATCACACTGGCTGCCACACCCAATCCAGAAGTCGCATTGATCTTTGCAGCGATCTGGGTCAACGTGCCTTCACCATCCGCAATATTGATATCCACTGCAGCATTCGATCCAACTTTGATAGACAAGGTGCCATAGCCCAGCTGATCCGTGGCCGCTGGAAGTGCGGGACTGCCCACTGTGGTCGGTAGGGCAAGTGACTGCGCTTTCGCCAGCTTGGAAACCTCAATGCTGTATGAAGCCGCTGCAGCGCCGGTACCGGCTGTAGCGGATACTGCCGACGTATTCGAAGAAGTGGCCGTAGTACCTTTCCAACTCAGCACGCTCCCCAATTTGGAGGCTGCCGATGACAACGCAGAAACTTGAGACTGAATGATTCCCACGGTGGAGAGCTGGGTTTGAAGCGTGGTTGCCTTGGTCTGCAAGGATTTCAGCGGCTGCTTTTCCAATGCGGAGAGCTGTGAAATGATGCTGCTGACATCCAGCCCACTGCCCAAACCTGTTGATGAAATAGCCATACCGAACCTCCAGACTGTTGCCAGCCACGATTATGGAGAGGCACTTTGGCCTCTAAAGGCTCAATTAATCGGCAATCACCCGCCAAACTGAAATCAATCACCCATAAAAAAAGCGACAACCGGATGAACGGTTGTCGCCTTGTGGTCTCAATCGGCTGCTGAGCGCAGCCGATGGGCCTGGTTTAACGCAACAGAGCCAGAACACCCTGTGGCAGCTGGTTCGCCTGAGCAACCATCGCTGTACCAGCCTGCTGCAGGATCTGCGAGCGAGACAGGTTAGCTGTTTCTGCTGCAAAGTCAGCATCTTGGATGCGTGAACGCGATGCAGATAGGTTTTCGCTGGAGGTCTGCAAGTTGGTCACCGTCGATTCGAAGCGGTTTTGCACAGCACCCAACGCAGCGCGCTGATCGCTGATTTGAGCCAACGCGGCATCCACTACTTTTAGCGCCTTGTTAGAACCATCCACTGTGCTCACTGTGAGGGCCGCGACAGTGCTCAAAGTGCTTCCATTAGATGCGGCACCCAACAGAGTAGTACCGGTGTCCGTAGCAATAGAGAAGCCCGACTTTCCGTCAAATGTCAGCCCACCGCCAATAGTGGCTGTTGCAGTACCTAAGGCCGCGGTGGCGGTACCGGTGGATCCTGTCACGAGGGCGGTTCCGATACCGTCGCCGGCTGCAGCTTGTGTCGAGTCGATCTTGATGTCATTGCCGTCGAGGTCTGTGAGCACCAGCTTGCCAGCCTTGTCAGACGTTGCCGTGATATTTGTCAGGCTGGACTGCGCATTGATCGCCTTGGCAATGGCGGACAGGTCGTTGGCATCGCTCACAGTGGCGGAGATGGCAACCGCTGTCGTATTGGCACCCTGCAATGTGAAAGAGATAGCACCAGCTGTAACACCAGAGATAGTTGCAGTGGTTTTTGCAGTGGCGGTAATTCCTGTGGTTTCAGTGTTGGTATTGATTTTGCCGGCGATCGACTTTGCGCTTTCAGCGGCCGCCACGGTCACCGTCGCTGTAGCACCATTGCCATTCAAGGTCAGTGCTTGTCCAGCTGTGTTGTTCACTGCTGCGAGCGCAGCATCTGAAATTGCACCGGTGACAGTGCTGCTCGCCAGGGTGTTGTTACCCAGATCGGCTGCCTTGGCACTACCCACACCTACCGTGATGATCTGGTTGGCATTGGCGCCCACTTGAAACTGGGTGCCAGTCAAAGTGCCGTCCAACAGATTCAAGCCGTTGAATTGGGTGGTAGTCGCGACACGGTTGATTTCAGAAGTGAGCTGAGTCACTTCGTTCTGGATTGCTTCGCGGTCGCTAGCACTGTTGGTGCCGTTGGCAGATTGCACTGCCAACTCACGGATACGCTGCAGGTTGCCAGAGATACTACCCAACGCGCCTTCGGCAGTTTGCGTCAACGAAATCGCATCGTTCGAGTTGCGAGCGGCCTGTGTGAGACCACGGATTTGCGAGGTCATGCGATCACTGATCGCCAGACCTGCAGCGTCGTCCTTGGCGCTGTTAATACGCAAGCCGGATGACAGCCGTTGCATGGAGGTGGACAGCGAAGACTGAGACATCGACAAGTTGCGCTGTGCAGTCAACGACTGGATATTGGTATTGATGGTGGAAGCCATTTTGGTAACTCCTAAAAAAGACTCACTAAATCCGGCGGAATGCCGATCTCAACGCCAGCATTGCTGCTGACACCATGACCGGCGCACCCCAGGAGATGCCTTCCGGACGACGAGCCCGTTATGAACCCGTTGGTTTTGTTTTCGGGAGTTCTCAAAAAAACTTTAGGTTATTCCGTGACGACCTGCGCCTAACACGCTGCATTTGCCCGGAAAAATTGATTAGTCGGGCATTTGCCCATCAATTCTGAGAATTAAGGGTTTACCCCTATAAAGATTCCAAAATCCGAACGGATATGGCCGCTTTTCCGGCCGCTTATTGCGTTTTTGCCAAAAACGCGAATCTCCAGAATTCATCCCATCGTTACTGATTGTCTGCAGGTACGCAGGCTTTGCAATCGGCGGCGACGCCGGTTCATTCTTTTTAGGAGTTTCGCAATGGCCTCAACCATCAACACCAATATCCAGTCGCTGACTGCACAGCGCAACTTGTCGATGTCCCAAGCTTCTTTGACGACATCTATGCAACGCCTGTCGTCCGGTTTGCGCATCAACAGCGCAAAAGATGATGCGGCGGGCCTAGCCATCACCGACCGCATGACCTCACAGATCCGCGGCCTGAACCAGGCAGCGCGCAACGCCAATGACGGCATTTCTCTGGCGCAGGTAGCCGAAGGGGCGCTGGGCAGCACGTCCAGCAACTTGCAACGTATCCGCGAACTGGCGGTGCAAGCAGCCAATGGCACCAATAGCGCGAGCGACCGCTTGGCCCTGCAACAAGAAGTGTTGCAACTCACCACAGAAATCTCACGCGTGGGCAGCCAAACTGAATTTAACGGCTTGAAATTACTGGACGGCAGCTACACCACCCAGCAGTTCCAGGTGGGCGCCAATGCCAACCAAACGATTGGCGTGAGCGTCACCAGCGCACGTGCAGTAGACATGGGCAACAACGAAGTGAAGTCCTCCGCTACCGCACCCAGCATTGCAACGGCAGCATCCGGCGGCTCACTGGCCGGTGCAGTTAACGGATTTTTGGCACAAACCCTGACATTGGCAGGCAATGGCACCGTCAACACAATTCCCGCAACTGGTACTCTGGATGCCGGTAGCAGCGCAAAAGCCATTGCTACCGCCATCAACGCATTCACCGCACTAAGCGGCGTTACGGCAGTAGCAACGACCAAAGCCACACTCTCCAGCGTGGGGCTGGGATCGGTCCAGTTCCAACTCCAAGGCAGCAATTTGCCGCCGGAAACTCCGATCACCGTCTCTGCCACCATCAACAACACCAGCGACCTCGCACCTTTGGCCCAAGCCATCAATGCGCAAAGTGGTACGACCGGCATCACTGCAGTCGCTGACAAGACGGGCAGGCTTGTCTTGACCCAAGCGGACGGCGATGACATCAAAATCTTGAACATGAACGTGACCGGCGGATTGACCGGCGCGACCATGGTGGGGGAAGATGCGGTCACTCCAGTCACGTTTCAGCCTGCTACCGGTGGCACCGCCACCCCGCCCACCAGCGATATCGCTATTGCCGTGGGGGGCAAAGTCGCCCTGAATTCGGCCGCAGGATTCACCCTGACTAGCACCGACACCACAGGCACGCTGATCACCGGAGGAAGCCAGGGCAGTGCACTCTCGTCCGTCGCAAAAATCGATATCAGCACCCAAGAGGGCGCCAACGCGGCATTGCTGGTGGTGGACGGCGCTTTGGCATCCATTAGTGCCAACCGCGCACAGCTTGGTGCGGTGCAGAACCGGTTCCTGACGACGATCGAGAACTTGCAAACCAACAGCGAAAACCTGTCCGCCTCACGTTCGCGTATTCAAGATGCGGACTTTGCGATGGAAACCGCCAATCTCTCGCGCACCCAGATCCTGCAACAGGCAGGCACCGCGATGGTGGCCCAGGCGAACCAGTTGCCACAGGGCGTGCTGCAGTTGTTGAAGGGCTAAGACGGGGGACCTCCCCGGCTTAGGCCGCTTCATTGAATTCCGCCGTGCAAACGCGCGCTCCAGCGAGCAGGCCTGCACACGTTTCATTCGCATTCCGTGCTTTAGTTTGTGACTCGCGTGCCGATAAAGGTGCAGTGCCGCCCTGTTGTGGCGAGCCCCTCTTTGCTGTGATCTGGGCCCTGTAGGCATTTTTCCTACACAGTGTTCCGGCAGCACTGACACGCGGATTAGACGAATTCCGATTTAAGTTCTTCGTCCCCCCGCACAGAATTCGCTCCATGGTGATTCAAACGAATCGCCCCCACTCAGGAGCTGAATCATGCGTAACGAACAAATCCTCGCCGAGATCCGCGAAGCCAACATGACCTACCTCATGCTGGCGCAAACTCTCATCCGTCAAGACAAAGCCGAAGCCTTGTTCCGCTTGGGCATGTCGGAAGAAGCTGCCGACATGATCGGCGCACTCTCCCCCGCCCAGATCATGCGCATTGCCTCCGGCAACATGCTGCTGTGCCGCTTCCGTGTCGATGACGACATCGTCTGGAACCTGCTGACCAACCACTCGGTCAACAAAGTGGACAACGACGCCACCACCAAGCTGCACGCCAGCATCCTGAT
>DGQR01000211.1:18369-18660 GCA_002390825.1 Rhodoferax sp. UBA4409
CAGCATCCTGATGGCCGGCCGCTTCGCCGAAGCCGTCTGACCCAACCCAAGCCCGACTCGATTTAGCCCAGGAGCAGCACCATGGCAACCCAGAAAAGTGTTTTGAACGATTCCAAGCAAGTGGAACGCGCAGTGTCTTTGATTCAGCTGGGCGCGCGCCTGCAAGTGCTGGAGAGCGAAACCGAGTTGTCGTATGAACGCCTGCTGCGCCTGTACAAAGAAGTGGCAGGCCGCTCACCGAGCAAAGGCCAACTGCCTTTCTCGACCGAATGGTTCCTGACCTGGCAGCCC
>DGQR01000213.1 GCA_002390825.1 Rhodoferax sp. UBA4409
GCGTCCCTCCATGGGTAAAACCGCCTTGGCGATTAACATTGCCGAGCACGTTGCCCTGAACGAAGGTTTGCCGGTTGCCATCTTTTCGATGGAAATGGGCGCCGCCCAATTGGCGGTGCGTATCGTCGGCTCCATCGGTCGTGTGGACCAAGGGCATTTGCGTACCGGTAAGCTGACCGACGAAGAGTGGCCCCGTCTATCGGAGGCCATTGAGAAGCTGCGGACCATTTCCTTGCACATCGATGAGAGCGCAGGCCTGAACTCCAGCGAAGTGCGTGCGAATGCCCGTCGCTTGGCGCGCCAGTGCGGGCAGCTCGGCCTGATTGTGGTGGACTATTTGCAGCTCATGAGCGGTAGCGGCGGCGATGGTGAAAACCGCGCGACCGAACTGGGTGAGATCTCCCGGGGCTTGAAGATGCTGGCCCGTGAGCTGAAGTGCCCTGTGATCGCGCTGTCTCAGCTAAACCGTTCGGTGGAGCAGCGGCCTGACAAGCGCCCCATGATGAGTGACTTGCGTGAATCCGGCGCTATTGAGCAGGATGCGGACATCATCATGTTTATTTATCGTGACGAGTACTACACCAAGGATCAATGCAAAGAGCCGGGTGTGGCGGAAGTCATCATTGCCAAGCAACGTAACGGCCCGACCGGCACCGTCAAGCTCGCCTTCATGAATCGCTTTACCAAGTTCGAGAACTTGGCCCATAGCGGTGGTGACGATTACTGAGCATTAACGACAGGCATAGAAAAATGGCTGGAAGCCAAATCGGCTTCCAGCCCTTTTTACATCTGCGCGAGTAGCTACTATTTTTATAGCACTTCGCTAGCGAAGTCGGCGAGACGGGAGCGCTCACCGCGCGCAAGGGTGATATGTCCGCCGTGTGGCCAGCCCTTGAACTTGTCGACTGCAAACGTCAGCCCTGAGGAACCTTCGGTCAGGTATGGCGTGTCGATCTGCGCGAGGTTACCCATGCAGATGATTTTGGTTCCCGGCCCCGCACGGGTGATCAGCGTTTTCATTTGCTTGGGTGTCAGGTTCTGGGCTTCGTCGATGATCACGTACTTGTTCAGGAAAGTGCGGCCCCGCATGAAGTTCATGCTCTTGATCTTCACACGGCTACGGATCAGTTCGTTGGTAGCCGCGCGGCCCCATTCGCCGGCATTGGTGTCGGTCTTGCCCAACACTTCGAGGTTGTCGTCGAGCGCGCCCATCCAGGGACCCATTTTTTCTTCCTCGGTGCCAGGCAGGAAGCCGATGTCTTCGCCCACGCTCACCGTGGCGCGGGTCACAATGATCTCGGTATAACGGCGATCGTCCAGCACCTGCGTCAAGCCCGCTGCCAGTGCCATCAGTGTTTTTCCGGTACCGGCCGTGCCGGTGAGGGTCACAAAGTCCACTTCAGGATCGGTCAACAAGTTCATCGCAAAGTTTTGCTCGCGATTGCGGGTGGTCACGCCCCAGACTGCATTTTTCAAGTGGTTGAAGTCCTTGAGTGTCTTCAGTACCGCGGTCGTTCCACGGATCTCTGTCACGCGGGCGTAAAGGCTGGGCTCACCGGGCGACTCGAAATATACAAACTGATTGATCAGCATGCTGGGCACAGACGGGCCGTCCACCTTGTAGAAGGTGTGTGGACCTTGCTGCCAGCTTTCCACGCTTTGGCCATGAGTAGCCCAGAAATCAGAGGGCAGGGCGAGCGAGCCGGAATACAGCAAGTCACCGTCTTCCAGGGTTTTGTCGTTCTGGTAATCGTCGGTGGCCAAGCCCAAAGCGCGCGCCTTGACGCGCATGTTGATGTCTTTGGAGACCAGCACCACTTCGCGGGGAGCGTAGTGCTGGCGCAGGGCTTCCACCACACCCAGAATTTGGTTGTCTGCCTTGCCTTGGGGCAAGCTGGTGGGCAGTGTGTAGTTCAGGGGCTGCGTTTGAAACATCAGCTTGCCGTTGGCATCTTTGTGCCCGGTGCTGTCGAGCAAGAAGCCGGCAGTAATGTCTGCGCCCGGTGCGCCTGCCAGCGTGTCCAGTGTGCGGCTGGTTTGGCGGGCATTGCGGGCGACCTCTGTCATCCCCTTTTTATGTCCGTCGAGCTCTTCGAGCACGATCATGGGCAGGTAGATGTCGTGTTCTTCGAATCGGAACAAGCACATGGGATCGTGCAACAACACATTGGTGTCCAGCACAAACAGTTTTTTCGGGCCGCTGGTTTTGGTGCGTTTGCTGCGTTTGGTGTCCGGCGCTGGGATAGTCACAGCCGCAGCCACAGGTGCTGCGACTGACAGGGGCTTACCGCTGGGTGTGGGCACGTTTGCGGCCGTAGGGGCTATAACCGGGCTATGGGTCAAGGCCGCAGATTGGGCGGAGCGCTTGGATTCCCGCTCAGTGCTGCGCTTGACTGCGACGGCGCTTACAGGTTCGGCGATAACTTCTGTCGGAGCCTTGCGGGCTGAGCGGGGTTTGGCACGCGCGGGAGCCTCAAAGTCTTTGGCGGTCAATCGATCGGCACGCTTGGACGGGGCAGTGGGCAGTGGCATGGAGTGGATTCGCAGAAGTTGAGAGTGAAAAAACTATGCCGAAAAAGCGAAAAAGCCGCCTTGAGCCAAGGCGGCTTTTTGTGTGATCGCGGTTGCAAGCTTCAACGGCATGCGAACCATTATGCATGAGCCCCGTGACGCCAATCGGCAACGGGTGCATCAAAACAACAAGGGGATCAGGCGGCTTTTTTGAGAACCTTGACGGCTTTCAAAACGTCGTCGACATGCCCCGGAACTTTCAGGCCACGCCACTCCTCTTTCACCAAGCCATCGGCGCCGATCAGGAAGGTGCTGCGCTCGATGCCTTTGACCTTTTTGCCGTACATGATTTTGTTTTTGACCACGCCGAACATGTGGCACATTTTTTCTTCGGTATCAGCAATCAGCTCAAAGGGCAGCTCGAGCTTGGCCTTGAACTCGTCGTGGGACTTCATGTTGTCGCGGGAAACACCGAACACTTCGGCGCCAGCTTTGACGAAATCTTTGTACTTGTCCCTGAATTGCATGGCTTCGGTGGTGCAACCAGGGGTATTGTCTTTCGGGTAAAAGTACAGCACCATGGTTTTCCCGACGTGGGTGGTGTTGGTCACCTTGATGCCGCCGGTGGCGTTGGCTTCGAATTCGGGAAGGGGTTTGTTGACAACAATCGCCATATGGAATTTCAATCTCGGTGTGTTGACCGGCTAGCCGGACATGTCAGTCATAGGGGACAGCGTCGAACGTGACAGCAATTCTTCGCTCTGGACCGCAACCCGCTATTTTACTCTGAAATGCCCCCACCAAGCGTCGGGCGGTGAGTTGCTTTCTTAGACCATGAGGGCCGCCACCACCTTGCGACCCTCACCTGACAGAAAGTTATAGGTGCGGCAGGCCGCCTGGGTGTCCATGGTTTCTATGCCGATGCGGGCGCTGTAGAGGGGCGATATCCATTTCGGATGCGGAAACCGGATCTTGCTGCCGCTCCCGAAGAGCACCAATTCCGGTGCGAGTGCTGCCAATTCTTGAAAGAGCTCTTCCGTCAGGTCTTCAAACCGGGCGCAAGCCCATGGGCGGCAGATGCCTTGGCTGCTCACGATGATGCTGCTGTGGTGTTTTTCGCCGTTGACTTCGACCCAGTCGGGACCGTAGCCGGTGATGGAGGGGCCTTGTGTTGCGTCGGGGATGAATTTCATGGGGAGGGTGATACCGGAAGACGCAAGCGGAGTGCCTGCCGAACTGTGGTCAAATTATAGGTTTCGCCCTGTGCTGACACCTCCCGGAGGGACTTTGAAAACCATTCAGAAATCTGCCAAGCTGGCCAACGTGCTCTACGACATTCGCGGTCCCATCATGGACGCGGCGCGTCAAATGGAGGACGAGGGTCAGAAGATCATCAAGCTCAATCTGGGCAACTTGGCGGTGTTCGGTTTTGATGCACCCGAAGAAATCCAGCAGGACATGATCCGCAACCTGCCGAACTCGGCAGGCTACTCCGACAGCAAAGGCATTTTTGCAGCCCGCAAAGCGGTCATGCATGAGACCCAGAAGCAGGGCATTGCCGGCGTTACCCTGGATGACATTTATCTCGGCAACGGCGCCAGCGAGTTGATCACCATGGCCACCAACGCCTTGCTGGACAACGGTGACGAGTTGTTGCTGCCCATGCCCGACTACCCCTTGTGGACTGCGGCTACCAGCCTCTCCGGCGGCACACCGGTGCATTACCTGTGCGATGAAAACAATGGCTGGATGCCCGACCTGGACGACATCCGCGCGAAGATTACGCCGCGCACCAAGGGCATCGTGGTCATCAACCCCAACAACCCGACCGGCGTGCTGTATTCCACCGAGCTGCTGCAAGGCATCATCGAAACCGCCCGCCAGCACGGCCTTGTGATTCTGGCGGACGAGGTTTACGACAAAGTTTTGTACGACGGTATCCACCACACGGCCATGGCCAGCCTGTCGACCGACGTGTTGACGCTCACCTTCAACTCCTTGTCCAAAAGCTACCGCTCCTGCGGGTATCGCGCAGGCTGGCTGGTGGTGTCGGGCAACAAGAAGTCGGCGACCGATTACATCGAGGGCTTGAACATGCTCTCGAACATGAAGCTGTGCTCCAACGTGCCCGGCCAGTGGGCGATACAAACCGCTTTGGGCGGTTACCAGAGCATCAACGATCTGGTGTGCGAGGGCGGGCGTTTGCGCCGCCAGCGCGACTTGGCCTTTGAGCTGATTACCGCCATCCCCGGCGTGACCTGTGTGAAGCCGCAGGCCGCGCTATATATGTTTCCCAAGCTGGACCCCAAGGTGTACCCCATCTCGGACGACCGGCAATTTTTCCTGGAGCTGCTGCGCGAGACCCGCGTCATGCTGGTGCAGGGAACCGGCTTTAACTGGCACGCGCCCGACCACTTCCGCATCGTGTTCCTCCCGCATGAGGACGATTTGCGCGAAGCCATCGGCCGCATTGCCAAGTTCCTCGAGAGCTATCGCAAGCGCTTTGGTCCCTGACTCACTCTGATTTTGATAGCTGCCCGCGCACTGTTTGCAAGGGCTAGACGCACTTTTTAACAAAAAACGATATGAAACCGATACAAGTAGGCCTGCTCGGCATTGGCACCGTGGGAAGCGGCACATTCAATGTGCTCAAACGCAACCAGCAAGATATCCAGGGCCGTGCCGGCCGCGGTATCGAAATCACCATGGTGGCTGACCTCGACGTGGCGCGTGCCCAAAGCGTTGTCGGCCCCGACGTAAAGGTAGTGAACGACGCGCGCGCCGTCATCGCCAACCCTGACATCGACATCGTCATCGAGTTGATTGGCGGTTACGGTATTGCCAAGGCGCTGGTGCTCGAAGCCATCGCAGCCGGCAAGCATGTCGTCACTGCCAACAAGGCTTTGCTCGCCGTGCACGGCACCGAAATTTTTGCTGCCGCTTCCGCCAAGGGCGTGATGGTGGCGTTTGAAGCGGCCGTGGCCGGTGGCATTCCCATCATCAAAGCGCTGCGCGAAGGCCTGACCGCCAACCGCATCCAGTGGATTGCCGGCATCATCAACGGCACCACCAACTTCATCCTGTCCGAGATGCGCGACAAGGGCCTGGACTTTGACGTGGTGCTCAAGGAAGCCCAGCGCCTGGGTTACGCCGAAGCCGACCCGACCTTCGACATCGAAGGCGTGGATGCCGCGCACAAAGTCACCTTGATGAGCGCGATTGCCTTCGGCATTCCGGTGCAGTTCGACAAGGCCTATGTGGAAGGCATTACCAAACTGGGCGCGGCCGACATAAAGTACGCTGAGCAACTGGGCTACCGTATCAAGCTGCTGGGCATTACCAAGCGCACGCCCGCTGGCATTGAGCTGCGCGTGCACCCCACCCTGGTGCCGGCCAAGCGTCTGATCGCCAATGTGGAAGGCGCGATGAACGCCGTCATGGCCCATGGCGACGCCGTGGGCACCACGCTTTACTACGGCAAGGGCGCGGGCTCTGAGCCCACAGCCAGCGCCGTGATTGCCGATCTGGTGGATATCACCCGCCTGCACACCGCAGATGCCGCCCAGCGAGTACCGCATTTGGCCTTCCAGCCCGACGCCATCAGCAACACCCCCGTGTTGGCGATGAGCGAAGTGGTAACCAGCTACTACCTGCGCCTGCGCGTGGCCGACGAGGCCGGTGTGTTGGCCAAGGTCACCGGTTTGCTGGCCGAGGCCGGCATCAGCATCGATGCAGTGCTGCAACGCGAAGCGGACGAAATCAGCGGTGAAGCTGCGACGCAGACCGACGTCATCATCCTGACCCACGACTGCGCAGAAGCCAAGATGAACGCGGCCCTCGCACAAATGCAGGCGCTGCCCACTGTGTTGCAGCCCATCACCCGCATCCGCAAGGAAGAGCTGGCGTAATCAGGACACTGCCGAATGCAATACATCTCTACCCGCGGTAATCAAGACCGCAAACGGTTCTGCGAAATCCTGCTCGAAGGCCTGGCGCCGGACGGCGGCCTGTACATGCCGGTGGCCTACCCGCAAGTAGACGACGCCACGCTGACCCGCTGGCGCAAGGTCTACCACGAGCAGGGCTACGCCTCGCTGGCATTTGAAATCCTGTCGCTGTACATCGACGACATTCCAGCCGACGACCTGCGTGCCCTGTGCGCCAAGACCTACACCGCTGAAGTGTTTGGCACCGGCGAAATCGTGCCCTTGCGCCACCTGCAGGACGGCGTCTGGATCGAAGCGCTGTCCAACGGCCCGACGCTGGCGTTCAAAGACATGGCCATGCAGCTGTTGGGCAACCTGTTCGAATACGAACTGGCCCGCCGCGGCGAAGAGCTCAACATTCTCGGCGCCACCAGTGGCGACACGGGCAGCGCCGCAGAACATGCCATGCGTGGCAAAAAGGGCGTGCGCGTCTTCATGACCAGCCCGCATGGCCGCATGAGCCCCTTCCAGCAGGCACAAATGTTCAGCCTGCAGGACGCCAATATCTACAACATCGCCATCAAAGGCGTGTTCGATGACTGCCAGGATATCGTCAAGGCGGTGTCCAACGACCTCGAGTTCAAGCGCAAGTACAAAATCGGCACGGTCAACTCCATAAACTGGGCGCGTCTGCTGGCCCAAGTGGTGTACTACTTTGCCGGCTACATCCAGGCGACCGAACAGAATTCCCAAAAGGTGTCGTTCAGCGTGCCCAGCGGCAATTTCGGCAACGTCTGTGCCGGCCATGTGGCCCGCCAGATGGGATTGCCGGTCGACAAGCTGGTAGTCGCCACCAATGAAAACGATGTGCTCGACGAGTTCTTCCGAACCGGCGTGTACCGGGTGCGCGGCACCGCAGACACCCACGAGACCTCCAGCCCGTCGATGGATATTTCCAAGGCCAGCAACTTCGAGCGCTTTGTGTTCGACCTGCTGGGCCGCGACGGCGCGCGGGTCAAGGCGCTGTTCGGAGAAGGCCTGTCCAAGACCGGCCAGTTCGACCTGAGTGCAGACCCGGTGTTCGCGCAAGCGGCCACCACGTATGGTTTTGTGAGCGGCAAGAGCACCCACGCCAACCGCCTGGACACCATCCGTGCCACTTACGAGCAGCACGGCATGATGATCGACACCCACACGGCCGATGGCCTGAAAGTGGCCTTGGAGCACCTGACTGCCGGCGTGCCCATGGTGGTGTTGGAGACTGCATTGCCCATCAAGTTCGCGGCCACCGTGGTCGAGGCTTTGGGTCGTGATCCCGTCCGCCCGCCACAGTTCGAGGGCATCGAAGCCCTGCCCAAGCGCGTGCTGGTCATGGATGCAGATGTGCCCGCCATCAAAGCGCTCATTGAGCGCGAGTGTGTTTGATTTGTGTATGAAAACGCTGCTTTGCGCCCGTCAATAGTGCGCGAGCAGCTCCTGAATCGATAGCAAATGACTTCTGCACCCAGCGCCCCCCGCAAGCCTTTATTGCCTTTGGACGATGCGCTGGCGCAGTTGCTGGCAGCTGTTAGCCCCCTGACAGCGACCGAACAGGTTTCCACCTTCGATGCAGACGGCCGGGTGTTGGCGGCTAACGTGGTGTCTGAGTTGCAAGTGCCGGCCTTTGATAACAGTGCGATGGACGGTTATGCGGTGCGGGCTGAGGACCTGATGTTCGGCTCCAACGAGCTCCGGGTCACGCAGCGGATTGCCGCTGGCGCTGTCGGTGAGCAATTGCAAGCCGGCACGGCGGCCCGCATTTTCACCGGCGCACCGGTACCCCCCGGCGCCGATGCGGTGGTCATGCAAGAAGACTGCACCCGCATCCAAGACGAGCACCATGGCGAGCCCGAGACCATCCGCGTCAACACCACGCCCTTGCCGGGCCAGCACATCCGCCATGCGGGTGAAGACGTGCAGCGCGGTGACTGCGTGTTGCCTGCCGGCACCCGTCTGGGCCCGGCTGAGTTAGGCCTGGCTGCCAGCATCGGCATGGCGCAGCTGAAAGTGTTGCGTAAACCGCGGGTCGCCTTGTTTTCGACTGGAGACGAGCTGGTGATGCCTGGTACGGTGGGTCCACGAGACATGCCGCCGGGCGCCATTTACAACTCCAACCGCTTTTTCTTGCTGAACCTGCTGCGCCGCATGGGTTGTGAGGTGGCGGATCTGGGTATCGTGCCTGACAACCGGGAAGCCACCATCGCAGCGCTCCATAGCGCGGCGGCTGACAACGACGTCATCCTCACCAGCGGTGGCGTGTCGGTGGGCGAGGAAGACCATATCAAGCCCGCGGTGCAAAGCCTGGGTACGCTGGACTTATGGCAAATCGCCATCAAGCCCGGCAAACC
>DGQR01000071.1 GCA_002390825.1 Rhodoferax sp. UBA4409
TAGACGCCGACAGCGAAGGCCTGTTGCTGCTCACCAACGACGGCAAGCTACAGGCGCGCATCAGCGACCCGCGCTTCAAGATGGAAAAGACCTATTGGGTGCAAGTGGAGGGTGAACCTGACGAGGCCGCCTTGGCAGCACTACGCCAAGGCGTGATGCTCAACGACGGCATCACCCTGCCGGCGCGCGCGCAGCGCATTCTGGCGCCCGAAGGATTGTGGGAGCGCAACCCACCGGTGCGCTTTCGCCAATCGATCCCGACCAGTTGGGTGGAACTGGTGATCCGCGAGGGGCGCAACCGCCAGGTGCGGCGTATGACCGCCGCGGTGGGCTACCCCACCCTGCGGCTGATACGTGCAGCCATTGGCCCACACCATTTGGACAACCTGCAACCCGGGGTTTGGCGAGAAGCATCGGCATCAGCCGGATAGCCCGTTAGCGCGCAAAAAAATACCGCTCAGTCTTTTTTTATCCGAGTGGGTTGCTTTATTGCGCATTTCAGCCAAAATCGCGCTATGTCCGACGCACTGAACCCCATGGCCCCCACCACCTTCAACACTACGGCAATGCGACGACGACCGCTGGTAATGGCTGCTTTGCTAGGGGCGCTCAGCATTCCCGGCTGGGCGCAAGAGCAGCCTCCTGCCAATCGCGCGCCGGCCGCGCTGAGCGCCTATGGTGCGAATTGGTTGCCGAAGGGCAGCGGCCCCTTGAAGTTCTTTGGGTTCAAGGCTTATGACGCCACGCTGTGGTTGCCCGCGGCAAGCGGAGGAGACTTCAGCTTCAGCCGGACTTTTGCCCTGGAGATTGTGTACAACACCTCGGTCAAAGCCAGTGACATCAACAACACCTCGCTGATTGAGATATCCCGCATCAGCGCTGCAACGCCAGAGCAGGTGCAAACCTGGTCCAACTTCATGACGGGCATGTTTGTCGATGTGAAATCCGGCGACCGCTTGCTGGGCGTGCATCTGCCTGGTGCGGGCGCCCGCTTTTTCCTGAACGGCAAGCTGCTGGGTGAAACCCCGGACGCCACCTTCAGCGAAGCATTTTTCAAAATCTGGCTGGATCCCAAAGCGCGGAAACCGGAGCTGCGCTCGGCTTTGCTGGGGCTCTAGCCGTCAGCGCTGGCGCAGTGGCATGAGCAGATCGCTCAAGCCGTTGTGGTCAATCTCATGCATCAGCTGCAACAAGCGCCCCATCTCCCCTTTGGGAAAACCCGTGCGCGCAAACCAGTTCAGGTAGTCGCCGGGTAAATCTGCAATCAAGCGCCCTTGGTATTTACCGAAAGGCATGGGGCGCTCTACCAGCTTTTGCAGGTCTTCTGCCTGCATCAGCCGCCCGCGCGCTTGACGTTGAAACCTTGCGCGACCAGAGCCGACATGACTTTCTCGACATGGTCGCCCTGCACTTCAATCACGCCGTCTTTGACGGTACCGCCGGAGCCGCAGGCCGCCTTGAGTTTTTTGCCCAAAGCCATCAACGCTTCATCGTCCAGCGGAACACCCTTCACCAGCGTGACACCTTTGCCTGCCCGACCCTTGGTTTCGCGGTACACGCGGACAATGCCATCGCCAGCAGGTCGCTTGGGCGTGTGGCACATGCATTCAGCAATGGCTTGACGGCACACCGGACAGGTGCGCCCCACCTCGGTCGAATACACCAAACCACCAAGATCAGAGAGCGTTTTTTTCACCATCAAAGACCCAAACGCGCTCAGCGAATGATGATTTCCGCACGACGGTTGCGGGGCTCATTCACGTTGGCCTCGGTCGGGACCACCGGCTCACGCTCGCCACGGCCAATCGCCTCAATCCGTTCAGGCGCAAAGCCGCGCTGCACCAGCAGCTCACGCACCGCTTGCGCTCGCTGCAATGACAAAGTGTCGTTGGCCTGCGGGCTACCTGTGCGGTCGGTATGACCCACCACCAGAATCTCACCGCCTGCCCGCTGTGAAGCCAACGCAATGATCTCCGGGAGCTGGCCCTGAGACTCCGCCGTCAAATTGGACGTACCGGGCTCAAATCGCAATGTCAATTGAGACGCCGCGGGCATTGGCAACGCCAGCAGCCCTTTGTATTTCTCTTGAACTTCGTCAGCACTGAGTACGCCTGCTTCCAAGCGGCCGTCCCGCTGCAACGTAGCGGTTTGATAGGGCTGGGTCAGATCTACCACACCGCCGGCATTGCTCACCTGGACTGCGGTAGACCGGCCCGCACTGTCCGGCAACAAAATGACACGGCTTACAGGGGCACACGCTTGCAGGCCGAGCAATGCGACAACAACGAGGTAACGCACGCTCATAGCACCTCCACAATGAAATCCGTGCCGCGCACACTGACAGTTGTGGCGGGCGTTGTCACTTTGACGTTGTCTGGTTGTACCTTGCCCAACAGGCCGGTCACCATCCGGATCGTGCCCTGCAGCACCCGGACTGCGAGGCTGCCTTGCTGGGTTGTGCCGTCAAACTGAAAGCGGCTGATATCGACGGTGGTGTTCGGGCCAATGGCAATCGAGGTGCCGTCGCGCAGCATCAGCACCGCAGAACCGCTTGCATCGGTTTGGACTCTTTCTGCCTCTTGCACACCGGCACCGGGAATGACCGCGCGCTGGGCATCGCCTTGGACAACCTTGACACCGCCCTGCACTGTTTTAAACGTCCCGCTTCGGGCCTCTTGCGCCATCACAGATGGACTCCAAAGGGCCAGCCCAAGGGTGCAGGCCAACATGGTGCTGCGCGTCAACGCTCTAAAACCGGTATGTGCTTGAGTCATAGCCGGCGATGGTACCGGATCGGCGTGGTCTATTCCAGCAGGAGGAATGTAGAGATCGCGGTCAACGGTCGCATTGGCGCTATTGTTTTCGTAGCAATTCATGAGGCGTTTCTGGCGGTGGTGTGCGAAAATAACCCTCTTTATCAAAGTTGGCCACTCCATCACATGTCTCGTCCCAGCGTTTGGGCCACCAAAGTGGCAGCACTCATCAAAGGCAACAACAGCCAGGCTGCGCTTGCACAGATCAAGGTCGCCCCGACCGTCAAAGACCTGCAACAACTGCGGGCGCTCATGACCGCAGACGGGAGCCTTCTCAAGCACCGACTGATCGACGAAGCGACCCGCGACCAGATCGTCGCCCTTTCGGCTCCCCGGCTGCACCGCTCACCCTGATACTCGGCGAACAACCGGGCCGCTTTCCGTAGTCGCTCACCGCCCTTTCGGCCCGTGCCTACAATGTGAAAAAGTGAGGTCTGCCCGCAGACTCACACATTCCACTCTGTTTCGGCACATGCGAGGGAGCATTGTGAAACTGTTCACTTTTGGCATTTTTTTGGCGCTTTTAACGGCCCTCTCAGGCTGCGGATTGGGCCCGTCCATCAGCCCAAACGCTGCTTCAGCAACGGCACCTGTCGCCACGCAAGCGGTGCGCCTAATGGTGGGCACTCACGAACCCATCCCTGAGGATCCCGCAGCACTGGTGCGGAGCCTCTCAGCGTCCACCGGGGCTGCATCCATCGTATTTGTGGGAAAGATTTCAGCGACCAGCTGTTTGCTCGCCATCACTCCACAACCCGGGCAGACGACCCAAGACCTTGTGGCAAAACTCGCAAAGGCCCCCGGAGTGCGGTATGCCGAGTTGGATGCCAAAGCTATGCGAAATTAGGGACACTTGCGATGACTCCTTATTTGCGTTTACTTAGAAACGCCACCCTTAGCGCCCTCACCCTAGGAGCGATACCCGCGCTTGCTGCTCTGCCCCTCACTGAGGGCCCACCGGCCAAAGCCGCCCGCACCGCCGCCTCCTTGGAGGGGGCGACATACAGCCGGTTGATCATCAAATTCAAGACCCCCAAAGAGTCCAAAGCCGCTCACCTCTTCGCAGAGACCAGCGATAAAGAACGTGTTCAAGGTTTGAAAGAGCGCACGGCCAGCACTGTGGCCGGGCACGAATTGAACCTGCGCCACCTGAAAACCATCTACAACGGCATCCAGGTGGCGAGCACCGGCGCCCCCTTGACCCGGCCGGAAATGCGGTCGGTCATCGCCAAGCTGGCCAAAGACCCTGCGGTGGAGTACGTCGAGATTGATGAACGCGTGCAAGCGCACCTGACGCCGAACGACACGTTTTTCAGCAGCTTATGGAACCTCAAATCACCTGCGGGCGCGGTCGGCGGGGCCAATTTCCAGCTCGCATGGGATCGGATGATCGGATCCAGCACCCCGGTGACGGGTGCGGGGGTGATCGTTGCGGTATTGGACTCGGGCTATCGCCCCCATCCGGACTTGGCGGCCAACGTGCTACAAGGCTACGATTTCATTTCGGCCGATAACCCGCCCATCAACACTACGTTTACAACGGCGAATGACGGAGACGGGCGTGACGACAACCCCACAGACCCTGGAGACTGGAATTCCAACGTGAGCGATTGTGCAGTGGAGGACTCCAGCTGGCACGGTACCCATGTCGCAGGAACCATTGCCGCAGTTGCCAATAACAGCAGCGGCGTTATCGGTGGCGCTTACGGTGCCAAGATTCTGCCGGTGCGGGTGCTGGGGGTATGCGGTGGTTACTCATCGGATATTCAGGAAGGCATGTATTGGGCTGCAGGCCTTCGCCAAGTGAATGGCGTCACCAACCCGAATATCGCCAAAGTCATCAACATGAGCCTGGGTAGCACGGGAAGCTGCTCCGACTCGTATAGGGATGCCGTCAACGCAGTTGTGACGGCAGGCACCACCGTGGTGGTGTCGGCCGGGAATGACGACGGGGGCCCGGTCTCTTCACCCGCGAATTGCAGCGGCGTGATTGCGGTTACCGCCCACACCATCACGGGAGAGAAATCAAGCTTTGCCAACGTCGGTGCGCAAGTCGCCCTCAGTGCACCCGGCTCCAGCATTTTTTCCACCGACAACACGGGCCGGACCATGCCTCAGAGCGATGCGATCTTGCTCAAAAGCGGCACCAGCATGGCTGCGCCGCATGTTGCCGCAGCCGCCGCACTCCTGCTACAAATCAAGCCTACCCTGACACCAGCACAAATTGCAGCGCTGTTGAAGAACAACACCCGCCCCTTCCGGTCTGGGACTGTTTGCGCATCATTGACCACCTGCGGCACCGGCATGTTGGATGCCTTTGCAGCGGTCAAGGCCTTGCAGGTGAGCGAGGGCTCTGCGTCAAACACTCCACCTTCCATGACGTCGGCGCCCACGCAAACTGGTACCGAAGGCATCGACCTCCAATTTGACTTTACCGCCGTTGATGCAGACTCGGATACGGTCACGTTCTCCAGCTCCGGGCTACCCGCAGGGGCGACACTCAGCAGCACAGGCCGCTTCCGTTGGAGTATCCCCGTGCTCGGAACCTATAGCTTCACCGTCACCCCCAGCGATACCAGCCGCTCGGGCATGCCGCAAACTATCACGCTTACCATTAACTCCGCGACCCTTGCCACCGCAAGTAGCAGCGGTGGGGGTGGCGGGGGCGGCACGATGTCGGGATGGGAGCTAGCGCTAGTCGCGCTGCTGGCGATGCGTGGTCTGCGCAGGCGTCGTCTTCCTGCGCATGAAGAAACTAGCCATCACAAGTCCGCCAACAAGCCCTGCCCAATGAGCGGGTAGATAGACTGGAAAGCCCCACGCTGTAGCGCCGACCCCGGCCCACTGCATCGCCACCAACCGCACCACCAACAGGCACAACACAAAAAGTGCGATCCGCCGGTGGGGTTGTGAGCTGACGCTCCGGGAAAAAATCGTCATCAGACACCCGCCCGCGGCCCACCCGTACAGCGCGCCAGAGGCGCCGGCGTAGTAGGCGCAGTTCGCATCAGACACCACGACCACAGCAACGGCGAATGCGCTTCCCAAAATCAAGGCGCACTGCTGTACCCAAACCAGCATCGGCCGGAATAGCGCGGCCAACACCAGCGCGACCATCGCATTGGACATGCCGTGCGCAAGGTTGAAATGCACCAGCTGCGCCGTAAGAGGCAACCACCACTGCCCGTCTAGAAACTCTTGGCGGTGATAGATCAGCGCGGCAAAGTCCATGGCCGGCGCGGCTCAGGCTTTCAGGCGATCCAGTCCAGTGCCTGCATGTAGTCGGGGTGCACCATGAGGTCGTCCCACGCCATGGCAGGACTGGTGGGCAGCAATGCGCGGCGGCGGGCTTCGCTCGCCTCCAGTGCCTGCCACTGGCCCTTGAGCTGGGCTTCTGTCAGACCGTCAATCAGCTCGTCCACCGCCTTGCCACCACCCTCGGCATTGGCCATGGACTGGTTGCACAAGAGCACCAAGTCGCAGCCTGCGTTCAACGCCACCACAGCCGCTTCGGTGTAGCTCACGGTTTTGCCATCGATCAAGCGGGCACCGGCCATGGACAGGTCGTCACTGAAGATGGCGCCGGTAAAGCCCAACTGGCCGCGCAAGATGTCGTTCAGCCACACGCTCGAAAAACCGGCAGGGCGACTGTCAACCTTGGGGTAAATCACGTGAGCGGGCATCACACTGCTGGTCACGGTGTTGAGCCAGCGGTAGGGTGCAGCGTCGTCCGCCAAAATGGCTTTGAGGCCGCGTTTGTCTACCGGGATGTCGATGTGGGAGTCGGCTTTCACGAAGCCATGGCCGGGGAAGTGCTTGCCGCAGTTCGCCATGCCGCTTTTTTGCAGGCCGTGCATCAGGCTCTTGGCCAGCATGCTCACCACACGCGGGTCGCGGGCAAAGGCGCGGTCGCCGATGACACTGCTTTCGCCGTAGTCGAGGTCCAGCACCGGCGTGAAGCTCATATCCACGCCACAGGCGCGCAACTCGGCGCCCAGCACATAGCCGGTGGCGGTGGCCGCGTTGGTAGCGTCCAAGGCGCCAGCCTTCTTGGCGGAGGTGGTAGGCACGATGTCACGCATCCACATCTCACCCAAGGCGCGCATGGGCGGCAGGTGGGTGAAACCATCGGTCTTGAAGCGCTGCACACGGCCACCTTCATGGTCCACGCAGATCAGCAAATCCGCGCGCACTTTCTTGATGTCGCGGCACAGCGCTGTGAGTTGCTCGCGGTTTTGCCAGTTGCGGGCAAACAGAATCATGCCACCCACCAGTGGGTGCTTCAAGCGCTTGCGGTCCACGGCGGTGAGGCTGGTGCCGGCGATATCGATGATCAGAGGGGCGTGGAATGTCATGGTGTTGTTTGCTATCAATTCAGGAGCTACTCGCGCATATTCTATGAGCGCCAGCGGCTATTTTTATTCATATTTTCAGCGGGTTTCCACTACACAGAAGCTGGCGGCATAGTCGGTTTCGTCCGTCACAGTGATGTGGGCCTGCAGCCTTTGGGCTTCAAACCAGGTCTTCAGCTCGCCATGCAACACGATGACCGGCTTGCCGCTGCGCTCGTTGGCAATCTCGCACAGCTTCCAGCTCATGGGCATGCGCATGCCCAGCCCGATGGCTTTGCTGAAGGCCTCTTTGGCGCTGAAGCGCGTGGCCAGATAACGCAAACCGCGTTCAGGCCAGCGCTCGCTGCGGGCCTTCCAGGTGGCCAGTTCCGCGTCGGACAGCACCTTGGCCGCGAAGCGCTCGCCATGGCGCTCTACGCTGGCGCGTATGCGGCGCACATCGCAGATG
>DGQR01000070.1:0-4379 GCA_002390825.1 Rhodoferax sp. UBA4409
ACGAAGCCTTTGCCGCCCAGGTGCTGTGCACCCTGCAGGCGTGGGAAGACCCGGCGTTTTGCCGCGACAAGCTCGGCCTGGCGCAGCCGCTGGGCGCCATTGACCGCAGCAAACTCAATGTGAACGGCAGCTCGCTCGCCGCCGGTCACCCGTTTGCCGCCACCGGCGGGCGCATTGTGGCCACGCTGGCCAAGCTGCTCGCGCAAAAAGGCAGCGGGCGCGGTTTGATTTCCATCTGCGCCGCTGGCGGCCAGGGCGTCGTGGCCATTCTGGAGAAATGAGCATGTTGAACTACAAAGCCCCGCTGCGCGACATGCGCTTTGTGATGAACGAGGTGTTCGACTACCCGGCGCACTACCGCGCGCTGGGCAGCGGCGAAGACGCCTCGCCCGAGGTGGTGGACGCCATTTTGGAGGCCGCCGCCACCTACTGCGAAGAGGTGCTGGCGCCGCTCTACGTCTCGGGCGGCGAAGAGGGCTGCCACTTTCAGGCGGGCGAGGTCACCACGCCCAAGGGCTTCAAAGCGGCGTATGCGCAGTTCGTCGAGGGCGGCTGGCAGGGCCTGTCGTTCCCCACGGCTTACGGCGGGCAGGGCCTGCCCGTGTCGCTCAACCTGCTCAAGAGCGAGATGATGGGCACGGCCAACTGGGCCTTCAGCATGTACCCCGGTCTGAGCATCGGCTGCATCAACACCATCTTGCAGTACGGCACCGAGGCCATGCGCCAGCAGTACCTGCCCAAGCTGGTGGCGGGCGAGTGGGGCGGCACCATGTGCCTGACCGAGCCGCAGTGCGGCTCTGACCTGGCGCAGGTCAAGACCCAGGCCAAACCGCTGGGCGACGGCAGCTACGCCATCACCGGCACCAAGATCTTCATCTCCAGCGGCGAGCACGACTTGACCGACAACATCGTGCACATCGTGCTGGCGCGCCTGCCCGAGGCGCCCGCCGGCACGCGCGGCATTTCGCTGTTCATCGTGCCCAAGTTTCTGGTGGGCGAGGGTGGTGCTTTAGGCACGCGCAACGCGGTGCACTGCGGCTCGATCGAGCACAAGATGGGCATCAGCGCCAGTGCCACGGCGGTGCTCAATTTCGACGGCGCCATCGGCACCCTGATCGGTGAACCGAACAAGGGGCTGGAGGCCATGTTCACCTTCATGAACACCGCGCGCATCGGCACCGCCATCCAGGGCGTGGCCCATGCCGAGCTGGCTTACCAGGGCGCGCTGGCCTATGCCTGCGAGCGCCGTTCCATGCGCGCGCTCTCGGGCAAAAAGGAGCCCGAGCAGGTGGCCGACGCCATCGTCTGGCACCCCGACGTGCGGCGCATGCTGCTCACCCAAAAAGCCATCGCCGAAGGTGGCCGCGCCATGATCTACGGCGCCGCGCAACTGGCCGACAAGATGTTTGCCGCTGCCTGGGCCGGCGACCAGGCCGGCTACAAGCGCCACGACGGCGAACTGGGTTTCTTCACCCCCATCCTCAAGGGCTTTTTGACCGAAATGGGCCTGGAAGCCGCCAACCTGGGCATGCAGGTGTACGGCGGGCACGGTTACATCCGCGAGCATGGCATGGAGCAGATCGCGCGCGATGCCCGCATTGCCACGCTGTACGAAGGCACCACCGGCATCCAGGCGCTGGACCTGCTGGGGCGCAAGGTGCTGCTGCAAACGCGCGGCCAGTGCGTGCGCGACTTCACCGCCCAGATGTGGGTGCTGGCCCGGCCGGGCCTGCTGGCTGGGGGCTTGCGTGGCCGCATGGCCCGCGCCCTGGCGCGCCGCGCCGTGCAATGGAATACGCTCACCCTGCGCCTCATGCTCAAGGCCAAGGCCGACCCGGAGCAAGTGGGCGCGTCGTCGGTGGACTACCTGATGTATTGCGGCTACGTGATGATGGCCTACCACTGGGCGCTGATGGCCCAGCGCGCCGAGCAGGCCCTGCACAGCGGCCAGGGGCCAGAGTCAGCGGCGTTCTACCAGGCCAAGCTGCAAACCGCGCAGTTCTACTTTGAACGCCTGCTGCCCCGCGCCGACGCCCACCACCGCATGGCGCTGGCGCCGGCCAGCACGCTGCTGCAGATGCCGGTGGCGGCGATGGCGGGTTGAACCCGCTTCACCGCTTGGCGGCATGGACAGCAATGTATCTCAATGGATACAGAGCGCCATAAAAACGATCTATGCGCCAACTGAAGGGGTAACCGATGACTGCACTCAAACTGCGGAAATGGGACAGCGCCCAACACCTCAAGACCGAAGAGGACATGGCGCTCTATATGGAGGCCTGCCTGCAAGAGGCAGGGGATGATGCTGCCAAGGCCCTGGGCACCATTGCCCGGGCCAAGGGCATGTCGCAACTTTCGCGCGTACGGGCCTGGGCAGGGACAGCCTCTACAAGGCGTTGTCAGGGGAGGGCAACCCCAGCTTTGCCACGATCCTGAAAGTCACGGCGGCGCTGGGCATCCAGCTCCACGCACAGCCCATGCAGGCGGGGTAAGCGTGATGGGTGTTGGGGTAGGAGCGTTTGTGGCTCATGCCCTGTAAAGGCTGGTTGCTGTCGCTCGTCCCAAGCCGGTCCAATGCCAGCTTCCGACCCATTGCAGCCGGTCACATCTTTTAAGACGTTGACTTGTTTGTAGCGGTTGCTGCCGGTCGTGTCCCGCAGTCATTTGTGGGCTTTCTGCCAGTAGCGGTCGGTCGATCTTTAACCATCAGGCTCGGCAGCCGGTCAGTTCGGTCATAGGCCAATGACCGCTACCACACATCCTATCCAGTGCTGACGGATAGGATCCATTGATGCATGGGCCAATTTGCACAACAGGCTATGACGCCCAATGAACAGGGAGCCCTGCACATTTTCGATGCAGCGACGTTTTCTTACTGAACTAGCTGGATGTCAGTGACGATCATCTTGCCACCTTCATTGATCACCATAAACTTAATTTTTTCGCCTGGCTTGATGCTGGTCAATAAACTCTTATCTTTAGCAGTAAATACCATTGTCATTCCCGGCATATCCATATGTTTGATTTCGCCGTGTTTGATCGTGACCTTGCCAGTTTCGAGATCAATTTTCTTGACCTCTCCGTCGGTTAAAGACGGCGTCATTTGAGACATGTTCATCTTGCTGTGATCCATGACAGCTTGGGAAAAACTGCTTAAGGGAAGAGCCGCACCAATGGTCAATAGTAAAGTTGCAATTTTGGTTTGAATATTTTTCATATTTTCCTCATGAGTAAGAGTTAAAAACTTTTGATGATCCGTCTTTTTGGATTAGCAAGACTTGATACGCGTCACGCCTTGCGCCGTAGACAGGACCGTCCATTCCAGGAGATCCGATAGGCATCCCCGGAACGGCAAGACCTAACGCTTGTGGTTTTTCTTTGAGTAAACGTTGAATGTCTTCGGCTGGCACATGCCCCTCAATCACATATCCACCGACCAGAGCTGTATGACATGAAGCGAACTTTTGAGGCATACCCAGTCGAGCCCGCGCTGCGTTATTACCTTGATCGTTTACTTTCAAAGAAAAATTATTCTTTTCTAAATGAATAATCCAGTCTTTGCAACAGCCACAGTTAGGGTCTTTCCAGACTTGTATAGCTATAGCGTTTGGGCTGGCTGCAATAGCAATTGAGGACGAGCACATTGAAGCTATTCCCAACAATAGCAACCGCCTCGTTGAATTTTTTGAACTGTTTTTGTCAGTCATTTCAGCAGCCCTTTCCTGTAATGAAATTACTTCTTGCCAACCTTGATCGCGCCCTTCATCCCAGCTTCGTAGTGGCCTGGCATCAAGCAGGCAAAATTTACGGTTCCAGTCTTCGTGAATTGCCAAACAATTTCGCCTTGCTGTCCTGGAGATAGTGTCACTTTGCCAGGTTCGTCATGTTCCATATCTGGGAATTTTTTCATCTGCTCCAGATGCTCGAGCAATTCCTTCTGGGTGCCCAGACTCAATTCGTGCTTGACCTTTCCTTGATTCTTGACAACAAAGCGGACCGTCTCTCCTTGCTTGACCTGAATAGATGAGGGTGTGTAACGCATGTTATCCGTCATATCGACATTGATGGTCTGCGTTACCTTGGAGGCAACACCTGGTTTGCCAATTGCGGTTTCCTCGTCAGCATGGCCATGCCCACCGGCGTGCTTTCCAGCCGCAAAAGCCGACGCTGACAGGGTCAGAGCAACCAAAACAAAGATTTGGCGAGAAGTGATGTACTTGGGTTTCATTCGTTAACTCCGGAAAAAAAATTCAGTGATTGCTATGTGATGAGGGCTTGCGCACCTTGACTTCGGTCGTTTTGGCGGGCATCTGGGCGCGAGGCATGGACTGCCCACCCTCCGCCTTGAAGCGCGCTGGTTCAGTCAACGGCCCGGTGTA